>JAVBQW010000159.1:0-29870 GCA_031548665.1 Thermoguttaceae bacterium
CTTCCGCCGAAAAAAGTGTGACTTTGTGACAAAACGCCGTAACTCTTTTAGCAGATGCGAGTTATTTTGTCACACTTCCGCCGGAACAGAAACTCAAGGAGAATCGGGCCATCCGTGAAATCCGGCCCCGCCGGGGTCGCCCAGTGGGCGGGGTGGGACAAAATCCCGGCTTCCCCTCCTGGACGCGACGTGTGGCCCGTCAGGGCGACAGGCGGGCAATGGGCCGAGAATGAGGAAATCGAGGACTCCCGTCCGGCACCGAATTCCCTCTGGCGGGGTGCGGAGCGGGATGGGAGGCCCACCTAACCGATTCGGAGCAAAGAATTTGCCTGCTGCCCGGCGAGGGCTACCGCGACGGTTTCGGCAGGAGGCCACTACTATAAAGTTAACGAAATCGTGTTCGTCAGATAACAGCCGGAAAGAAGGCGGTACTCCGCCGGATTGACGGTTCATGGCGTTTTCTCCATCATTACGGCGAGTATGCCTCCATTCCGGTTGTTGTTCATGCCGCGAACACTGTTTCTCTAACTTTGTACTACAAGTGATAATTGACAGTCCATTGTAAAGGTGGTATTATCTATTTTGAGTAAGTACAAACATTGAAGTTGGTCGCGTAAAGCCTTTCGGTTGCCGCGATAATGGGGAATCGGGTGAGAATCCCGAACAGTCCTGCTGCCGTATGAACGGAGTTTTTCCAGTTGCTTTGAAACCACTGAGCATCGCTTGGGAAGGTTTGGAAAAACGTTGATGTTTAAGTCGGAAGACCTGCCAACAAGGTGAATTTCAAGATTCACCGGGTGCCGTTGACTCCCACAGGACATGGGGAATGCGGTTTGTTGCATGCTTTTCTACGAGTGTGCCGCATGGACTACTCACGTTCCCTGTCCGCAAATGGATAGATCGTCTCCGAGTCGTCACGTTGCCTCAGACCTCCTGTCGTCGGTGATGGTGCCGTTACTATAGGTAGTCAATCATGTGACGTTGAAATATGAGAGTTTTTATTTCCGGTGGCTGTAAAAATGGAAAGTCCTATCACGCGCAAACGCTTGCCAGGCAAATGCGTTCGAACGGTTCCCCCCTGTATTATCTGGCAACGATGATTCCGGCGGACGAAGAAGATTTACAACGTATTGAAAAACATCGCCGGGAACGTGAAGGATGGGGGTTCGAGACGGTTGAGATTTCGAGGAACATTTTAACCGCAACGGGTAGATGCGACATGGACGGCACGTTTTTGCTGGACAGCGTTACGGCTTTGTTGGCCAACGAAATGTTCGAAAAAAAGGGAAGGGTCATACCGAGGGCCGCTGAAAAAGTTGCCGAGGATTTGATGTTGCTCGTGAAGAAAGTAAAAAATATCGTGTTCGTTTCGGATGACATTCATTCAGACGCTTGTCTTTACGACGCCATAACGGAAGAATACAGGAAAGGTTTGGCGCTGATTGGTCGAAAACTGGCGAGTGTTTGCGATTCCGTTTTGGAAGCATCCGCAGGAAACATCATTGTTCATAAATAATTTGAGTCATTTCCTTGTTTAAAGCGTTGTTGATGTCCATCGGCATGTTTTCCATTCTGCCGGTTCCAAAAAGAAACTGGGATGAACGATGCCTTCAGTGGGTAATCCCTTGGATGCCGGTCGTCGGAGGACTGATCGGCATCGCTTGGTATGCCGTTGCCCAAGGAACGGTCGATTTATCGTTGCCTCTCCGATCGGCGGTGGTTTTGCTGACACCCTTCGTCCTCAGCGGCTTTTTGCACCTCGACGGATACATGGACACCGCCGACGCCTACTTTTCCCGCCGCGACTTGGAGGAAAAACGTCGGATATTAAAGGATTCCCATGTCGGCGCGTTTGCGGTTATTGCACTGGCTTGCCTATTACTGTTTCAATTTTGTATCGTCGAAACGATTCTCGCCGAAAAGAAACCGTTGATGGCGTTTGTTTTTCTTCCGATCCTTTCCCGTTGCGCGACGGGACTGATGCTTCTGAAGCTCAAACCGATGTCGGAGTCGGGATTCGCGGCGATGTTCAAGAAAAACACGGGAAAACGGCATTTCGTTTTTCTCGGTACATTATTGGCGATTGCCTTGACGGGAGCTTTTTTGTCCGGTGGAAGCGTGTTCCTCGCTTCGGTCGTCGTCCTGACCGTTGGGGTAAGTGTCATGCTTTATCTCGCCAAGCAATTTCAAGGTGTTTCAGGAGATTTGTGTGGTTGTGCCATCACGTTGAGCGAATTGTCCGGCCTTTTGGCCGTATCGTTGATATAGAAAGAAAAACAATGCGGTTAATCATCGGCGGGGCATATCAGGGAAAATTGGATTACGCGATGGCGCACGGCAATTCGGCGGCTTCCGTTTTCCAATGCACGGAAACGGAATCGGAACTCGATTTTTCCAAGGATATGATCGATTCACTTCATTGGATGATTTTAGCTCAATTGAGAAACGGTAATGATCCGGTAGATTACATTGAAAAAAATATCAAGCGTTTGAAATCGAAAACCGTGATTTGTGACGATATTTCCTGTGGCGTGGTGCCGATCGACCGGAAAATGCGTTTGTGGCGTGAAACAGTCGGTCGCGTCCTTGTGTTGCTGAGCGGCCATGCCGAAGAAGTGATTCGTGTTTTTTACGGATTGGGAACGAAAATAAAGTGATTGTTCATTTATTGCGACATGGCATGACGATTGCCAACGAAAAACGATTGTATTACGGTTCGACCGACTTGCCGTTAAGTGAAAAAGGAGTGACGGAACTCGAACGGTTGAAGTCGACGATCACGTTACCGATTGCCGATTGTCATATCACCAGCGGTCTTCGGAGGGCGAAAGAGAGCCTGCGGATTCTCTTTGACAAGACGCCGCAGAAAACGATCGAGGAACTGAACGAATACGATTTCGGCGATTTTGAAATGAAAAGTCATGACGAATTGAAAGACGAGCCCGCTTACCTTCATTGGATTGCGGGAAACGACGACACCCCTTGTCCCAATGGCGAATCGAAAAACCGGTTTGCGAAACGGGTGATGCAAGGGTTTGAAGTCATCAAAAAAACGCAGGCCGAAAACATCGTCGTCGTTTGTCACGGCGGGGTGATCGGAACGTTGATCGAACATTTGTTTCCCGGTCAAAAAGAACACTATTATGAATGGGTTCCGGAATGCGGCCGGGGATTTTCCGTTGAAATGGATGAGGAATCGTTTTCATACCGACGGATTTAACGTTTACCAATTGATAGAGCGTGTCGATGTCCCCTGCTTTCCAAATCATCATCCCGGCTTTTCTCCTGGATTGCCTCCTCGGTGATCCGCAGAATCCGTTTCATCCGATTCGGATGATTGGTCGGGTCATTGGATGGGGTGTGCGGTTTTTTCAATTCCTCCGCATCAAAAACGGCGTCCTCGCATTTCTGTCCGGGATGTTGCTGACAATCGTTTTAACGGCAACCGTTTATTTCGCGACAAGATATTTGATCGGCTTGTTTTATAATGCGAATCCCTGGTTCGGTTACGTCACGGAAATCGTGCTGTGTTATTTCATTATCGCACCAAAGGCTCTGCGAGACGAAAGCATGAAGGTCTACCGATCACTCCGGGCTGATGATCTTCAAGGAGCCCGGAAAAATCTTTCCCGGATCGTGGGACGGGATACACAACAGTTGGAATCGCGGGGAATCGTTCGCGCAACAGTGGAAACGGTCGCCGAAAATTTTTCCGACGGCGTGATCGCCCCGCTCTTTTTCGTTCTTCTCGGAGGCGTTCCGCTCGGCATGGCCTATAAAGCGGTCAACACACTCGATTCCATGATTGGATACCGCAACGAAAAATATGAATACTTCGGCAAATTCGCCGCACGGCTGGACGACATCGTCAACTATTTTCCGGCAAGACTTTCGGCTTTCCTGATGCTGATTGCGGCGTTTGTAACGAAAAAAGACGCAAAGCGGGCTTTCCAGGTTTATCGCCGGGATCGTCGCAAGCACAAGAGTCCGAATTCGGCGCAAACCGAAGCCGTCTGTGCGGGAGCGCTCGGTTTGCAGTTGGGCGGAGACTCGTATTACGGAGGCAAGCTCATTTCGAAACCGACCATCGGCGATGCGATTGTCGCTCCGTCTCCTTCACATATCATCGAAGCGAATCGTTTGATGTACGCGGCGACCGTAATCGGCATTCTGCTCATGGTGCTGACACAAATCCTCTGGAGGTGTGCCGATGTACAAATATAGTCACGGTGGAAATGTCCACGTCGAACCCGGCGGGGAAAAATTCATCGACTTATCGGCGAGCATCAATCCCTTGGGACCGCCGAAGCAGGTCGAAGAAGCGATTCGCAAAGCGATTCCGTATTGCGACCGCTATCCGGACAGCCGTTCGACGGAACTTCGGAAACGGATTGCGGAATTCGAGAACGTCGACGCCGATTGGGTTTTTTGCGGCAACGGTTCCTCGGATATTATTTTTCGACTCGCAATGTGTACGGAATATCGAAGAGGGATGGTTTTGGTTCCGTCGTTTTCCGATTATCCACGCGCATTGAGAGCCTGTCACAAGAACATCGTTTTTCATCATCTTAAGGAAAAAGACGGCTTCGTTTGTGATCGTGTTCATTTTCGTAACGAAGGGATCGGGATCGTGTTCCTCTGTAATCCGAACAGTCCGACCGGCGTTTTGACGGGGCGATCCGTGATTGAGAAATTGTTGCGACAATGCAAGGAAACCGGGGCGATGGTTGTCGTCGACGAATGCTTTCTCGATTTCTGTGAAGACGCCCAAACAACGACGGCGAAACCGCTCCTTGAGGAATTTTCCAATCTCGTTGTTCTCAAGGCTTTCACGAAAACATTCGCGCTGCCGGGAATCCGTTTGGGGTACACAATTTGTTCCAACGTACCACTGATCGAACATTATCTGTGTTCCCGGGGACCGGACTGGCCTGTCTCGAACCTTGCGCAGGCCGCCGGAATCGCGGCTTTGGAAAATGCGGACGGCTTCATCGCGGAATCGGTTGCTTTCGTTGCCGAAGAGCGGAGCTTTGTCAAGAACGAACTGCAACTCCTAGGTTTTACCGTCTTTGACAGCAAAGCGAATTTTCTGTTTTTCAAGAATCCGTACGATTTCGATTTGAAAAAGAAATTGGACGAATACTTCATTCGTATCCGTTCGTTCGACGCCGCCGACGGCCTCGGTTCTGAATATTGTCGTGTCGGCCTGTCGACCCGACCGAACAACGTCCGGTTTCTCGAAGCCGTTCGGAAAATCGTGGACGGGAAAGGAGTCTCGGCTCCACATCCTCAAAAATGCGAGCTGTCATCAAAAGAGTCCAGCAGGATCGGGAGCGGAGCGACCATCCTGCGGGTTAGCACGGCGAGCGGCAGCTCGGTTACGGAACCGACCGTGTCGGTAATGACGAAAACACTGATGATTCAGGGGACCGCCTCCGGCGTAGGCAAGTCGATCCTGTCGATCGGTCTCTGCCGAATCCTGCAACGGAAAGGCTGTTCGGTCGCTCCGTTCAAATCGCAAAACATGTCGAGCAATGCTTATCGACTCGCCTCGGGACTCGAAATGGCCAAAGCGCAGGCGATTGCCGCTTGGGCTTGCGGTCTTGAACCGGACGTCGACATGAATCCGATCCTTCTCAAAATCACGGGCGGCGCAACCGATGTCGTCGTGCAGGGCAAATCCATCGGCATGATGAACCGTGACGAATACGAAAAGTACAAACGGCACGACGCTTGGATTCCGGTCATGGATTCCTGGAACCGTTTGGCCAAGCGTCACGATTTCATTGTTCTCGAAGGTGCCGGAAGCCCTGTCGAAATGAACATGAAAGACACCGACATCGCCAACATGAATATGGCTCGTCGAGCCGACGTTCCCGTCATTCTCGTTGCGGATATCGATCGCGGCGGCGTTTTTGCGAGTGTCAAAGGGACGTTGTCGCTTCTTTCCGAAGAGGAAAGGGAACGAGTCAAAGGAATCGTGGTCAACAAATGTCGCGGTCAATCGGAACGGTTCGACGAAGTCCGTGAGTGTATGGAAAAGACTACCGGAATTTCCGTTCTCGGAATGATTCCTTATCTCGACATCGATATTGAAGACGAAGACAGCCTTTGTGATGCGAGAACCGGACCGAAAACGACGGGACGTCAATTCGATGCTTTAGCCGATGAGCTTGAAAAGCATCTCGACTGGCGGCGGATCGAAGAATTATTCAACCGAAAACCATGATGTGATCCGCTTGCGTTTTAGCCGCAAAGCGAGTCAGGACAATGACAAAAAATTTCATCCTTTCCTATAGCGGAGGCAAAGATTGTCTGTTGGCGTGTTATCGCGCCATCGAGAGCGGCCTGAATCCGCTTGGGGCCGTAACGACATTTGATCGGGAGAACGCCTGTTCATGGTTCCATCATCTGCCGGAAACGGTATTGAAACGTGCCGAACAATCGTTTGGATTTCCGATACGAATTGTCGACACGAAGGGAGATTGTTATGCCGATGATTTCGAAAACGCCCTGAAAACTTTTGAATCACAAGGAGCGGAATCCGTCGTTTTTGGCGACATCGACGTTCAAGAACATTACGATTGGTGCGATGCCCGGTGCCGAAATATCGGGATGCAAAGCGTCTTTCCTCTTTGGAAAAAGGACCGTCGGAAAGTTGTCGAAGAGTTGATCGATGCCGGTTTTCATGCTTTGATTACAACGGTGGATAGCGCAAGAATGGACGAAAAGTTCCTTGGAAAAACATTGACTCATGAAATCGTATCGCAAATCGTCGCCGAAGGAGTCGATCCTTGCGGTGAGAACGGCGAGTACCACACCTTCGTTTACAACGGCCCTTTGTTTCGGAGCCGAATCGAATTGATGTTCGGTGATCCGGTCAAGTCGGGAAAATATGTTCGTTTACCCATTTATTGAAATACCATCTGAAAATATGCAACTCGAAGATATCGTTAAACAGATTAAGCCGTTGGACGAAAAAGCCCGAGCCGCAGCCAGAACGAGGCAGGACAGTTTGATCAAGCCGATCGGCAGTCTTGGCAAACTCGAAGAGCTTTCCGTCCGACTTGCGGGCATCACGGGCGACTTTTCGGCTTCGTTTACAAAAAAAGCCATCGTGATCATGTGTGCCGACAACGGCGTTTACGAAGAGGGAGTCAGTCCCGCCCCGCAAGTCGTAACATTAATGCAGGCGATGAATTTTCAAAAAGGAATCACCGGCGTCGGCGTTTTGTCGAAACTTTCGCAATCGGACTTGGTGGTCGTCGACATTGGGATCAACAGCGATGCGGAGTCGGAATATTTTCTCAATCGAAAAATACGCAAGGGGACGCACAACCTTGCCAAACAACCGGCCATGTCCCGCGAGGAAGCGCTGCGGGCCATCGACATCGGTTTCGAGGAAGTCAAAAAACTGCACGAAAACGGATACTCCGTCGTCGGGACCGGTGAAATGGGACTTGGAAACACGACCACTTCGAGTCTCGTGCTGATGGCGCTGACCGGTTGCTCCGTCGAGGAAACAACGGGCAAAGGTGCCGGGCTGACGGAAGAGGCTTTTGTACATAAGAAAGATGTCGTGCGAAAAGCATTCGAGTTCCACCGACCGAGTGCCGATGATCCGATCGGGGTACTGAAAAAAGTCGGCGGCTTCGACATCGCCGGACTTGTCGGAGTTTATTTGGGAGCGGCATACTTTAGAATGCCCGTCGTCATCGACGGCGTGATTTCGGCGGCGGCAGCGCTGCTCGCGTTTCATTTATGTAACACGGTGCGGGATTTCATGATACCGTCCCACTGCTCGGAGGAACCCGGTTATGCGGTTGCGATGAAAAAACTCGGCATGGAACCTTATTTCAACCTCGGCATGCGATTGGGCGAAGGGAGCGGTTGTCCGCTGACATTTTTGCTGATTGACGCCGCTCAAAACATTATTAACGATATGGCGACGTTCGAACAGGTCGCGATGGACAACAGCAAAATGGTCGATATAAGAAAATAGCCGCAAAAGGTTGACGCTCCGCTTGCGTTTTAGCCGCGAAGCGCTCCATGAATCATGAATTACATCGTCAAGAACAACAGGAAATTGCGTACCGGTATCACGACGGGAACCTGCGCTGCCGGTGCCGCCAAGGTCGCCACGCTGACACTCTTGACGAAACAACCAGTTACGGAAACAACGGTGGAAACCGATCGGGGCATTTTGCTTTCCATTGCCATTCACGAAACATGCATTGAACATGACTCGGTAACATGTTCCGTGATCAAAGACGCCGGTGACGACCCGGACGTGACCGACGGCATTGAAATCGTTGCGACCGTTAAAAAAACGGAAAAAGGAATTTGCGTCAACGGCGGCGAAGGGGTGGGACGTGTCACCAAACCAGGGTTGAAAATTCCCGTGGGACAAGCGGCAATCAATCCCGTTCCGCTTCGCATGATTCGGCGTGAAGTCGAAAACGTTTGTAAACAAACCGGTTATTCCGGCGGTCTCGACGTCCTGATTTCCGTTCCGCAAGGAAAGGAAATTGCCAAGAAAACGATGAACGGGCGGCTCGGTATCGTTTCCGGCATTTCCATTTTGGGAACGACGGGGATCGTGGAACCGATGAGCGAAAAGGCGATTGTCGATACGCTGAAAACGGAAATCGACATGCGACTTGCCGAGAACAAACACGATTTGCTCGTTACGCCGGGCAATTACGGACGGGAATTCGCCCGCTCCGACTTGGGATTCGATATCGACAAGGCTGTCAAATGTTCGAACTTCGTCGGCGAGGTATTGGATTACGTTCATTTTCTCGGCCTTGAAAAAATGACGTTGGTCGGTCATGCCGGGAAACTGATCAAACTGGCGGGAGGCATCATGAATACCCATTCATCCGTTGCCGACTGCCGCATGGAAATTTTCGCCGCCCATTGCGCTCTCCACGGCGCATCGACGAAAATGGTTCATGAAATCATGGATTGTGTAACCGTCGACGCTGCGATGGAATTGGTTCGCACTTGGGAATTTCGTCGGAAGGTCTGGGAGAGTATCGGCCGGAAAATCGCGTTCCATTTGAATTTCCGCACAAAGGGATTGCCCATCGTCGAATTTTTTGTATTTACTCTGGAAGAAGGACTTTTAATTCATTCAAACTCCAATGTCTGTTGAAAGGGATAATAACGATGTTTAAGAAACGATTGGAACCAATATTCACCGTGACTGTCGTCTTCGCGGCGATCATGATGACGACGCCTTCCATCCAAGCGATGCATATCATGGAGGGTTTTTTACCGCCGACGGCATGTATCGCCTGGGGGATTTTGTGCATTCCATTTATCCTTATGGGGATCAGGAAGATCAATCGCGTCCTTGCCGTAAACCCGCAGGCGATTACGATTCTTGCCATGGCGGGGGCGTTCACCTTCGTTCTTTCGGCCCTGAAAATCCCTTCCGTGACGGGGAGCAGTTCGCACATGACCGGGCTTGGCTTCGCCGCGATCCTGTTCGGCCCGTCCACGGCCTGCGTTTTGGCCTTGATCGTCCTTTTATTCCAAGCGCTACTCCTGGCCCACGGAGGATTGACGACCTTGGGAGCGAACACGTTTTCGATGGGAATCATCGGGCCGATCGTGGCCTTTCTCATCTATGCCGCGATGAGCAAGGCCAAGGTTCCTCGTTCGTTTTGCGTCATTTTCGCAGCCGCGCTGGGTGATCTTGCGACATACGTTACGACTTCAATTCAACTCGCCCTGGTCTATCCGAGTGAAACAGGAGGCGTCATGGCATCCTTCTTGAAATTTGCCGGAATTTTCGCCGTGACACAAATTCCGCTGGCGATCATCGAAGGAATCCTGACGGTCGTACTCGTTAATGTCGTGATGGAATACGGCGGGGAAATCATCAAATCATTTGATAAGGGAGACCTGAGTCATGAATAAAAAATGGATCATCAATATCGCACTTCTTCTATTGGCGGCGGTCATCGCGATCATCCCGCTCGTGATCGTCAAGGATTCGGAGTTCGGCGGTGCGGACGGTGCCGCAAGCGAGGTTGTCGAGGAAATGAACGAAGGGTTCAAGCCTTGGTTCAGCCCGATATGGGAACCGCCGGGCGGTGAAACGGAAAGCCTGCTTTTCGCCTTGCAGGCCGCTTTGGGTTCCGGTGTGATTTTTTATTGTATCGGGTATTTGAAAGGCCGGAACGAAGCACGAAAGGCAGAAACGTCAAAAACATGATTTACATCGACAAATACGCCTACTTTTCCGGCTTAAAAGACGTGAACCCCCTGGTAAAAATTCTTTTCGGGGGGCTGTCGCTGATCGCTTGCGTCTGTTCGACGAGTATTCTTGCGTTCGGCATCGTTTTTGTTGCGATGTTTACCATGACCGTATTCAAAGCAAAAATTCCTCTGAGTTACTACGTCAAATTACTGATCTTGCCGCTCGGTTTTTTAGTGTTCGGCGTCATCGGCATTGTCGTTAATGTAACGTGGTTGCCGCTTCCGATCGACTGTGTGTGGAACATGAATATCGGCGACACCAATATTTTTGCATCAAAATCGGGCCTGCTGACGGCCGCGACGCTCGTCTGCAAGTCGATGGCGGCGGTTTCCTGCCTGTATTTCATCATTCTCACGACACCCTTTCGGGATATTATTCATTTTTTGTATCTCCTGAAAAGCCCGAAAGTTCTTGTGACGCTTTCCGTCTTGATTTACCAATTCATTTTTTTGCTGATGGATATTGCCGACATCAAGTTGAAATCACAGCTTTGCCGGGGAGGGTATCGAGGTTTCATAGGCTTTCCACGAACGTTTGCCATGCTCTGGGGCTCGGTTTTCATTCAAGCGTGGCTCAAAAGCCAATGGTCCTTCAAGTCGATGCTGTCGCGAGGCTACGACGGTCATCTCAAACTCATGCCGCAACCGTTTCGTGTTAGTGTTAAAGAAATCGCCGCACTGTCGTTGTTTCTCCTCGTGGTGCTGATCCCAAATTTTATCGGCATCTTTTAATAAACAGGAATGGCGATCATGCGTGAGATTATTTTACAAATCGAAAATCTTTCCTATGCCTATCCTGACGGGAACAAGGCCGTCGACGGTGTCGATCTTCGTATCGAAAAGGGGAGCAAAACTTTTTTTCACGGAGCCAACGGAGCGGGAAAAACGACATTGTTTCAATGCTTGAACGGATTGCTCGACATCAAACACGGAACCGTTCGAATTCACGGAGAAATCATCAAAAAGGAGCGAGAACGGATGAAACGAATCGGCATCGTTTTTCAAAACGCTTCGGATCAGATCGTTTCGGGCAGCGTGTTCGAGGAAGTCGCTTTCGGTCCGCTTCATCGGGGATTTTCCGTGGAGATTGTCGTGCAACGTGTTGAACATGCCATGAAAATCATGGGAATCGAGCATTTGCGCAACAGGGCTCCGCATTTTTTGAGTTACGGCGAAAAGAAACGCGTTACGATTGCGTCTGTCTTGTCGATGGATCAGGAAATCGTGATTTTGGACGAGCCCACGTCGGGTCTTGATGCCCGGCAAAAGGAAGAACTCGTCGGCATCCTGAATCGCTTGACGGAGGAGGGGAGGACGCTCCTGATCTCGACGCACGACGCCGATTTTTCTTTTCGTTGCGCCGACAAAATCGTCGTGCTGGACCAAGGCCGTCTGCTTTGTGAAGGAACGGCCGAAGAAGTTTTCGCTCGTTCCGATGTCCTTGAAAAATCGGGACTTGTCAAGCCGATCCTCATGGAAGTTCACGAAAAACTTCTTGAACACGGTCATGTTATTCCGGGTCGCATTCCAAGGAACATGAAAGAACTTTCCCTGTCGTTGCAAGGAGGTAATGTATGACGCGAGGAAAATTTTACGGCATCGGAGTTGGGCCGGGTGATCCCGAACTCCTGACACTCAAAGCAGTTAAGATAATCCGGTCATGCGATGTCATTGCCGTGCCGGAACCGGACAATTCCGAGCGGACGGCCGTGAACATCGTCGAAGAATATCTGCACGACAAAGAGCTTTTGGAGTGTCGGTTTTCCATGGACCGCGATACAAAAAAACGGATGGAACAGCGTCGTAGCGTTGGAGAGCGGATCTGTTCGGTTTTAGAAACGGGAAAGTCGGTCGGATTCATCACGTTGGGCGATCCGTCGATTTATTCAACATACACATATATCCGTGACATCGTTCACGATCACGGCTTCGACTCGGAAACGGTCCCCGGTATCGCTTCGTTTTCCGCCGCCGCCGCCGTGTTGAATGTATCCCTTTGTGAAGGAAACGAGTCGCTCCACGTTCTTCCGGCGGGTTGTGAAGAAGAGATCGAAAAATGGATCGGTCTGCCCGGCACGAAAGTCATCATGAAGTCGGGCAGGAATCTCGACCGTGTATTGAAAACGTTACGAAATCACGGTTTGTCGAAAGAAACACGAATCGTTTCACGCTGCACGATGGAAAGCCAACAGGTATTTCATTCCATCGACGAGTTTGATCAAGCGAGACCGCAAACATCACCGGACTATTTTTCCGTGCTAATTGTGAAGGAGAAAGAACAATGAGCGACGTCGAATTCGTTGCAAATATAGCGTCTGGAAACGGCAGCGGCCCAACGAGGCCGCGGACCAATCGAACGCGAAGCGAGCCGCCCGACCCGGCTCGGGTCTATTTCGTCGGCGCCGGTCCGGGAGACAAGGAATTGCTGACGCTCAAGGGCGCCCGCTTATTATCGCAGGCCGATTGCATCATTTACGCCGGTTCGCTCGTCAATCCGGAATTGCTCGAATTCGCCAAGGAAAGTTGCCTGATTCACGACAGCGCGTCCATGACGCTGGAAGAAGTCGTCGCAGTCATGCGCGAATCTGCCGGTCGGAATCAAAACATCGTGCGGCTTCACACAGGCGACCCGAGTCTCTACGGAGCGATTCGTGAACAAATCGATTTATTGATTCAGTACGGTATTTCCTATGAAGTCGTGCCGGGCGTCAGTTCGTTTTCCGCTGCCGCCGCGACGCTTGGAGTGGAATACACCTTGCCGGGAGTCAGCCAGACGCTCATCCTGACTCGCATGGAAGGTCGAACCCCCGTCCCGCCGAAAGAAAAGATCGTCGAACTGGCCAAAATTCAGGCTTCCATGGCGATTTTTCTCAGTGCCGACAGGTTGGCGGAACTTTCATCAAGACTGGTCGAAGGTGGTTACGCCGAAGATACGCAGGCCGCGATCGTTTACAAGGCAAGTTGGCCTGATGAAATTGTCGTGAAAACATCGCTGTCGAAGCTCGCGGAAGAAGGCGAAAAAGTTGGCGTTTCGAAAACGGCCTTGATTCTCGTGGGGAAATTTCTCGGCGATTCCTATGATCGATCCATGCTTTACCATCCTGAATTTACGCACGGATACCGAATTGGAGGAGAGCGACATGCGTGAGTTGCATCTCCTTTATTTCACGAAAACCGGCGAATGTACGGCTTCACGAATTGTCGATAAATTGTCTGACAATTCGGATTGGAAAGTGTGTGCCCAACGAGGCGTACATCTCAATGTGCTTGTTCCTCCGTTATTCAAGCACGAAAACATTCTCGTTTTTATTGGGGGAATCGGAATCGCCGTCCGTGCCGTTGCGCCGCTGTTGCAATCGAAAACATCCGATCCTCCCGTGATTGTCATCGATGAACGGGGACGTTATGTGATTCCGATTCTTTCCGGTCATATTGGCGGCGGCAACCGGATTGCCGAGCAAATCGCGTCCCGGATCGGGGCGATTCCGGTCATCACGACAGCGACCGACATTCACGGAGTTTTTGCCGTGGATTCCTTCGCCGTTGAAAACGGCTACGCGATCGCCAACCCTGAAATGATCAAGGTCGTTTCGGCGAGGCTTTTGGAAAGCAAGCCCGTCGGATTATCGAGCGAATACGAAATCATGGGTGATCTGCCGCAAAATATCGTTCATCAAGAGCATGGGGATGTCGGTATTTACATCGGCGAGTTGAACAAAAAACCGTTCGAAAAGACGCTCCGCCTTTTTCCAAAATGTTTCCATGTCGGCATCGGAGCCAAACGGGGCATTTCATTCGACATACTGCACGATTATTTCACTGAAACATTAAAAGATCACGCCGTTCCGCTCGAATCGGTCGGCAGTATTTCATCGATTGACATCAAACGGAACGAAGAAGCGATCAACACCTTGGCGTCACGGTATCGAATTCCTTTTCGAACTTATACGGCGAAAGAACTACAACAACACGAACATTATTTCGATTTGTCGGAATTTGTTCGTGCAACAACAGGCGTCGGCAATGTTTGCGAAACGTCCGCCTGGCTTTCTTCGAACAAGGGGAACATCATTCTCGCCAAAACGGTTCGTTCCAGCATGACCTTGGCGATTGCAAAAGAAGATTGGATGGTACGATTTCCAGCAGTAAAGGAGGTGGACGAATGATCGTTTACGCGGTGGGAATCGGTCCTGGCGATCCGGAATACATGACGCCGCAGGCGAAACAGGTGATCGCCGATTGCGAGGTCGTCGTAGGTTACACGATGTACCTGAATCTGATTCCGGAATTATTGTATGGGAAAAAAGTCGTCAGCACCGGTATGAAGAGCGAACTTTCCCGTTGCGAGACCGCCCTTGCCGAAGCCCGGAACGGCAAAAAAGTCGCCGTGATCTCCAGCGGAGATGCCGGAATTTACGGTATGGCGGCCTTGTTGTTGGAGTTGGTCGAAAACGATTCGAAAATCGACATTGAAATCGTACCGGGAATCACCGCCGCGACCGCCGCCGCTTCCTTGCTGGGCGCTCCTTTATCGAACGATTTCGCTGTGATCAGTTTGAGCGACCTGTTGACGCCGTGGACGACCATTGAAAGACGCCTCGAAGCGGCAGGCGTCGGCGATTTTGTCGTTTGCCTTTATAATCCGAAAAGCAAGACGCGAAAAGACTACTTGAATCGTGCCTGTGATATATTACTGAGACACAAACCTCGCCAAACCTGGTGCGGGCATGTTCGTAATGCGCTGCGAGACAATCGCGACTACCATATTTGTACGCTTCAGGAGTTGCCGAACGCGGAAATCGACATGTTGACGACCGTCATCATCGGCAATGCCGACACGCGACGAATCGGCGACCGTTTGGTGACTTCGCGAGGCTATCGAATTGAAACGAAAGAAGCGGAGGAAAGACGATGAACGTCATCGTGTTCGGCGGTACAACGGAAGGGGGGCGTTTGGCGACGACGCTCGCGGCAAGCGGTGTATCCGTCACGCTTTTTGTTGCAACGGAATATGCCAAAAACCTCTCGACCGAAAGATTTGGTTGCACCGTGGTCGCCCGGCGGCTCAACGAAACGGAAATGATACGGTATTTGCAGGCCAATCCCTGTGACGTGGTTGTCGACGCCACCCATCCTTATGCGGATCAGGCAACCCGCAACATCAGTCGGGCCTGCCAAACGACGAACACGAAGTATTTACGATTACTGAGATCACCGGGGAAAAAAGACGCCGCCGTTACGTATGTTGCAAACACTTCGGAAGCCGTTGAATTGTTGCGTCGGGAAACGGGCAACGTGTTTTTGGCGATCGGAAGCAAAGAACTGGAACCTTTTACCACGATCGATGATTTTGCATCAAGATGCTTTGTGAGAATTCTTCCGATGCTCGACTCGCTGCAAAAGGTGATCGAGCTTGGTTTTCGGAATTCGAACATCATCTGCATGCAGGGGCCGTTCACCGAGCCAATGAACAAGGTCATGTTCGAAGCGACGAACACCAGGTTTCTCGTAACGAAAGACTCCGGCGACGTCGGTGGTTTCGACGCCAAGATCGACGCCGCCGCACAATGCGGTTGCCGGGCCATCGTCATCGAGCGTCCAGTACAGGAGAGCGGTTTTTCTTTTGAAGGACTGTGCGATCAATTGGGAATCTCATACAAGGGCGACGAACGAAAAGGGGGGGACACATTTTTTCCACTGTTCGTCGACATGAAAGGGAAACGGATTTTAATCGTCGGAGGCGGACGCGTCGCCCAGCGCCGAGCAGGAATTTTGCGGTCGTTCGGAGCCGAAATTTCGCTTGTTTCCCCAACAACTACGTTGAAGCTGCAAGAAATGATCGAGAATGATGAAATCGTATACGTCAACAGAAAATATGAAAAGGGCGACATCCAAAGTTTTCATCCTTACCTGATCATTGCGTCGACCGATAATCGGGAAACGAATGCAATCATCGCTCAAGACGCCAAAAAAAATAACGTGCCGGTCATCGTTGCCGACTGCCGTGAAGAATGCAACTGCTACTTTCCCGCCATCGCCGAGGATGAATCCTTCATTGCCGGACTTGTTTCAAAAAACGGCGATCATCGCGGTGTAAGCGACATTTCTGGAAAGGTCCGACAACTCTTGAAAAATAACCAACGCCATAAATAAACAGCGAATACCATGAAAGTTACGTTAATCGGTGCCGGTCCCGGCGACCCCGAACTGATGACCCTCAAAGGAATCAAGCGGTTGCAAGAAGCCGACGTCGTTCTCTATGACCGACTCGTCGGCGACGGTGTTCTCTCCATGATTTCAGAAAAGGCGGAGAAAATTTGCGTCGGAAAGCACGCCAACAACCATCCGGTTCCGCAGGAGGAAATCGGTCGCCTGCTTGTCGAGAAAGCGAAACAGGGACTCCATGTCGTTCGGCTCAAGGGAGGCGATCCTTTCGTTTTCGGTCGCGGCGGTGAAGAATTGGAACTGCTTGCGGAGAACGGAATTCCGTTCGAAGTCATACCCGGCATTTCCTCGGCTGTCGCTTCCGGCATTTATTCGGGCATCCCCCTGACGCATCGCGATTATTCGTCGTCGCTCCACATTCTCACCGGTCACGCCAAGAGGAACGGGGAACTCGATATCGATTTCGCTTCACTGGCCCGGGTCAAGGGAACCATCGTCGTCCTGATGAGCGTCGCCGCTCTGAAGAAAATCTGCGACGGATTTCTCGACGCCGGAATGGATCGTGAAGTCCCAGCAGCGATCGTCGAGAACATTACGTTGCCAAACCAACGAAAACTTTTGGGAACGCTCGGAACATTGTACGAATTGTCGCAAAACCATCAGGTGACATCTCCGGCGGTCGTTATTATCGGACACGTTTGTACGCTTTCGGACAAACTTGACTGGGTTTTACGCAAGAACCTTCACTCATCATCAGAAAGGAACATCAAATGAAAGGCATATTGGTTGTCGCTCATGGAAGCCGTATTAAAGAAACGGAAAACACCCTTGTTTCCATTTTAGGCATGGTTAGGGAAAAGATGCCTGGGGTGTGCATTGAACACGCATTCATGGAATTTAGCGATCAAACACTGGAAAAGGCAGTCCGTGCCTTGATCGATAAAAGTGTTTCGGAAATAAAAGTCGTCCCCTATTTTCTCTTCATGGGAGTGCATCTGCGGGAAGACATTCCCAACATGATCAAGGAGTGTACCGCGGGCTATCCGAACATCCAAGTCGTCATGGGTGAACCGCTCGGCGTCGACCCGAGGTTGGCCGATATTCTCGTCGACAGAATCAGCAAGTGACGAAATGAAGAAAAGACTTTACATCGTCGGCGCCGGTCCCGGTGACGAAAAACTTTGGACATTGAAAGCGACGGAGATCGTCCGTTCCGCCGACCGGGTTCTGGGAACGCCGCGAATCGCCGAGCATTACCAAGGCTGTGTCGGCCATGATTTGACCGGTTTGCTCAAGGAACTGGAATGCCGGATCGAAGGTGCGACAGCCGTGCTGGTCGGCGGCGATTGCTGTTTTTTCAGCATTGCGAGTCGAATCATTCGTGATTTTTCCGATGCGTATGAGATCGAACAGATCAACGGCGTCGGAAGCATTTCTTATCTCTGTGCAAAAATCGGCGTTTCCTATGACGACTCCTGCCTGGTGAGTTTTCACGGCAGGAATGAAGAAATCGTTTCACGTGTATCGTACAATAAAAAAGTCCTTGCGTTGACCGGAGGCGAGTTCAAGGCTCACGATCTCTGCAAGAAACTTTCCGCGAGCGGTCTGGCAAACGTGAAAGTCATCGTCGGCGAAAAACTTTCCTATCCCGAAGAACGGATCATTCATGGAAATCCGGCAATGCTGGAAAAAGAAGTGTTCGACGATCTTTCCGTGATGTATGTCGAAAACGAAAATGCCTGTAATCCGTACCGACCGCTTCGTGACGATGAGTTTATTCGCTCGGAAAGTTCTTCTTCGCATGTCCCGATGACGAAAGAGGAAGTTCGGTGGATTACGTTGCAAAAGCTGGCAATATCACCGAAAGACGTCCTGTACGATATTGGAGCCGGGACGGGTTCCGTCGCCGTGGAAATGGCGCGTCGCGCTTTTGAAAGCATCGTTTATGCCGTCGAACAGCATCAGGACGCTTGCGAATTGATCGAGAAAAACCGCGTCAAACACGGAGCCTATAACGTCCATGTCGTTCAAGCCAAAGCGCCGGACGGCCTGGATCGATTGCCGCCGCCGGATGCCGTGTTCATCGGCGGTAGTTCCGGTGAAGTGGAATCCCTTGTCGAAATTCTACTTGAGAAAAATCCGAGGGTTCGTATCGTTGCCAATGTCGTTACTCTCCAAAGCCTAAACCAAATACTCGAAGCGTTTCGAAAATTCGGTCCTTGTGAAGTCGAAGCAATCTGCATCAACGTCGCTAAATCGAAAAATGTCGGCGATTACGATTTGATGACCGCGCAAAATCCCGTATATACTTTATGTCGGATACCCTCCCTCGAATCCTGATCGCCGGAACAAGCAGCGGCTGCGGCAAAACCACGGTGACTTGTGCCGTCCTCGCCGCATTGAAGCGTCTGAACAAAAATGTCGTTTCGTTCAAATGCGGACCGGATTATATCGATCCCCTGTTTCATCGGAAAGCGACGGAAGTCGATTCCTTCAACCTTGATTCGTACCTCATGGGCGAGGACGGGGTTTGGGAATCGTTACGTTTTCATTCGAGAGACCGCGACATTGCCATTATCGAAGGCGTGATGGGGCTTTACGACGGGATCGGCAAGGGAAGCCAATCGTCCAGTAATCATCTCGCGCAAGTCACCGGTACTCCGACCGTGTTGGTCGTCAACACCCGAGGAATGGCGTTGTCGGTCTGTGCGGAAATTCAAGGTTTCTTGTCATTGGAGAGAAACAATATCGTCGGGGTGATACTCAATCAAACCGAATCGGCGATGTATCCCTATTACAAGGAGATGATCGAAAGCCGAATACCGGTTAAGGTCGTCGGCTTTCTCCCCGCAATGCCGGAAATCAATTTCGAATCACGGCATTTGGGTCTGGTCACGGCCGATGAAATTCCGAATATCCGGCAAAAAATCGCGGCTCTTGGAGAAAACGCCTTGAAGTCGATTGATCTTGAAACATTTATTGAATTGGCCGCCGGTGCGGTACCGCCAAGGATATCGGAACCGGTTCATCGACCAGAACAACGTCCTCCCGTCGTTCGGATTTACGTTGCGCACGACGAGGCGTTTTGCTTTTATTACGAAGACAACCACCGCATCCTCCGGGAGTCGGGAGCGAAATTGTGTTTCTTTTCGCCGCTTCACGATTCCTGTATTCCCGACGACGCCGACGGCCTGATTTTTTGGGGCGGTTACCCGGAACTTCATGGCGAGGAGTTGGCGGCGAATACTTCTCTTCAACAAAATATTCGAGCCAAGCATGAACTTGGATTACCGATCTATGCCGAGTGCGGCGGTTTTATGTACATGTTTGAACGCCTGGTCGACAAGCAAAGTGAAAAGCATTCGATGCTCGGCATCGTTGACGGCGAAACATTCATGACGGATCGTCTTCAGCAATTCGGTTACATCGAGTTGGAATCCCGTCAAGACAACATGCTTTGTAAAAAAGGGGCGAAAATCCGGGCTCATTCGTTTCACTATTCCTCCGCGACGAACGAAGGGAACGATTTCACGGCGAGAAAAGCAAACGGGACGGGCTCCTTTTCCTGTATTCACGCCACGGAAAATTTGTTTGCCGGGTATCCCCACCTTCATTTCGGCGGCAATCGGCAACTCGCGGTCAATTTCGTGACGGCTTGTTTGGAAAAATCCATGTCGCGCTGCGCGGCTAAAACGCAAGCGGAGAATCAACAATGAATATCATTGCGAATCCGAGTGAAATCGAGAAACGAAGTTTCGAAATCATTTCGGAGTTATTGGGCGATAAAACGCTCGGCCCCCATGCGTCGATCATCAAGCGGGTGATTCACACGACCGCCGACTTCGATTTTCTGGAGAATCTTGTCTTTACGGAGAATGTTCTCCAGCGGACGATTTCCGTTCTGAAAAACGGCGGTTTCCATGTCGTCACGGATACTCGGATGGCCGAGGCGGGTATCAACAAGCGAGTTCTCTCGAAATTCGGTGGTTCGATTCGTTGTTTCATCGACGCTCCCGATATTGCTCAAAAGGCGAAAGAAACAAATGCGACCCGTTCTGCCGTCGCCGTGGAATATGCTGTCCGAAATATTTCCGGGCCGATGATTTTCGTCGTCGGAAACGCTCCGACGGCTCTCTTGAAAATTTGCGAACTTATTGAACAAAAACACTTCATGCCGGAATTGGTTGTTGCCGTTCCCGTCGGTTTCGTCAACGTCGTCGAATCCAAGGAAAAAATTTTGGAACTCAACGTTCCCTCCATCGTCGCCAAGGGAAGAAAAGGGGGGAGCAACGTCGCGGCGGCGATTGTCAACGCCATCCTGTACGAAGCCGAGGCACGGAGTACCGGCTAAATAATCATGAAAAACAGCTTCAAATTCTTTCGGAACACGGATTGCCGTTTTTTCCCTTGTCACGAAAATATCGATCCGGAATTGTTCAATTGCCTGTTCTGCTATTGTCCGCTTTACTTTTTGGGAGAACGTTGCGGGGGTGATTTCGAATATGTCGGTAAATCGAAATGTGTCAAGTGTTGTTCGAAATGTACCTTTCCGCACAAACCCTCCAATTATGATCTTGTCGTGGCCAAGTTAAAAGAGATTGTTCGCGGAGACTCATCCGGGGATTGCGGCGGAGTACCGCCTTCATCCCCGGCTCTTTCGTGAGAGATTTTTGAAAAGAGGCTTGACGAAAGTTATTGCGGTGCTAGAATCGAAACAGAATTGAGGAGATTGGTGTCTGATCCGATTGTTCACGAAATACATGAACTCTCCATCGGATCGATAACAGGGAATTCGGTGCAAAGCCGAAACGGTCCTCGCCGCTGTAATCGGACTGTCAAATACGACAGATTGAAACGCATTCATTGAGCCATTGGTTTTTTCGAAAATCGAGAAGGCCGCGTTTCTTTGCCGAGAGTCAGAAGACCTACCAAACTCCATTAATTATGGGCCGATCTCCGTTTGCGAAGGACGAAGGAGATAGGTGGTAGACCCGACCGGGTTCGGTTTTGTGAGCGGGCTTTGTTCGTGAAATTCCGGCTTGTGCTTGTGAAATAACGTACTTTTCCACAAATCAAACCGTTTCGCTTTCGGATTCTCCCCTCGGCATTGGTACACTCCTTCGATGACCTTGCTGTAAAGGACCGTCGACATGACTTTCACGTTCCCGCCGATCGGGGTGCGCAAACGTACACCCTCACACCGTGTTTCTTTTGTTCGATTTCCAGGTTTCACCTTGGTCGAACTTCTCGTCGTCATCGCCATCATCGGCGTGTTGATCGCCTTGCTGCTTCCCGCCGTCCAAGCGGCAAGAGAAGCGGCACGACGCTCGCAGTGCATGAACAACCTCAAGCAATTCGGACTCGCTTTGCACAACTATCATTCGACGTTGGATTGCTTTCCCGGAATCGGAAACAACGGTAATCCGGTCCTGGTTGTTTCGTCCTCAAATATCGCGTTAACGAACAGTATGTATTCCGTTCATTCGCATCTTCTGCCCTACATGGAAGCGGGACAATCGTACGAAAAGATCGATTTTACGAAACGATTGACAAGCGGAGGAGGGCCGGCGGGGGCATCTTATGTGTTTCTTAATCACATTACGGAATTAGTCGGCACGCGAATTCCCGTGATGGGCTGTCCGAGCGACCCCGCTTCCCACTCGTTGGTTTCAGGCGGTTTCTACGTTGCTCCCAACGATACGGAGCCTGCAACAACAGCCGAACAGCGCGATATCGCACCGACGAATTATGTTACCTGTAGCGGAGACGATGTTTTTCGAATCGGAGTCCGAGCGTTTACGGGAGAAACGACGGCCACCATCCGATCGAACGGACTCTTTCACTACATGTCCTGTTACAATATCGCCGCCGTCACGGACGGAACCAGTAATACCATGGCCATGTCGGAGTCGTTGATCGGAGATGGAAGCAGCGGTATTCCTAACGGTACATATACGCTTGCTTCGCTTCGGGGCGCAAAATTACAACAGACCATGACGGCGACAACCTTGACTTGGATTTCGACCGGTTGGACATCTGCATCAACCTATAAAGACATGGAAAGTATTTTCGCCCCCACGGGCCAATGGAACGGTTTACGATGTAATTCCTGGCTTGTCGGGATGCCGATATGTACAACGTATAGTGCCTTTTTGCCGCCGAATTCGGATTTGCCTTCGACCAACTGGATGAATTACGGGTTTTACGGCGCTCGAAGCTGGCACACGGCAGGTCTGAATGTCTTGCTCACCGACGGAGCCGTCAAGTTTTGTTCGAATTCCGTCAGTTACAACATCTGGCGGGCGGCGGCAACGATTGATGGCGGTGAATCCGTCGCCGGACTGTAACGAATATCATGACATCAAACGTATCCGTCCTTTTGAGCCCCTTTTGGGAAAGCGTCGACGAGCGTTGGATCGGCGGTTCGTTGCTGATCCTTTCGGCGATGATGCTCTGCTCGCAAGCTTTGGCAATCGCTCGAATCAAAAGCTGGCGGATGTACCTGACGTCGATCATGTTCACGATGTTGACGGCAGTACTGGTTGCGCCGCTTGCCGATGCGCATTCTCCCCGTGAGTTACAACGTTGGATCATGATGCCGCAAACGCTCGGAACGCTTGCGGTGCTTCAAATTCTTTGGATCGGCGTTACGGTTTTTCTTTCCGTTCAAGAGGAATTGAAAATTCTTGATCCCGCAGCGCGCTTCGCGGCTAAAACGCAAGCGGTGTTTCCTGTCGTTTCGAAATTATTCATACGACTGATCACGGCACTCCCCTCGCCGGTATTTCTCTTGTTTTTGGTTTGGATCGAGCAGAATCTGTTGATGGAATCCAGCGGCGTCCGACCGCAGATCATCGGCTTCTATGCCGGCATGACAACAGGCACCGTTTTAACGATACTTTCCGCGTTAATGATTTTATGGTTCAGGCAGCATCAATTGATCGGTCTGCACCTGCTTGTCGGCTGTATCCTCTTGATGATGTGCGTGTTGATTCCTTGTTTGACACAGAAACTCTATTTGGAAGCAAATTCCCTGTCTCCGAATTTCTCCGAAATGACTTTCGTGTTCGGGTTGTTACTGATATTCGTGCTCGTCGGTGTCGTCGTCCCCAAAAACCTGTTTCAAAGAAATAAAAAATGACGGATACTTTGGCCTATCTGACAAACGTATTTTCCATGATTTCCACGGCCTTGCTCATCCCGGTCATGTTGGGGTTATTGTTCGGTCTGTTGGTTTCCTGCGTTATTTTCGGTCAAATGATACGCGAACTGGCGGAGCGGCTAGGTTTTGCCAAGGAACGTTTCTCTTTTTCGGAAAAACTCGAAAAAGGCGATAAATCCACGCCGTCTTTGTCGAGAGGTGGAGGAGTGTTGGCTGTTGCCGTCAATAAAATCCTTGTCGGAAGCCAAACGACGTTGATTGTCGATAAAATCGTTGCAGAAACAGAAGCCGTTTGGCAGACGCAACTTGAAAAACTCCAGACGTGGACGCGAATCGGGCCGTCGCTCGGTTTGATGGGGACGCTCATTCCACTTGGTCCCGGCCTACTCGCGTTGGCTGAAGGAGATTTGGCACAACTTTCCGCCAATATGATCATCGCTTTTGCGACGACGATCGTCGGTATTCTGATCGGAGTGATTTGCGGCGGCGTTCACGCCTTGCGAAAACGTTGGTACCGCGATGACGCCATCCTGTTGATTTTTTTCGCCGAATCCGTTCTGGAATCCGGGCCGAAGGAGGGAGGGCAACGGATATGACGCAACGCAGACTCCGAAACCGCAAGGGATTTCTTGACATGCAAGAAGAAACCGTAAGTCCGGTGAGTAATCTGGCCAATATCTTTGATGCCGCGATTGTCCTGGCCGTTGCTTTCATGGTCGCGTTGGTTTCCTATCTTCAGCTTCCCGGTCTTCTTCAAAATAAAGACTTTACGGTCATCACGAATCCCGGCAAACCGGATATGGAAATCGTCGTCAAGGAAGGAAAGGATATCACCCACTATGAAGCGACCGACCAGACCGGTGCCGGGCAAGGGGAGTTGCTCGGCAAAGCCTATCGATTGCCAGACGGTCGCGTCGTTTATGTGCCAACGGAGAAAGAGACTTCCGAATAGCGATGAAAAAATTTCTGTCTGTTTTCATGACGATCGTATGCCTTATCGCCTTTGCGTGGGGAGCGTATGCCGTTTTTCAGCGTTTTCTCTATCCGATGCGCATCGGCGTCATGACGATCAAGGGAGATGCCGGTTGGCTTGTCTACAAGGAAGCCGCTGCCGGAACGCCCTATTCCGTTCATCGAATTCCTGTGGAAGAAATGGCGACCGCTCCACTCGGAAATTACGATGTTCTTTTTCTTCGTGGAATGGGTTGGCAACCGAATGACCGGGAAATCGCCAACGTCGCCAAAGCCAATACGACCGGCACGGCAATTTACGTTTCCTCGGCAACACGTGAAACGACTCGGGCGATGCAGAACATGCCGGAAGAGTTGCAGGAAAAAATTGCCGAGTACATGGCCGAAGGAGATGTCGAAAATCTCCGGGCAATGTTCAAATGCGTCGCTCATGAATTGAAAGGACACCGAGTCGCAGTTCCCGATGTCGTCAAGAAGCCCAAGGAAGGATATTTTCTTTTCGGCACGAAATTGTTCGAGAAATTGGAGGATTACGAAAAACACTTCGATGAACTTTACCCGGAAATGCCGAAAGACGCTCCCCGCGTGATTATGTTCGGTGCCTTTCTGGATGCTTACGACACGCTCGAACGCAAGACGGTCGACGAATTGATCGAAAAACTGGTTGCGAAAAAAATGCGAGTTTACTGCCTCATGGGACGCGGCGCCGGACCGGGACGCCTGCGGATGATCGAAGAATGCAAGCCCGATCTCGCCCTGTATTTTCCGATCGGACGAATGAGTGGAGACAAAGCCGTCGAACTTCTCCGCCGTTTGAATATTCCCTGTCTCAGCGCGATCAGTATTCAGGAACAAAAAAGCGATTGGCTCAAGGAGCCGACGGCAATGACCGGCGGATACCTGAGCATGGCCGTGGTTTTGCCGGAATTGGACGGCGTGATCGAACCGACGGCCGTTGCCGCGATGGGAACCAATGAAGACGGCGTGACGCTTCGGCAACCGATTTCCAGTCGCATCGACATGCTTTCACGCCGCGTCGAAAACTGGATTAAATTGAAACGAAAGCCGAATTCGGAAAAAAAAGTCGCCATTGTCTACTACAAGGCTCCCGGTCATTCGTCACTCAGCGGGGCCGGTTTGGATACGGTCGAATCGCTCTACAACACTCTTTGTCGCATGAAAACGGAAGGATACGATCTCGGCGAGGATTTTCCTGCATCCGCCAAAGAATTGGAGGCGTTGATCCAACAACGAGGACGAACCATCGGACAATGGGCCATCGGTAGTATGGAGGAATTCGTTGAAACGGGATATCCTGAATTGGTTTCCGCCGAGCAATATCTTGAATGGCTCGTTTCGGATGTTCCCGAGGAAAACCGTAAAGCCTTGTTCGATCTCTGGGGAGCGGCTCCCGGCAAGGCGATGTCCGTACAAAAAGAGGGCAAACCATATCTTTTGGTAACACGAATTCAATTGGGAAACGTCGTTTTGATGCCGCAACCGTCAACGGCGATTCTTAACGAGACAAATCATGTCGAAGCAACTGAAAAACAACGGGCCGACGAATCGACCGCCGTTCATGGTACGGATCGACCGCCGCCGCATTTCTACCTGGGGGCTTATCTTTGGATTCGTAACGGATTCCATGCCGACGCCGTCGTTCACTATGGAACGCACGGCTCGCTCGAATTCACCAAAGGCAAATCGGCGGTGCTGAGCGACAACTGCTGGCCGACGATCTTGATCGGCGATCTGCCTCATATTTATCCCTATGTGATCAACAACATCGGCGAAGCGATGGTCGCCAAACGCCGTTCGAGTGCCGTCATTGTCACGCATCTGACGCCGCCGTTCACGAAATCGGAGTTGCATGGCGAGCTGAAGCAGCTACACTCGAAATTATATGATTACGAGTCGGTCGAAGGGGACGCTTTGAAAGAAGAAATTCTCCAATCGGTCACCGAACTGGTTCGTTCAAACGATTTGTTCAAGGAGATTGGCTATAAGGAAAATCCACCGGCGAATGGAGCGTTTCGTTTACCTCTTGAAAAATTAGAGATGTTACACGAATATCTGCATTCGATCGATCAGGCCGATATTACGGAAGGTTTACATGCCATCGGCCGTCCTTGGAGCGAGGAACAAATTCAGGATACCGTCTGCGCCATGCTCGGCGACAGTGGACTGGAATATATCGACGCGGTTCGACGTTCCGGGCGTATTCCCGATCTGCCGAAAGAAGAACATGGAGGAAAAGCCGCCGTCTTGAAATGGTTTGTTGCCAAAGTCCTTGCCGGAACAATCAAACACGACATTTTCAAAGCACCGGAAATGGCTAAACATGAATCGGTCGAAAAGCCGTCCGCAATGCCGTCAGCGATGCGGGAACAAATGCGACCAAAAGCGGAAAGCCGGGAAAAACCGACGCGATCCGATAGTGCGACGGGACAACGAAGCGGTACGATGTCGGGCATGCGGCGAATGCAAAGCATGTCTTCGGATGAGACGAAACAAGAACCGGAAAACAAGCCGCTTGCTCTCTTCGATGCCATCAGAAAACACGCGGACGGATTACGGAATTCCATTTCCGACGAACTGGATGCACAAATGACGGCTCTCGGGGGTGGTTATGTCAAACCGTCTTCCGGAGGCGATGCGATTGTCAATCCGAATGCCGTTCCCACCGGACGCAATATGGCTTCGATCGACATTGAACAGACGCCGACGCAGGAATCGTATACAATCGCACAGAAACTGACCGATCAAATCATCGCCGACTATCGAGCCGCCAACGCAGGAGCCTATCCTCGCCGGATCGCGTGTACGCTTTGGGGAGGCGAATACATTCGCACTCGTGGAGTCGTCCTGGCCCAAGCCTTGTATTTGATGGGCCTCAGACCAAGACGGGATGATCGTGGAATCGTTCACGGTGTCGAAGTAATTCCTTCGGAAGAATTGGGGAGGCCACGTATCGATATTCTGACTCAAACCTCGGGACAATTTCGTGACGCCGCCGGTTCGCGGATCGAATTATTGGACAAGGCCGTCCAAACCGTTGCCGCGTTGGACGACGAAAAATATCCGAATTTCGTCAAGTTGAATACACGTGATACGGAGCAGATGCTCAAACGGCAAGGACATTCCGCCGCTGCCGCGAGAGACTACGCCACGGCAAGAGTTTTCGGTTCCCCGACTGGAAATTATGGCACGGGAATTATGGGCGTTGTTCAACGGAGTGAAGTCGCCGACGCCGGTCGTGTTGCCGATCAATATATTCAGAACATGAACGGCATCTATCGAAGCGGCAAGGTGTGGGGAGTTTCCGTCAAGGGACTTCTTGAAACGCAGATGCAGGGAACGGACATGATGATTCAGTCGTGTTCTTCGAACACATGGGGGCCTTTGAGTCTCGACCATGTTTTTGAATTCAATACGCTCGCACTTGCCGTGCGGGAAAAGACCGGCAAAGACCCCGGAGTTTGGTTTAGCGATTTGCGTAACGGTTCCCGCCCCCGCGCGACGACAGCGGTCGGAGCCATTCGGGAAGAAGCTCGCACAACGATTTGGAATCCCAAGTTCATTCGCGGTTTGCAAAAGGAAGGAGCCAAAGGTGCCGCCGATCTCGTCGAACCGATCCGCAACATGCAAGCATGGAATTACGTTCAACCGGCGAGTATCGACGAGTCGCTTTGGGACGAAACCTATCGCGTGTACATTGAGGACAAACACGAATTGGATATGAAAGCCTATTTTGAGGAAAAGAGTCCTTATGAATTGCAGAACTTGACATCGATCATGCTGGAAAGCGTTCGTAAAGGAATGTGGAAACCCTCGGAAGAGGTCGTTAAGAATCTGGCGAATCTGCACATGGAGATGGTTGAAAAGTACGGAGCCGGTTGTTCCGATGAGACCTGCGGCAATATCAAACTCCATGCTTTTCTCGGCCAATATGCAGCGAACGCCGGTTCCATGGAAGCCTATCAATCAGCTTTGTCGAAAGTGTTACAATCGCAAAAACCGAATTCGGAGTCCATTGAAGTCGAAGGCATGAAACTCGAAGAAACCAAAGTGACGCTGAAATCCGAAAAAAGCAAGACGGTTTCCGCTCCGTTTTTTATTTCGTTGTTGGTTCTGCTCCTTGCAAGTTTATTGGTTGGAGGTTTTTGTATCTCTCCACGGAATGCATATACGAACATTGATCAACATGATTGACATGAATGGGTCTATGGGAGTCGAAGTAGGTAAATCGTTATGAGTTGGCTGGCCGTCCATAAAAAACAACATGGTGTGAATTTTCATTACATTTCAATGCGTTGCAATAACCCTGTCCTCAAAAACCCAAGAAGCAGCGCAACTCGCAGCGCTTTTTGAAAAAACTTAAAAAAGCCCTTAAAAACGGGCCATGTTCGGTTCCTCTCTTCGGCACTGGGGAGCTTTTTAGCTCCCCTTTCTTTTTTCTTGCACGGCGTTGCATGGCCTCGCAAGCTCTTGAAAACAAGGGGTTTACTGACTCCTTCCACTCTGGACGCTTTCAACGCCGTGCAACGCTGGACAACGCCGTGCAGGTGGAGTCGTTTCCTTCACGTCCCGTTTGCCTTCCCGGAACGCCTTCCAAAGCTCGCCGGTCTTCTTTCGTTGCGGTTGAACGATCAATCCCGCCTTGGCTAGCTTGTCTTGAATCTCCGATGACGCCGATTCGATCCAGCCGACCGTCTTCTTTCCGGCGTACTCGATACCGTTCGCCTGACAGTGAAGCAGAACGTCCACGACGTCCACCAGTTCGCAAGCCTTCCGTTCCGAGATCGACGGCCCTGAATCCCCCTTTTTTAAGGACCTCCGAAAATTCAACGCAAAACATCGGCTTGGACGGCCCAATAGCGACGGCATTCCTCACGGTACTCCGGTTTCGTCGCCCACCATATTTGAGTGATCCGGTCGACGGACCGCTCCCATCGCCGGAGATATTCCAAGACCCCCTCGTGATGTTCGGCGACCCGTTCGAACGCCTCCGACGGCACGGGAAGGAATCGCCCATCGTCGCCGATCGTCGCGTTCCAGATTTTGAGCCGTCCGTCTTTCAACCCGACGACGACGCCCAGGGCGGCCAGTTCCCGGACAACCTTCGCCCCGGTCCGATACCGGATGATCTGATCGACGTAAGACGGATTCTTGATCGTTTGGGTGGTCATGGATTCACCTCCCGCCGGCGATTCATGTAATCGTCGAAATCGTGAACAATCGGACCGTCCGAACCGGGAGCCGCCGGCGGTTCCGAATCGGCCAAAAGGTCAAGTTGTTCGGA
>JAVBQW010000047.1:0-4388 GCA_031548665.1 Thermoguttaceae bacterium
TACGGAAAATTGGACAATTGCCAGGTCGCGATCTTTCTCACCTACGTCGGCGCGGGAGAATTCATGCTGATCGACCGGCAATTGTACCTGCCGGAAAGTTGGATCAATGACCCGATCCGTTGTCTCAACGCGGGCGTCCCGTAAGAACGAATCGTGATGCCCCGCTGTTGAAAAGGGCCCGCCACGCGCAAGCGACGGAAATGATTCTCGGACGATGAAGAAAGTTTCCGTACAATTGGATCGGCGATGATGACGAAATGGGGTGCGAGTCGCACGGGCGGATGCCTTCGGCCACGAATAAACCGCTCCGCGTTGCTGCGATCGCCCACAGCAGCGCCCGACGGAAGCGGGTTATTGTAACGGAACGGAAGCTCCGAACGCCTGGATGACAGATCGTCGCAGGGGGTTGCGTGAATTGAACGAACCGTACATGCTTACCGTGCCGTCGAATATTCTACGGTATTTCCAGGAATACAGTGCGATCTCGACGCACCGGCGATGATTGGCGAGAAGTGCGGCGAGGAACACGAACGACCTTTTATTAACGTGCGAGATTGGGCGAAGTCTCTGCCGAAGAGACGATGGACAAAGGTGAAAGTGCGGGAAGGACACAAGGGCTCCTGACGGTGAAGCTGGTCAAGTGCCGTGTCCGCGTAAAGATCGAGAACGCGGTGTTTTTCATATAGGGCGGAGACGAAGAGACATTGATCGTGAGTCAATGGCGTGAAGAAACGGATGATATTCGCTTCGATTATTACTTGTCGTTGGGCAACGCGGATTCGGACCTTGCCGCGTACGCTCGGGTGATCAAGGACGCCTATCGGATCGAGGAGTGTTTCCGCCGCGCGAAGGGCGAATGCGGTTTGGCGGATGATCAGGTGAGAAATTGGCGTGACTGGCATCATCATGTAACGCTGTCGATGTTGAGTTTGTGGTTTCTCACGAGCGAGGTTCGTCGTCAAAAAAATCATACCGATGATGACCATGCAACAAGTCCGCGAATGTCTCAGCGCCGTACTCATTGAGGAACGATTACGTTCATGCTCGCAGGACGAATACATTTGTTGTCGATGAACTCAACGGCTTAATCGCACGAAATGTCGGTCGAATATTGAAAAACAAACAAAATCGACGTCGCAATCTCCTACTGATTGTCGACTTGCGAAATATCCGTACGGTAGAACTATTTGAAACCGGTTCCGCTTTGACTTGCATTTCAAGTCCTCTTACCCCGGAGTCCCATGCCCCGCCACGATGAATTTTTCGACGTCTACTACGACATCGGTGAGTCGCTTTTCGACCGCATCCGTTCCATGATGGATCGGTTCTACAAAGCCAAGCCGCGAACAGCAGACGACCTCACCGCCCTGAAAACGATCCGCGACCATGTCGTCCGGGCCGTCGCCGCGATGGAAAGTATACGACCGGAAAGCATTTACCGCGATCTGGAAGAAATTCGAACCGGCGAGATCGAGGACGACTCCGAACTCCAGTTGCCACCGTTTTTCGACGAACTTGTCGAAAAAGTCGGGGCTCTCGACCGCTTTGTCAGCGACTTGACCCGGAACATGAAAGTTTACGACACCGACCATCCCGAAGGTTTTCCGAATCTGGACTTGGATCACTTGGCCCACCTGCGCGGTCTGATGATCCTGGTCAAGCTCGTTTTATCCGATTTCCAAGACGACGTCCGGTCGCTCAAGGAAACAAAAGAATGCCTGGAAATCCTCGGTATCAAACCGGTTCCGAAAGAAGGGACGTAAATTCAGCGTCAAAAGTCGCTTGTGTGTTCCAAAACCGGACGAAATTTTGTATATTGAACGGTGAAAAAGCTCATCAATCCACAAAAACAACCTCTACATCTTCTTTCCTATCGAAGATTGTCGCACCATGAGAAAAGAACCGGCGGATTATTTACGCGAAATCGTAGAGTCGGGGAACCACGAGCAGGCTCTCGATCTTTTTCGTGATTGGACGGCTCGGCGTCTGCATGACGGTCCAGCCAACTGGGACATCTATTCGACCGACGAAAAACGTGTCGACAAGTGGGTCGTCGCCTTGGCGAAACTGCCAGGAACGGATCGACGCAAACTGTTCGATATCCTCTTCCAAACAGCTCGCCGTGATGAAAACGATATCGAATCAAAATGGTTTTTGCACATCTATAAAAACTCCGATCCGACGGGCGATGACCTTGATGTCGACTTTCCGCAGTTTGTTCATTTTATGGAAAGCCCACTCATCCCCCTCCGAACCTTTGGCTTGGAGATGGTTCTTCATACCGCTCAGACCATTGAATCAAAGGACGTCGAACTCGTCGGACTCTTTCACCGCCTCGTGTTGGACAAGTCGAAAGCGAGAGCCAAAAAATCGCTCGTTATCCTCGAAAAGATTCTCAAACGATCCCCGTCGTTGCGTGCCGAGATTCTTCGCCTGTTTTTAGCCGGTGCCGAACACGAAGCCGCCGATGTGCAATCGACCGCCATAAAATTATTGAACAAATACCGCGATGAAAATGAAACCGGCGTTTCGGAAGAATTCGAGCGCATCGTTCCCTTGCTTGCTCCTTCCGTAAAATCGGAGTTCGGAATCGAGACGGATGTCGCCAAAACAAGTTCCGAAGGCAAGGAATCTTGTGAGGAAACGGCAACGCTCGTTATCTCCCGAATTCCCTTTTCGCCGCTTCAATCCGTCGAAGAACTCCTTGCCCTCGCGGGAAACCTTTTGGAGACAGGTGGAAGCTCCGTCGATATCGAACGATTTTTGGACGGTGTGTCGAGACTTTATTCCGAACGAATTCCCAACTGGACGGAAAAGACCAAGCCGCTCATCAAAAGATTGCTTGATCTCTACAGCAACCGCAATTATCCCGCATTGGGGCTTGATGTCAATTTCTATGTCATGGGTTTGATCGCCGCTTGGCTTCATGCCGAAACCGTCGACTTTATCGAAGCCTCGAAGGAGATGAAAACTAAATTCAGGACGGATAATACCGTTTGGATTCTTAATTCGGTATGGAAGAAAAGCTCTCAGCCTGCCGGTAAATTTGTCCGAAATCACTTCAAGGAAATTGCCGAACGAATTCGGAACGGAAACTCACGGCAACTGTTGAGTACGCCGACTCACGGGGCATTTTGGATTGATCCAGGCGTCTTGGTTGAACGTGTCCGGCAACAAAGGGATGGATTCGATCAAACGGGAATGCATGACCGATTACTCGCCCTTCTTCGTTTGGCAAAACAGGGGCGGGACAAGGCTCTCGCTATTCTGTCCGAAAATATGGAAAACGGTTCCACGGATTACGATCATTATTGTCGAGCGTTGAAAATTGCTTTTGGAGATCATTCCGATTCCATACCGTCGACAGAAGACGAGTCGTTGCGTTCATTATTTGCAGTGGCATTGAAAAGTAGGTCCGCCATCTTCCCGACTGAAACTTGTTCGCCAATGTCGTACAACATTTCAGTCAATCGCGTCCCTCATTGGTTAGTCAATGTGCCGGGGAAAGGTTGGGTTGGAGACGGAGCGATTGAGCCGAGATTGATTCTTGAGCCGAAGTTTCCTGTGGAACGTCAGCCGATGCTTCCGTGGACGGCTCTTCATGTTTTTGAAAAGAGGGCTCTTGACCCTTTTGTAGATGAAACGGAATTATCGCGTATGATGATCGAGGCTCTGTCCGGTCTATGTCCGAGCGACATGGAACCGTATTGCGGCTTGGGATGCCGTGCCCTTACCGTGGACATTGATTCGAAAACAAACATTGATAAGAATCCGAGTTTTTTGCCGCCGTTATTGGACGCCGATGTTTCGCTCGGTCCGATGGGCTATTCTTTGATTTGCGTCGCTTTTGCTTCCCAAGCTCCACCTGTTCAACAATTTGGAATCGATGTTTTCCTGAAAGCCGTTTCGGACGGTCGGTTTAAGATAGATGATTTCGTTTCGGCTTGGATCGATTTATTTCGATTGGACGCTTACAAGTCTGTTCGTTGGAAAAAATCCTTGGCGATTTGCTCCAAGGAATCGACAGCCCATGCCGAAGTGGTCCAGCGGATTCTCGAACTGGGATTGGGGCAGATTCCCGATAAAGACGGAGCGAACGAATTCGTCGAATTGCTTTATGAATTGACTGTTGCGATTGGAACAACGGTCTCCCATCCTCAAACATGCGATTTTCTCAAAAATATTTACGGGACAGGAAAATCTGCAAAAATCGCCAAAAAACTTTTAGCTCTGAAAAAGACAATCTGAAAATCATGGCCACGACCGCAATCGACCACACCTATCGTTACGGATTTGCTTCGGAGTACGTTCCTCGATTCGACGGTTCGGGGCGGGGGCGACTCGCCCTTGCCGTCGACTCATCGGTGCTGAAAACTCCGGCCAAAAAG
>JAVBQW010000077.1:0-7887 GCA_031548665.1 Thermoguttaceae bacterium
CGAAGTCGCGACGGATAAGAAAATCATTTCGATTTTCCTCCCCCTCGAGGGGGAGGAAACCTTTCATTCCATTGTAGCTGCCCAATAACACTCTTTCCAGTAAAATAAAACATACAAGTAAAATAAAACATACAAAGGGCAAGAGAACGAGCACCGGGAAATATCTTGCCCCTGTAGGGCGGCTGATCGAAGGAACGACAATCGCAACCCAGGGCGGCGCGGAGTACCGCTTGCCCTGGGCTAGGTATCGTGCCCCTCCGGGGCGGAATATCGAAGTGCTCCAATTGGGTGAATAATTATTTTTTTGAAACAGATATTATTCGTCATTTAGTTTTCATTCCTCGAAAAATGGATGACGCACAGTGCCCCTCACCCTAACCCTCTTCCGGGGAAGAGGGGACGGAAATTTTTTGCTCCTCACAGGGTATTTACGTTTATCGTACAACTGTCATGCGAATTGGTAAAGTCATCGGCAACGTCACGCTTTCGCGGGTTCACGATTCCGTCACAGGAACGCAGTGGAAGCTCGTCGTGCCGATGGGACTCGACGATCTGCAACAGCCCGACGTCGAACCGACCTCCGAAGAACTCGTCGTCTACGATCCGCTCTCGGCGGGCGTCGGCGAATGGATCGCGTTCAGCGAAGGAGCCGAGGCTGCCATGCCGTTTTATCCCAATGTCAAACCCGTCGACGCCTACTGCGCGGCGATTATCGACGAACTTTCGTTGGAGAGTGATGCCGTCATCCCCGCGCAGGCGGGGACCTAGAGAACGGACTTCATTATATGTTTGCACACGTTGTCAGATGATCTCTGAAACGACGGATGCAAAAAAAATTACAACATCTTTCGTCTAGGTCCCCGCCTTCGCGGGGATGACGAAAACCACCCAACCCCGATGCTATCATGATGAACATGCAACAAGTCAAGGAAGAGATTTGCGACATCGGTCGCCGGATTTACGCCAAAGGATTCGCGGCGGCGAACGACGGCAATATTTCGTACCGAATCGATGAGAACCGCATCGTCTGCACGCCGACACAGATTTGCAAGGGTTTCATGAAGCCCGACGATCTCTGCATCGTCGACATGAACGGCAATCAAATCGGCGGCAACCGAAAGATGACCAGCGAAATCCGACAGCACATCACGATCATGAAACATCGTGAAGATGTCAAGTCGGTCGTTCACTGCCATCCGCCGCATGCAACCGCCTTCGGCATCGCCCGGGAAGCGATTCCGCAATGCGTGCTGCCGGAAGTCGACATTTACATGGGGGACGTTCCGATTGCGAAATACACGATTCCCGGCGGTCAGGCGTTCGCCGACGCGATTCTTCCGTTCATTGCCAAAAGCGATATTATCGTCCAGGCGAACCACGGAACCGTCAGCGTCGGGCCGACCATCGAAAAAGCGTACTGGATGACCGAATTACTGGACGCTTATTGCCGCATCCTGCTGATTTCGCGGGATCTCGGTAAAGTCGAGTATTTTAATAAGTCGGAAGCCGAAGACCTCATCGCTTTGAAAACGCAGTGGGGGATGAAAGACAACCGCGCCGATCTCGCCAACTGCGAACTCTGCGCAAACGACGTTTTTCGTGACAGTTGGAAAGAAACCGGCGTCGGACATCGGGCGTTTCAACCGCCGACTTTTCGTCGCGGCGACGACGATAGCCGGGAACACAGTTCCCGGCTCTCCGGTTCGAGCTGCTCGCCGAGCGGATTGTGCAAAAAATGCGCCGAGTCGGGTTCCTGTTGCGCGGGATCACATCCGTGCGCAAACGCCGGAACCGGCGGCTGCACGCAAGGTATCCGGGGGCTTACACCCCCGGCTCTTGCGCAAAGTACACCCTCGGCTCCTGCGCAAGTCGCGAATTTCGAACAGGAAATGATCATCCAGGCGATCACCGAACGGGTGATGCAGGCTCTTGGGAAAGTCGGGTAGGCTCCGCGAGATCGGGGACGGGGGACCGGGACCGCAGGTCCCGGCTCTTGGCTCTTGAATATTAAAACACGAAGATTTTATTCGTCGTCGGTTGCCGGGAACGAAGAATCGACTTCCGATGATTCGACTTCTTCGAAGTCGAGGTCGAACTTCGGATTTTCACCCGAGACGAAACGACATTCAGTGAAACTCCGGAACCAGGTTTCCTGCCGCTTGGCGAAATTCCGGGTGTTCTGCTTGATCAAGTCGACCGCTTGGCCGAATTTCATCTTGCCGTCGAGATAGTCCAACAACTCCCGATACCCGAGCGCCTGGCGGGCCGTCTGGCTGATCGGCAATTTGCGTTCCGTCAGCCGCTTGACCTCGTCGAGAAAGTTTTCGTACATCATCTTGTCGACCCGTTTGTCGATCCGGGCGTACAACGTTTCCCTCGGCCATTGCAGGACGTATACGTTGCAGTCCGTCGCCGGAACGCCGTTTTCGAACTGCTTCTGAAAGGAACTGATCGGCTGCCCCGTCAGTTCATAGACCTCCAGAGCCCGAACAATGCGGCGAATGTCGTTCGGATGAAGTCGCTTCGCCGATTCCGGATCGGCCTTCTTGAGCATTTTGTGGAGCAGTTCCGGCGGGTTGCCCTGCATTTTTTCCTCAAGCTGCGCCCGGAACTCCTTGTTGGCCGGCGGACCTTCAAAAATTCCTCGAAGCATGCCCTTCAAATAGAGCGGCGTGCCTCCGACGAACAGAACCCGTTTGCCGCGATCGTGAATTTCGGTGATTTTGTCGTGGGCGGCGGCAATATACCTTGCCAGCGAATACTCCTCACTCGGGTCGACAATATCGATCAGGTGGATCGGAATACCGCCGAGCTCCTCCTCCGTCGGCTTCGCGGTTCCGATGTCCATGTCGCGGTAAATCGCCATGGAATCCAGCGAAATAATCTCCGCGCCGAGCCGTCGCGCCAAGGCGACGCCGGCCTTTGTCTTGCCGCTCGCCGTCGGGCCGGTCAGGTACCAGCAAGAAAGAGCCTGCGTTCTTAATCGGTCCATGTTTTCTCCGTGAAAAGGCGTTTGGGGAACGTCCCCATTTTATCACAACACAGAGCCGACGTATAGGGTCGGAAGCGATTCGAGATGCCGCAAAAACCCTTCTTAAGGCTTTCGAGCGAAAAAAATACCCAAGGTTTCCTACTGTTCGGAACACCAACCATCCGGGGGCTACGGCGGAGTACCGCCTACACCCCCGGCTCTTGGGTGAAATTTACTTTGGACGGTTGTCGACGACTCGTCGCGCCTTGCCTTCGAAACGTTCGAGCGTCAACGGCGGGAGTATTTCGACGTCCATGTGAATGCCGGTGATCTGGCGGACCGCTTCGACAATCCGCGTCTTCAGATGCGTCATGTCGGCGAGTTTGTCGGAAAAATGCTCCGGCAAAATCTCGACGCGGACCCGAACCTCGTCCAGCGTTTTCGGTCGCTCAACGACAATTTGATAATGCGGCGCGGCCCCTTCCACGGCAAGCAACGCTTCCTCGACCTGCGACGGAAACACGTTGACGCCACGCAGGATCAGCATGTCGTCGCTGCGGCCGATCACCCGCCCCATCCGGGTCGTCGTCCGACCGCAAGGACAGACGCCGTGCGAAAGAACCGCGATGTCCCGGGTCCGATATCGGAGAATCGGCATCGCCTCCCGACTGATCGAACTGATTACGAGCTCGCCGGGAGTTCCCTCCGGAACGGGCCGCAGCGTGTCCGGATCAAGACACTCGACAATAAAATGATCCTCTTGAATATGCATGCCGGTTCGCGCGGAACACTCGCCGCTGACGCCGGGACCGATCACCTCGCTCAACCCGTAATTGTTGCTGCTCTCAACGGGAATCAGCGACTCAAGGGCGTCCCGCATCGACTCCGTCCACGGTTCACCACCGAGAAACGCGAATCGCAGTTTCAGACTCTTCGGTTCGATTCCCTCGGCTTTGATCGCCTCCGCAATGGTCAAGGCGTAACTCGGCGTACAGACCAGTCCTTCGGCCTGCATGTCCTGGAGAAGCATGAGCTGCCGCTTCGTGTTGCCGGACGCCGCCGGAATCACCGCCGCGCCGACCCGCTCCACGCCGTAATGGAGTCCGAACCCGCCCGTAAACAGACCGTAACCGAACGCAATCTGGACCGTGTGATGAGATTCCAAGCCGCCGGAACAAAGAAACCGGGCGCAAAGATTCGCCCAAAGTTCGATGTCGTTCTGCGTGTAGGCGACCATCGTCGGCTTGCCGGTCGTTCCCGAAGAGCCGTGATAACGAACGACCTGTTCCCTCGGGACGGCGAGGAAACCAAGCGGATAGTAATCCCGAAGATCGCTCTTCGTCGTCAGCGGCAACCGTCCGATGTCGTCGATCGAACGGATGGATTCCGGCGAAATGCCGTGTTCCGCGAACTTTTTTTTGTAAAACGGAACCTGGGAACAGCGGCGGACACAGTCACGGAGCCGGACGAATTGCAACGCCCGAAGCTCGTCGTGCGGCAGCGTTTCGTTACGGTCCCAAATACGAGGTTGGTAGGGCGCTTGAGGCACGGGACGAAAAGGTAAGGAAATAGATCATCGGAAAGGAGAACTTCTTTTCCGCTTTCATCTCATTCTACCATACGATTCGAAGACGAACACCCGGAACCGGTCGCGAATTGTTTCCGAAAAGGAGCTTTTTCGAGCTTCCACGCGTCGTGGGCGACGCGGCTATACCGCAAACGGGGACAAACTCCACGTTTTCCCCTTTCCCCGCTTCAACCCCTAAGTATCTGTAAATAAACAACCTGTACAATCGTACAATATTAGCTACCGCTTCAACCCCCGAGTTACGGCGGAGTACCGCCTCCACTCGGGGCTCTTTGTACAAGTTATTTCTTTACAGTTCCCAAGTTCCGACGGAGTACCGCCTGCACTTGGGGCTCTTTTCAGTCGAAAACGAAAAAGGTAGTTTCTAGCCGTTTTCAGTATAACAGGATCGATTTTCGTCAACCGACCTGTTTGAGGCAGCTCTCCAGTTCTTCGATCGCTCCGGACAATTCGTGGGACGAGGCGTCGGCCTGGTCCATGACGTCCCGGTTTCGATCCGTAATCTGCTCCACTTGACCGAGGCCCCGGGAAATTTCCTGAACCTTCGTCGATTGCACGGCAGAGGTCTCCGCGATCTGCGAAACCAGTTCCGTGGCGCCGTCGACGAGTTTCGCGATTTCGTTCAGGGCTTCGGCCGTCTGATTCGCGATTCCGGCTCCGGATTCGATCTGCTTGTTGCTCGACTCGATCAGCGCCGCCGTTTCCCTGGCTGCCTTGGCGCTGCGTGACGCCAAATTGCGGACTTCTTCGGCAACGACCGCGAATCCCTTGCCGTGAGCTCCGGCCCGAGCCGCTTCGACCGCCGCGTTCAGGGCCAACAGGTTCGTCTGAAACGCGATGTCGTCGATCGTCTTGATCACCTTTTTCGTCTGGCCGGCCATCTCGCAAATTTGGTTCATCGATTTGACCATGTTCTGCATCTGGACCTGTCCTTTCGACGCGGCCTGAACGGCGTCCTTCGTCAATCGGTTGGCCTCTCCGGCGTTCCGGGCGTTCGTTTCGGTCAGTTCGCTGGTCGTTCGAATCTTTTCCGACATTTCGCCGAGACTGGAAGCCGATTCGTCGACGCCGTGCCGAAGTTGTCCCGTCGCGGCGTGAATCTCCGACATTCCGTGCTGCGTTTTCGAAACGACGACGCTCATCTCACGCGACAGATTTTGCGTTCGGACCTGTTCGGTCAGGTCGATGAACTGTTGAACCGCTCCGATTTTCGTTCCTTGCGGATCCGTCAACGAACTCGTTCGGACGTCGAACGGCACGTTGCCGACGGTCTCCTGAACCGACGCCTGATTCCGTCGCAACGGTTCCTCAATGAGCTTGAGTTTTCGGGCGTCGACCGATTTGTTTTGGAGCAGAATATTCATCGCGGCGTCGACGACGAAAACCGGCAGGGACAGGGCATCAAAAATTTGTCGATACCACGCCTCCCGCTTTTCAATTCGGCGTTTGACTTCAAGCACGATCCCCCAAGCGGCAAACAGCGTCAAGAGCAGGGCGGCGACGTGAACGAGCCAAAGCGTCGACCGGACGGCGTCGAGCGATTTCGAACAGGAATCGGCAACCGATTTCGTCGCTTCGGCAACGGTTTTCTTGAAATTTTCTTGATCGACGTTCAGTTTGTCCAAAACTTTTTTTCGCTCGACGGCGAGCTTGTCAACGTCGCCGTACAATTTGGTTTTCTCGACGACGATTTGCACGGCCCAATTTTTTCCTGCGATTTCGAACGATTCTGTAACGGAATATTGCTTTTTCTCATCGATCGACAGGAGTCGAACTTGGCGACCGACCGCGGAATCATCGGTTGCCGCGACGATTTTTCCATTGGGCGAAACAAGATAGGCGTTTCCCTTGTCCGTAGGAACCGCTTGAACGAGCGCAGCCCGCAGGACGTCCGAACCGCAATCGAAACCGCAGACGCCGACCGTTTTGTTCCGATGCCGAATCGGAACCGTCACGGAAACGACGTCGCCGTTGCCATTGGAACGATACGGCTCCGAAATCGACGGCTTGCCCGTCCGAAAAGCGTCCGTATAAAACTCCGAAGAATCCGCTTGCTCCACGGTCTTGGTTTCGATCTTTCCTTGAGCGTTTCGAAAACATCGGGCCGAAAACCGTCCGAACTGTTCATCGAAATCGTCGAAAGCGTTCGGTTCCCAGCAGAACCACGCCGCTTTGACACGGGAATTGTTTTCAACGGCAATAAACGCGAGATCCGTCGTCGTTTCCCGATTCTCGGCGTTCGGTTTTTCCGGAGCTTTTTCGGAAACTTTTTCAGAATCCGCAGGCGTTTCGGCCGTTTTCGTCTCCTCGTCATTTTTCTTCGTCGCGGTTTGGGCGACGGCTTCTTCGGCGGCCTTGCGCTGGGCGGCTTCGTCCTCGGCTTTCTTCTTGGCGGCGGCTTCCTCGGCGACCCTGCGCTGGGCGGCTTCTTCCTCGGCTTTTTTCTTGGCAGCGGCGTCTTCAGCGGCTTTGCGTTGAGCGGCTTCGTCCTCGGCCTTTTTCTTGGCGGCGAGTTCTTCAGCGGCCTTACGCTGAGCGGCTTCCTCTTCGTCCTTTTTCGCGTTAGAAAAAGCTTCTTCTTCGGCTTTCTTCTTGGCGGCGGCTTCCTCGGCGACCCTGCGCTGGGCGGCTTCGTCCTCGGCTTTCTTCTTGGCGGCGGCTTCTTCGGCGGCCTTGCGTTGAGCGGCTTCCTCCTCGGCCTTTTTCTTGGCAGCGAGTTCTTCAGCGGCCTTGCGTTGAGCGGCTTCTTCAGCGGCCTTTTTCGCGTTAGAAAAAGCTTCGTCCTCGGCTTTCTTCTTGGCGGCGGCTTCTTCGGCGGCCTTGCGCTGGGCGGCTTCGTCCTCGGCTTTCTTCTTGGCGGCGGCTTCTTCAGCGGCCTTGCGTTGAGCCGCTTCTTCCTCGGCTTTTTTCTTGGCGGCGAGTTCTTCAGCGGCTTTGCGTTGAGCGGCTTCTTCCTCGGCTTTTTTCTTGGCAGCGGCTTCTTCAGCGGCTTTACGTTGAGCGGCTTCGTCCTCGGCTTTCTTCTTGGCGGCGGCTTCGTCCTCGGCCTTTTTCTTGGCAGCGAGTTCTTCAGCGGCTTTGCGTTGAGCCGCTTCTTCTTCGGCTTTTTTCTTGGCGGCGGTTTCTTCGGCGGCCTTACGTTGAGCCGCTTCCTCCTCGGCCTTTTTTTTGGCGGCGAGTTCTTCAGCGGCCTTTTTCGCGTTAGAAAAAGCTTCGTCCTCGGCTTTCTTCTTGGCGGCGGCTTCTTCGGCGGCCTTGCGCTGAGCGGCTTCGTCCTCGGCCTTTTTCTTGGCAGCGAGTTCTTCGGCGGCCTTGCGCTGGGCCGCTT
>JAVBQW010000220.1:0-15519 GCA_031548665.1 Thermoguttaceae bacterium
AAGCGGAGGCCCGCCAAGGACCGCTTCCTGACGGGCGCGGCTCTGAATGATTAAGGGGACCTCGAAAAATCCATCCCAACGTCGCCGGGACCGAAGACATCTTTTGATTTTTAAGGACTGCGACCACAGGTCGCAGCTCGTTTTTGGGATTTTCAGTGGTTTCCTTTACTGCACGCCCAACTCCCGGGCGATTTCAAGATAAAGGCTCATGTTGTCGACCAAGGGAAAGTCGACGCCGACTTCGATCTGCTCCTTGAAGTCTTTCGGATTCTTCACGGGAAAATAGTTGATCCGAACGCCGGCTTTCTTCAAGGCTTGCATTTCGTCCGGCGTTCCGAGCTTCACCAGTTGGATGAACTCGCAGTTCCACTCGATCGTTTCGCGAATGTAACGAGAGACGTCGCCGCTCTGGCGTTCCATGTTGCAGATCTTGATTTTCGGGTATTCCTTTTTGATTTCCAACGCCCCTTTGCGGTCGCAGGCGACGAACGCCTGATGCTCCCGATCCTTTTCATGGAGGATTTTCGCGATTTCGACCGGATCGGAAACGTAAGCATGGACGTTGATCCAAATGTTCCGGGGCAGAACGTCGAGAGCTTCCTCAAACGTCGGAATCTTCGTTCCGGCAAAGCGTTCTCCTTTCTTGATTCCGGCGTCGAGGGCGCGAATCTCCTCGAACGTCAAGTCGGAAACCTTGCCCGTTCCGTTTGTCGTGCGGTCGACCGTCGCGTCGTGCATGAGAATCAACCGTCCGTCCTTGGTCCTTCGGAGGTCGAATTCAATTTGATGGGCTCCGAGCCGGACGGCTTCCACAAAGCCGGAAACGGTGTTCTCGGGAAAGACGCCGTTCTCACCGCGATGAGCGCAGATTCCCCGCTCCGGCAATGATTGAGCCGCCGTCGATAAGGTTACGCAACAAACGAAAACGATGAACAATAATTGTCGTGTCAGCATGATTTTCCGGGAAAAATGGTTGACGTGAAACCTCTTCGTCAGTATACGGCAGGAGACGGGCAAAGTAAACGTTTTCGAGAAAATCGGAAATTCGGAAAGCGTTTCCCTTGGGGACATGGCGTTCGACTCATCGTTTTCGGTTTTCGTCTCTTTGCTTCGGAGGCGAAAATATATTCCTCGGAATGATTCCGTCAAATCTCTCTTGACGGAACTTCGAAAAAATCGCTATACTGCGACCGGCTTGAAGTTTCGGCGAAATGCCGCAAACCGGCCCCCCCAAAAAATTCTCGTGTTTGTGGACGCCGACAGACGGAAGGCGGCAAGCATGAGGCTGAAGGCAACCGCCTGCCCGGCTCGGGCCGAACGGAATCTCCAACTCTCTTTACTGCGAGGATAATGATGAAGAAAGGATGCTTTTTCACCCTGTCGCTGCTTTTCACGTTGTTGCTGACGAACGCGGCAATTGCGCAGAACGCTCCGAAACCGGAAACGAAAAACGAACCGAACGTCGAGATGCCGAATGTCGTCGCCGACGTCGGCGGCGAAAAAATCTTCGAAAAAGACCTCGCCGAAGAGTGCTTGCGTCAACACGGCGCCGAGGAACTCAAGGACGTCGTCAAAAAATACCTGATCCAACTTGAGTGTAAGCGTCTCAACATTACGATCACCCAAAAGGAAGTCAACGACGAGGTCGAGCGCATGGCGAAGACCTTCAAGTTTTCGACCGAAGAATGGCTCGGTCTGCTCCAGAAAGAACGCGGAATTGCTTCCGAGCAGTACATGCAGGACATTATCTGGCCGATCCTCGCGATCAACAAGATCGGCGGAGCAAAGCTGAATGTCAGCGAAGAGGAAATTCAGAAAGAATTCGATTCCCGATTCGGACCGGCCGTCCAAGTTCGGCAGATCGTTCTCCGCAGCCGGGCCGACGCCGAACGAGTCCTCGCCGAAGTTCAGGCGAATCCGGAAGCGTTTGCGTCGATCGCGAAAAATCGTTCCCAGGACCCCGCCAGCCAAGCTTACGGCGGACTCCTCCAGCCGATTCGACATCACGCCGTTCATACGAGCATCGACCAAGTCGTGTTCGCCCTGAAGCCCGGCGAAGTCTCGTCGATCGTCGAATGGCCGGTCGGACAATTCATGATTTTCCGCTGCGAACAACATCTTGAGCCGCAGAATGTCGACATCGCGAAGGTTCGGGACCAACTCATGATGAAGGCGAAAGACGTCAAAGTTCGAGCCGTTGCCGAAGAAGTTTTCACCGAACTCCAAAATCGAGCGCAGATCGAAGTCGTTTTCGGCGATCCCGCCATGGCGGCCCAGCAACCCGGCGTGGCGGCCAAAGTCAACGGACAGACGATCAGCCGCGACTATCTCTCGGCCCGCTGCCTCAAGCAATACGGCAAGACGGTGTTGAACGAAATGATCAGCAAAAAAATCGTCGAACTCGCCTGCGTCAAACAGAACATTACGCTCACCGAAGCGGATCTTGACGCCGAAATCCGTGAAATGGCGATGCTCCACGCGCCGCTCAAGCCGGACGGTCAGCCGAACATCGAACTTTGGTTGCGCTTGGCGACACAGAATTTCAAGACGCCGTTGGACGTTTACCGGGCCAACACGGTTTGGCCGATGCTCGCGCTGAAACGGCTGTCGCGGAACATGGTCCAGATTACGGAGGAAGATCTCCAAAAGAGTTTCGAAGCGAATTTCGGGGCCAAGGTTCGTTGTCTGGCTATTGCGCTGGATGCCAAGGACCAACGTCGGGCTCTGGAAGCTTGGGAACTCGCCAATCGGAATCGAACGCAGGAAAACTTCGCCGACCTGGCCGAGAAGTATTCGTCGGACGCCGAAAGCCGGGTCGCCCGGGGCGTTATTCCGCCGATCAGCAAGCATTGCGGACAGCCGAATCTCGAAAAAGAAGCCTTCAGCCTGAAACCGGGCGAAATCTCGCAGATTATTCAGGTCGACGACAGCCTCGTGATTCTGTTTTGTCTCGGTGTCGAACAGCCGATGATTACGGATATCAACGAGGTTCGACAGGACTTGATCGCCGATATTTTCTCGAAGAAACAGAAAATCGCGATCGCCCAGTGTTACGAAGACCTGCAAGCAAAGACCGCCGTCGACAATTACATGACCGGCGAATCGCGCAATCCCGAAGTCGAAAAGGAACTCCAAAAAGAAGCGTCCCCGGCCCCTCCGGTTCGACGGTAATTTGTTAGCCGCGTCGCCTGCGACGCGCTTGAGCGACGTTGCGTTTTCTCAAACTTTAGCGCCTCGCAGGCGAGGCGGCTAACGGAATTTTTAACATTTAAAATTATGCTGAAGCTCGGAATCATCGGCGCCGGTCGGCTCGGTTCTTTTCATGCGGATAAAGCGGCGGCTCATCCGGACGTCGATTTGGTCGCCGTGATGGATCCGTGGGAACATTCTCGAAAAACGTTGGCCCAAAAGCATCACGTCGTCGACTGCGCGACGCTGGACGAACTGTTCCCGTTGGTCGACTCCGTCGTGATCGCGGCTCCGACATCGGCCCATTACGAGATGGGAATCCGCTGCCTGCGTCGTGGATTACACGTCCTGATGGAAAAACCGATGTGTTCGTCATGGTCCGACGCCGAACAATTGGTCGACGCCGCCTCCAAATCGAACGCCGTTTTTCAGGTCGGACACGTCGAGGAGTTCAATCCGGCGTGGGCGGCCGCGGAACCGTTGCTCGATCAGGTTCGTGCCGGTCGACCGGTCCTGATCGACGCCGTCCGGTGCAGCGGATATACCTTCCGGAGCACGGACGTCGGTACGGTGTTCGATATGATGATTCACGATCTTGATCTCGTGTTGTCGATCGTTCCCTCCCGGGTGATTTCGGTCGACGCCGCCGGTTTTAACGTGATCGGCGGACCGCACGAAGACGTCGCCAACGCACGAATCCGTTTCGAAAACGGAACCGTCGCGAATTTCTTCTCTTCCCGAGTCTCCACGCAGGTTTCCCGAGCGATGCGGCTCACGACGGCGAACACGACGGCGATGATCGACTTCGGCAACCGAACAGCGAACTTTTTGCGACCCGATTCCAAGGTTCTCGACGGAACGTTCGCTCCGACCAACGTTTCCTTCGAGGAAGCGGGCAAGCTCGCGCCGACCTTCATGAAGGAACACTTCGCCTCGGAAGAAGTCCAAAACGACGCCGTCGACGCGCTGGCTCTGGAGATGAACGATTTCGTTCGCGCCATCCAGAGCGGTCGCGTTCCCAAAGTTTCCGGACAACGAGCCTTGGCAGCCGTTGCGATCGCGGAAACGATCGTCAAATCGATCGGCAAGGGCACGCCGCTGCATTTCGGATGCTATTCCGAACGCGACGCCGCATAGGAAGTGTAAAGTGTAGAGTGTAGAGTACCGAACACGGGTCCGAGCTGCAATCTCTACACTCTACTGCTTGAATCTTTTCAGTAAGGTCTAGGCAAGCCGCGAAATCGTCCGGTTCAATAACCAGGCGAAAACGCCCCAGACGCCAAAAATCATCGCGATGCTCAGGAAGGGAGGAACTCCGACGTAATACAGGAGATTGCGGACTCCTCCCCGGCAAAAGCTGTCGGTGATAAAAAACAGCGTCCATCTTGCGTCGTACAGTTCGTTGGATGCCGGAACGAACAGAACCATCACGCCGATCAGGATACTCAAGCCGACAAGGACCGTACGGATTCTTCGAAACGTCGCCGTATAACGGTTCCAGTCGATCAGGAAGGGAATCACCGCGAAAGGCAGGCACGGCGTGCAATGTCTCGGTCCGAAATAGGTTTGCGGCCAATAAGCGTACGACGAATTGATAAGAAAATAGTACGCGACGATCAGGAAACAGGCGATGTTCAGTTCGCGGTTCCGATTCTTCACGACGTTGTCGTACACAAGATACGGAAAAAGAACAAGCGCCGGCGAAGACCAGAGGATGCCGTATTTCGAGTGAAAGATCGTCTTCAGAAGCACGACGCCGTCCGGCAACGAGATGCCGAAGAATCCTTCCTGCATTTTCGGGAAGTTGGCAACATATCGATATCCGAGCGATAGCGGCGAGCCGAACGCCAAGGTATTGTAGACGAAAAAACAGGCGACGACCGGCAAGGTTCCGAGAACCATCCAGCCCGTCAACGTCGCGATTCGCCGGACGGAAAAACCTTGCCGATAAGCGAGCGTCAAGACCAGGAAGCCGAGAAGACAGGCCGGAATCGCGGCGGTATACTCCACCCAAAAGGAAAACGCCCAAGAAATTCCGACGGCGGTCCAGCCGAGCCGTTTTTCCGGGACCACAGGTCCCGGCTCGTACGTCGAATTCTTCGACGTTCTTAAAAGATAAACGGCGCCGCAGAGTCCGAAGAGCAGGAACGCGCCGGAAAGGGCGTGTCCCATCAAAACGGTCGACCAGGGACCGAACATCGTTCCGAAGCCGAGAAAAATCGCGACGAAAACCGCCGTCCGGGGCGGGACGCCGAGCAACGTTCCCAAAGCGTAAAGGGTTGCGACACCCAAAGCACAGACCAACGAAACGCCGAAGGAACCGGCAAGGATCAGCAGCTGAAAGGCGACGCTCGGCGAACGCTGGACGTCGGGGCCTTCTTCGTCGACGGGTCGATACGCATCGAAATCGGTTTTCCCGAGGACGGTCAAGCCGTAGTAGGCCGCCGCGATGAACGGAAACGAGACGAATGTCGCTCCCGGAGCTTTATCGCAATAATAATGTCCTTCTCGGAAGGCGACGTCGCCGGAAAACTTGGCGTACGGATCGATCCGGACCGTTCCGTCCTTGAGGATCGCCAAGGCGAGCGCCGTTCGGTTCGAGGTCATCGAATCCTCGAGAAAATATTTGAACATCCCGTAGCTGAAAAACGACAACAGAAACAGGAGCGTAAACAGGCGACGATCGGGCAACATCATTTTTTCTCTCTCATTTAGCCGGTACTCCGGCGTCTCTCATTCCCTTATGCGATTTCAAAGGGAAACGCAAACACCTCGTCGATCGACGCAACGCCGAACCGAACCATGAAGAGCCGTTCCAAGCCGAGCGCGGTTCCGCTGCAAGCGGGCAGTCCGTGTTCCATGGCGTCGAGCAATCGACTTTCCACGGGAAGTTCCGGCTTGCCGTCTTGGCGTCGTTTGGCGTTCGTCGCTTGAAACCGTTGACGTAGTTCGTCGGCGTCGAGCAGTTCGTGATAGCCGTTGGCAAGTTCCACGCCGTCGATGAAAAGCTCGAACCGTTCAACGAGCACGGTTCCGTCGCCGTCCGTTCGGGTCCGGGCAAGCTGCGATTGAAAGGCCGGAAAATCGTAGACGATCACGGCGTCCAGCGTCGGTTGAACGAGTTCCGAAAAAAGCAGGTCGATCCAACCTTCGTCGTCCAGTCCGTCGGGAAACGGAATCTTTTTGTCTTCGGCAAGTTTCCGGAATTCCGACGACGTTGATCGGAGCGGATCGAGTTCGGTCCGCTCCAGAAAAAGTTCCCGAAACGAACGGCGTCGGACCGTGATTTCCAAAACTTCCCGGACGAATTGGGCCAACAGATCCATGCCGGTCTGGTAATCGTCGTCGACGCGGTACCATTCGAGCATCGTAAACTCGACGTTGTGCATCGTTCCGCGATCGCCCTTCCGAAAAACCGGCGTAATTTGGTAAATCGCCGACAATCCGGCGGCGAGCAGCCGTTTCATGGCGAATTCCGGCGACGTCTGGAGAAAATACGTTTTCGTTCCGTGCCGATTCGTCGGAAAGCTCGGATCGAAAACCACGATCGGCTCCACGAATCGATCGACGACGGAATCCGCCGAAAGAATCGGCGTCCGGACTTCGAGGAATCCGAGTTCGTCGAAAAAATGTCGAATGCTCCGCAAGGTCGCCGCGCAACACCGAAGATTGTCGAGAGAAGATTTCATCGTTTTTTTGTTACGGCAGGACTTCCGCTTGCGTTTTAGCCGCGCAGCGCGTCTTAACGATATTATTTTTCCGAATACAGATCGAGATACGCGGCGAGAACCTTTTGCTCCGAAAACTCCCGAAACGCGAATTTCCTGGCGTTTTCGCCGAGGGTTCGGCGGAGTTCCGGATCGTCGAGCAAGCGGAGCAGCGCGGCGGCCAATTCATCGGGGTTTCCCGGCGGAACGAGCAGGCCGGTTTCGTTTTGACGGACGATTTCGCCGAGTCCGCCGACGTTGCTGACGACGATCGCCCGACCGCTGGCAGCGTATTCCAGCACGGCGTTCGAAAAACTCTCCGAATGGGACGAAAGAATCGCGATATCGAGCAGCGGCAGAATCCGGTAAGGATTGTCGAGCGGTCCGAACCAGACGATTCGATGCTCGATTCCGAGTTCCCGAGCCAAGGCTTCGAGGGACTCCCGATGGTTGGGCGGCTCCGCTTCGCCGACGATCACGAGGAAGGCGTTCGGATAACGCTCAATAACCGTTTTCGCCGCCCGGAGCAGCGTCGGATGATCCTTGATCGGTCGAACCGTCGCCAACATTCCGAGGAGAAGAGCGTCTTCCGGCAGATCGTTCGAAATTTCTTGACGACTCAGGGGGCGTTCCAAACCGTTTTGGCGGCGTTCCTCGGAAATCGGATTGCGAATCACCGTGAACCGATCCAGCGGGATTCCTTCGAGTCGATGGGCGGCTTGCCTCGCCGCTTCGCTGTTGGCGACGTAGCGGAGCCGAAACCGCTGCACGAACCGGGAAACCGCGAGGCCCTTCCAAGTCCAATGATATCCGATGTCCCGACGATTGCCGATGATCGGAATCTTTCCGGCGAACATTACGGCAAGAGCTGCAGCCAGTTCGCCGTTTTTCGAAAAGGCGTGAACGACCTCAATCTTTTGCTCTTTCAGGATTTTCGATAATTCCCGAACCCGGCGCGGCCAACTTTTCGCTCCGAAACCGAATTCTTCGGCCAAACGGCGGGGAACGATAGGCAGCGTGTTCGGATCGCAACTTCGAACCGCCGAAAAAACGACGAAGTGCTTTTCGAATTCTTCTTCGGGAACCCGTTTCAGCAGCCAAAGAAGATTTTGTTCCGTTCCGCCGGCGGGAGACCAGAATTCGTCAATCAAATAGAGTATTCGAGTTTTCTTCGGCACGGTCGGTCGTTTTTCCTTTTCGGGTTCGGAACTTCGGCTGTTCGGGTTTGTTCGGCAGGCGGGGCGTGGAAAGTTCGGGATCGGGGTTGTTCAACATATCTCCGAGTTCCTGAACGAAGTCGCGGGCATTTTGAAACTTTCGGTAAACGCTGGCGAAGCGAACATAGGCGACTTGATCGACTTCCCGAAGCAGTTGCATCGCCTGTTCGCCGATAAATTTGCTCTCGACTTCCGTTTCGAAGGCGGAGTCGATTTCCTCTTCGACCCGAGCGATCAGCGTCGAGAGTTGGGCGTCGGTTACGGGACGCTTCCAACAGGCCCGTTCCAGTCCCTGCCGCAGCTTCGTGCGGTCGAAGGGAACCCGGCTGCCGTCCCGTTTCACGACACGAACGCTGGTCGACTCAATCCGTTCGAAGGTCGTAAACCGTTTGGCGCAAGCGCAACAGAGCCGCCGCCGCCGGATGACGTAACCGTCGTCGCTGGTTCGCGTGTCGACGACGCGATCGTTGTCTTGATGGCAAAACGGACATTTCATAATCTTTTTCAAAGAGCCGGGGATGGAGGCGGTACTCCGCCGTAATCCCCGGACTTACGATTTACTCGTCTTCGTGTTCGACCTTGGCGATCATTTTGAGGAACTGTTTCATGTCGGACAGGCGTTTGGACGGATCCGGGTCGATGCAAGCGTGAATCGCTCTGGCCAAGGTTTTGTTGATCGTCGGTCGATAGTCGAAAATCGACGCCGGTTGCTGATCGTGAGTCATCGCGGCGTTGCCGGAATCTCCTCGCGGCCAGGGAAGCTCCCGTGTACAGAGCTCGAACACCGTGACGCCGAAGGAAAAAATATCGAGCCGTTGATCGGTGTTTCGACGTCGAACAAGTTCCGGAGCCATGTAATTGGCGGTTCCCGTTCGGTTGCCGGGATCCGTGAACGGCGGCTTGTTCGGAACGCTCAAACCGAAGTCGGTCAGCTTTAGGACGTCGAAATCGCCGACGAAGAGCAAATTTCGCGGACAGATATCCCGATGGATGAATCCTTTTTCGTGGACGACTTGCAACGCTTCGGCAACCTGACGAATATAGGAGACTCGACCGCCGGCCATCAAATCCTCTTGGACCATCAGGACGTTGTTCAGGCCGGTTCCTTCGAGATATTCCATGACGATGTACTGTTCGCCGTCCGTCGTGAGTCCCTGGTCGAGGGTTTTGACGATATACGGATGATCGAACATCATCGCGATTTCGCCTTCCGTCGGTTTGGGACATTTTTTATACTGCGGTCCCTTGAATCGGGCTTCGACGGCCGCGGTTTTCGCTTTGTCGAGGATTTTCAAGGCGACGAGCTGACCGGTCTCCCGATCTTTCGCCTTGTAGACCTGCGACATCGTGCCGGAGATCGCTGCTTGCAGCAGATCGTATTTTTTCCGGTAATTGAGACGCCCCTTGCCGAAAATCTTAGTGAGAAACGACATTAAATCCTTTTGTCCCCAATCGACCGTCTCCTCTCCCTCGAAAGAGGGGCGGGGTGAGGGCCCTTGCTGTTGGAATTGGAATCATTGACCAAGCGTTGCCGTCAATCCGGCGGAGTACCGCCTCCTTTCCGGCTGTTGTTCGGCGAACATTTTTTTTGCTTTTGTCTAATTGTACTGTGCAAGTTACAAAACACCGAACATTGAACGAGGCTGGAGACTGGAGGCCGGAGTTCCCGGTTTCCAACCGTTCCCTCCGGTCTCCAGCCTCCAGCCTCCAGCCTCCAGTCTTGCGGCAGAATCAAAGTTGCGTTCACAAACAAAGCCGAGAACTTGCACAGGACAACTAAGCCGAGAACCAAGAATTGATCGCCTCTGAAAATCCGGAACGAACGACGATTATACTCTCCGCCGTCGAAGGGGTCCAGTCTCTCGACCATGGGAACACGAGGATTTTCGTGTACTTGAAACCGGTTTGTCGCTTCGATATAATATCGTCAGAAACGTTGATTCATTCCGGTAGGACCGCGACTTCTAACGATTGAAGCCCTATGAAAACAGGTATTTCCCGGCGGACGTTCCTTCAACACGGTGCGGCGACGGCGGCGTTCGGACTGGCCGCTCTGCAAACGGAAACTTCCGGCGCCCAAATCATCGGCGCCAACGACCGAATCCGACTCGGATTCATCGGAATTGCCAATCGGGGCGGTCAGCTTTTGGACGCCTTCAAAGTCCATGCCGACGCGGAGATCGCCGCCCTGTGCGACGTCGACACGACGACCTTGAACAAGGTCCACGAAAAATTCGGCAAAACGGCGTTCACGACGGCCGACTTCCGCAAAATTTACGAACGGAAAGACATCGACGGCGTCGTTTTGGCAACGCCGGATCACTGGCACGCCATCCAGACCGTCGAAGCGTGTAAAGCGGGAAAAGACGTTTACTGCGAAAAGCCGCTCTGCGTGACGGTTTACGAAGGCCGCAAAATGGTCGAAGCAGGCCGAAAATATAACCGTGTCATCCAGGTCGGCATCCATCGTCGCAGTTCGCCGCTGTTCAAAAGTCTTGCCGAAAAGGGAGGCGACAACCTGCTCGGTTACGTGACCGTGGGCCGTTCGTTCCGGCCGAGCAACATGTTTCCCGACGGCGTCGGCAGGGCTCCGGCCGCCGAACCGCCGAAGGAACTCGATTGGAATCTCTGGCTCGGCCCCCGGCCCGAACGTCCGTACCAAGCGACGATTGCGCCGTACAAATTCCGTTGGTGGGACCTTTATTCTTCCCAGATGGGAAACTGGGGCGTTCATTTTCTCGACGCCATGCGATGGATCTGCGGCGAAACGGCTCCGAGCAGCGTCTGTACGATGGGCGGCCGTTACATCGTCGACGACGACCGTACCGTGCCGGATACCGCCGAGGCGATGTTCGAGTTCGGTAACGGAAAATTTTCCAAAGGGCGGCTCTTGTCGTTCTGCCAATACGAAGCCTGCGGAAATCCCTGTTTGGCGACGGACGACAAATTCCGTCCGATGGGAGAAATCGAACTTCGCGGAACCAACGGCACGCTGTACGCCGACGAATGGAAATACACCGTCAAGCCGGAGCGGCCCGGACAGTTCCAGGAAAAAGGCGAGCGGATGAAGGAACTCCGTTACGAAGAGCAAAATGTTCCCAAGGGGCTCGGCATCAACCAATGGATCACGGAGCTTCACGCCCGGAACTTTTTGGACTGCATGAAGAGCCGAAAGTCGCCGAACTGCGACATCGAAATCGGACACCGCAGCACGTCGATGAGCCAGATCGCCAACATTTCGTTGGCCTTGCGTCAACGGCTCGATTGGAACGCCGAAACGGAACAGTTCGTCGGCAACGACGCCGCGAACCAATTGTTGCATTACGAATATCGGGCACCGTGGAAGCTCGAAGTTTGAGAAAAACTCCGTCATCCCCGCGCAGGCGGGGACCTAGTACACGACATTTCAAATAATCTTCATTAAAAAGAGCCGGGGGTGTAGGCGGTACTCCGCCGTAGCCCCCGGATGTCCCCTGTTTTCAAGGGACTTCATAATGAATCGTATTTTAAACTCGGCGTACTAGAGAACAATTTTCAAAATTTTATTTGCATCCTTGATTCGCGGAGAGGTTTCGTCAATAACGGATGCAAATGGTAAACAACGTTTTTCGTCTAGGTCCCCGCCTGCGCGGGGATGACGGAAATTTTACTCTTTTTTCAACATAAACTCTTAAGATTGACGAACCACGAGCCCACGGTTCCGTCCCTCCCCCATGCCGATAAATGTCGTTTGTCCCGGTTGCTTGAAACGCTTTCAGGTCGGCGATCGTTTTGCCGGGCTGAAGGGACCGTGTCCGAATTGTAACACGGTCATCAACATTCCGAAGGCGGAAGTCAAAATCCACGCCCCGGAAGATTTCTCGCAAGGCGGCAAAACGACAACGGGCAAGTTGATCCTGAAACCGATCGAGCGGATCGACATGGATTTTAATCCCATGCGTGCCGCGATGGCGGCGGGCGGAGTGTTGTTTGTCGTCATTCTGGCTCTTTTCCTCGGCCGCATGGAGGGATTGTCGACGGGAACCCGCGACCTGATCGGCGGCGTCGGTTTGTTCTTGATCGGCTTTCCGCTCTCGTTGTTCGGATACTACGTCATGCGGGATCGGGAGGAACTCTTTGTATTGACTGGCACGGACCTTTACAAGAAAGCGGCGCTCGCCGCAGCCGCTTACGCCGTTCTCTGGATTCTTTATGAAGCGTTCGCGTGGTATATGAACGCCGACCAGATTTTTATCTGGGTTTACTTCGCCGTGGCGGTCGGTTTCGCGATGTTCGTCACGCAAGCCGTTCTCGACGTGAATCCCGCCCAAGCGACGCTCCACGCGCTGATCTTTTTCATTCCGGTGTTGTTTCTTCGCGGTCTCATGGGACTCGGTTGGCTTTGGGTCGCTTACGAGTCCGTTCGACGCGGCGGAGCGCCGCCGCCGCCGATTCTGTGAGTTAAGACGCCGTCATTTTTCAGAGCCCGACGCGTCAGCGAGGGAATGTGCTCAGAATACTCGCTGACGCTTCGTGCTCTGTTTTATTGCCGGTCGTTTTCTGGCGAAGCCTTACGACGTCGTCATCTTTCAGAACCGCGCCAATCGTTTAACGTTTGGTTTTGTTCCGCCGCTTGAAAAAATTGATCTTTACACGTTACGGCAAACAGTGTACTATGTCGGCCCAAGCCTGCTCTATGACGACATTCGCTGAAATTTATCATGAACGATATTGCCATCCATGTGGAACATCTTTCCAAGGAATATCACTTGGGAGTGATCGGCCATGGATCTTTGCGTAAAGACATCCAGTCGATCTGGGCGCGACTACGAGGAAGGGACGATCCGAATTCCAAGCTCGGTGCGGAGCCGGGCGGCGAACGGAAAAACGGAAGCACGAAATTTCTGGCGCTCGACGACGTTTCGTTTCAACTTCGTCAAGGTGAATCGCTCGGTATTGTCGGAGCAAACGGTGCCGGAAAGTCGACGCTGTTGAAAATTCTCTCCCGGATCGTGACGCCCGACCGGGGATGCGTTCGCATCCGAGGCCGGGTGTCGTCGCTCTTGGAAGTCGGTACGGGCTTCCATCCCGACATGACGGGCCGTGAAAATATTTTCATGAACGGTTACATCTTGGGAATGCGTCGTCGTGACATTCTTTCACGGGTCGACGAAATCATCGCGTTTTCCGAAATCGAACGGTTCATCGACACGCCGGTCAAACGTTATTCCAGTGGAATGCGCGTTCGACTGGCGTTTTCCGTCGCGGCGCACATGCTGGCGGAAACCGTCATTCTCGACGAGGTTCTCGCCGTCGGCGATCTCGCGTTTCAGGAAAAAAGTTTGAGAAAAATGGAATCATTGCTCAAACATGAAGGACGAACGCTCTTGTTCGTCAGTCATTCAAGCGGCGCGTTGTTGAAACTCTGTCAACGCGGATTGCTGTTGGAAAAAGGAGCCGTCGTCATGGATTCGTCGATCCAGGAAGTCGTCGAACACTATGAGCGACCGATCCTGTCGAAACACGCCGCCTGAACCCCGCCCGAACACTCAAAACCATCAACGTTGGAGAATCATCGTGTCAAGTGATAGAATAGCGGAACTTTATTTAAGGGAAATCTGGGGCGGCGAAACTCAAGACAAGGCGAGAGATCGTATTCATTGGATGTGCCATCAGGTGAAGGGCCCCCATGTTCTCGACGCTGGTTGCAGTCAGGGAATCACCGCCTTATTGCTCGCCCGGGAAGGATTCAACGTCGTCGGTTGCGATAAGGATCCGGCGGCCATCGAATACGCGAATTCCCTGCTCGCGAAAGAATCGCCGGACGTCACCGTGCGATTGAAGTTCTGCAACGAAGATATCTTTCACCACAGGTCGATCGTCGACGGATACGATACGATCGTTGCCGGTGAAATCGTCGAGCATTTCGCGAATTATCGTCCGCTGGCCAAGGTTTTTCACTCGCTGCTCAAGGAAAACGGAACGCTGGTTTTGACGACGCCTTTCGGTCTGCATCCTCACGAAGACCATAAAAAGACCGTCTTCCTTTCCAGTTTCATGGAATTTTTCGACGGACTTTTCAACATTACCCATTTGTCGTTCCATGACGGATACATCCGTTGCATTTCCCAAAAAACAAGAGATATCAAATTACCGGAAGTCGACGTCCTGTTGTCGTTGACGGAAGATTATCTTTATTCCTATCAAGACCGGTATTTTGATCTGGCGGACAAACACAAAAAAATCTGTCAGGAAAACACCGGATTGAAGGAATCCCATAAAAAGGAGTTCGCCAATCAGGAAGTTGTCGTAAAGAAGCTCCAGTCCGACTATGAGTTGGAGCGAAAGCAGTTGTCGGACCAATTGACGCAGGAAAAAAAAGATCGCGAAGAAGCACACGAAAGAAACTTGGAGCTGACCGCGCAAAATCGAGAGCTCCTCGGAAACAATCAATTGTTTCTTGAACAGAAAAACAATCTGGAGGCCAAGAATCAGGAGCTGAACGACAAGTATTTGGAAATATTCATCCAAAAAGCCGAACAGACCGGAAGAATCCAAATATTGAACGGACAGTGTCAAGAATTGTCCGGAAAGAATCAGACGCTTGTCGCGAAAAACAGCGAACTGGAAACCAAAGTCCATGAAACGTTAGAGCAAACCCGTCTCTTATCGGAGAAAAATCAAGAGCTTGACGTCGAGATCCGCGAAGCGACAGAGCAAAACAGCATCTTGACCGGAAAGAATCAGGAGCTGACCACTCAAAAGAATGAGTTGAACGTCATGGTTCGCGAGGTGGCGGACCAAAACAGCGTCTTGATCGGGATGAATCAGGAACTGACAACTCAAAAGAATGAGCTGGACGCCAAGGTTCGTGAGTCGGCTGAGCAGAACCGTCTCTTGGCGGGGAGAAATCAGGAACTGGACGCCAAGGTCCGTGAAACGACGGAACAAAACGGCATCCTGACTGGGAAGAATCAGGAACTGACGATTCAAAAGAATGAGCTGAACGACAAGGTTCGCGAAGCGACAGAGCAAAACCGTGTCTTGACGGAGAAGAATCACGAACTGGACGTTGAGATCCGTGAGTCGGTGGAGCAGAACCGCGTCTTGACGGAGAAAAATCACGAATTGGACACCGAAATCCGTGAGTCGGTGGAGCAGAACCGCGTCTTGACGGAGAAGAATCACGAACTGGACGTCGAAATCCGTGAGTCGGTGGAGCAGAACCGCGTCTTGACGGAGAAGAATCACGAACTGGACGCCGAAATCCGTGAGTCGGTGGAGCAAAACCGTGTCTTGACGGAGAAGAATCACGAACTGGACGCCGAAATCCGTGAGTCGGTAGAGCAAAACCGCGTCCTGAGATCGGACAAGCACACCTAGGAACTCCAGTCACTGATGTCAATCTAGCAAGACCGAGTCTGGAA
>JAVBQW010000218.1:0-27923 GCA_031548665.1 Thermoguttaceae bacterium
GCCCTGGGATACCGGTCTCACCAACCGCCGCCCTGTAAGGGCAGTGCAACACCGGTATTGCACTGCCCTTACAGGGCGATCATTTCTTGGGGCGTTGGCAACCCAGGGCGACGCCTTCGGCTCTGCCCTGGGCTGTGATGCAATGCCCCTCCGGGGCGAAATCGACAAAAAATCAACTTTTTCGCTACTCTCTCGAAAAAAAGAATTAATTCCGCGTAAAACGCAAAATCTCTTGAAAAACTCCCTTTGTGCCTTCGTGAGCTTTGTGAGAGATCATTACTTATCGCTGAAAAAATTGGGGTTCATACAGTAGAAATAAGGAGTTGCGTGAAAAGGGCCGGACCGTCCGGGGATTGCGCCAGAGTACCGGCTCCATCCCCGGCTCTTTTCATGAAGCCAATTTGAAAAGTCGCGTCCTCGACTTCCCAAACACCGTATCGTCCTACGCTAACACTTGGAGTTCAATCTCTATCGGTTTGGTAAGATTTCTCCCTTCGGTCGAAAAGACGAGTTGTTTTGAACTTTACAGGTTTCCGAACGGCTTGAACGACCAGTCGACCGATGCTAGAATACACTTTCGGCGTCCAGCTTCCGTTCGACTGGTTTGGTGATGTTGAAATTCTTCGTTTCGATCATTCCGTTTTGCATCCATGCTCACGATCCGATCTTTCCGCAACGAGGACCCGCCGAAACTGCTTGAGATTTGGCAGAAAAATCGTCGCGCTCCGGCACGAGCCCATTTTCTTCCGCTCACCATTTCGGGACTTGATACAGGCCCCTTGGCGATGCCGTTTTTCGATTCCCGTCGACTGTTGTTGGCGCTGGATGGTGATCGCCCTGTCGGTTTCGTCCATGTCGGCTTCGGTTCGAACGCCGATGGTTCCGATCTCTCCTACGAAGTCGGACACATCGCAATGGTTGCAGTCGTCCCGGATTACCCGGAACCGGTTGCGCTCTGCAAGGAATTAATCAAAGCCGGTGAGGACGTTTTGATCGAGGATGGAGCCCATGAGATTTACGGCGGTTCGCCGCGACCGAGTCTTCCATATTACCTCGGGCTTTATGGAGTCGCGGAACCACTCGCCGTGTTCGATGCCGATGCGCCGGTTGCTGAAGCGTATCGCTTGCTCGGCTACGGCGTTCGTCAAAAAACGGTTCGTTTTCAGCGGGAATTGGCAAACTACACGCCGCCGATGCTCCCCAACATGCTCCAATGGAAAGAAAAAGTCGAGTGCAAAAACGAAGAATTTCCCCACGCAAAGAGCTGGTGGGACGCCCTTTCACTGGCTCAATTCGCTTGGATCGAAACCACGGCGTTTCTCTTGGAAAGTAATGTACCGGTCGCCCAGGTTCGTATTTGCCTGGCTGAACCGTTCTGCGACGTCAAAGACGAAGCATCGCAACGCCTTTATGACAACCGCTTGGATTCGGCGTTGATGAACGTCATCGTTGCTCCTCAATATCTTCGACAAGGACTGGGAGGCTACGTTCTCCGAGAGGCGTTGCGGTATTTGATCTCTTTGGAACGAGTTTCACGGATCGAGACGCATATTTCCGAAGACTTTTCCAGTCTCTTCGGACTCCTCAAAGCCTTGAAGTGGAGCGAAGTCGAAACCGGAACCATCTTCAGCAAAGAAGTCATTGAGGTTTAGCCGCATCCGCGAAACTTAGCCGCATCCGCCTGCGGTGCGCGAACACCGCTCTTTCACCCTTTCGCCCTTCTTTTACCGCAACGGTTCCAGAGTTCGAATCGCTGTTGGCGGCGCGTTTTTCAGCGGTTGCGACGTTGCCGAATGTTGGATCGACAACGGCGTCGCCGGTTGTTCGACGTTCGAAAATCCGGACGTGTTCGGCGACTCCGCCATGAAGGCCGATTTTCCCTTTTGTTTCTGGTAGAAAAACGTCGCCTGTTCGTAAACGAGGTGAGCGTTGACCGCCTGACAAATCACTTCGGCTCGGATACGATGGTTTCCCGGTCGATCGGCTTTGCCTTTGACTTTCAGCGTCAACGTTTGGCCCGCGCTGATCGTCGGAATCTTGTCGAAAATCACTTGGCCGTCGTTCATCGTTCCGTTGCCGCCTTCGATACCGAACGGTTCGAGTCCCCGAGCGAAGGCTGCGACGACTTCGACATCTTCCGCCGTTTTCGTGCCGCGATTGGTGACGGTGATCACGAACACGGCTTCCTGACCGACTTCGATCGGTCCTTGCGGGTTTTCGAGCTGCATTTTCAGGTCGGCGACCGCTTCAATGTTGATGTTTCCGATGCCGTTTGCCAGAAGACCGTTCTTGTCGTTCACCGCGGCCTCAAGTTTGCATTGTCCCTCCCGTTTCATTTCGCAGACGACCGACGCCACGAACTCGCCGCTGCTTGGGATCGCGTCGATGTTCCAGATCACTTGATTTTGCGGCGTCAGACGCCCCGCAGCCGTGTTCGACACATATTTCGCCCCCAACGGAATCGTCGCGATCAGTTCGACATTTTTCGCCGTTGCGTTGCCGTTGTTCTTGGTTCGAACGGTAAACTCGACTTGATTACCGACGAATTGCATCTCCGGCGACTCAATCTGAACGCTCAGGTCCGGCCGCATGACGACGACCCGCTTCATCGCCGTTGCCGTCAAATCGTAGGCCCCCGTCGCCTGAATGTTGATATCGACATGATCCTGCTTTCCGGTCCAAACGTCGACGTCGATCATCTGCTCTTCCCCGGCTTTCAAGAGGGGAAGTTCGCAGGATTTCATATCGGAACCTGTTTGTAGCAGCTCCAACTTAACATTTTCCGCGTCGCCGTTGCCGGTGTTGCGAACGAGCAGTTTGTAGTTGACTTTCGAGCCCCACAACACTTCGCCGGGGCCCAAAAGCTCCATTTCGAGCGTCGGTTCCTGGACGATGATCTTCGCGACCGCCAACGGTTTGCGGAAATCATATCGGATCTTCAGGTCGACCGTCTGCCGTTGCCGGGGAACGAGATGGAGTACGATCTGCTCCTCGTTTTTCGGATCGATTTTCGTGATTTTCCAGACAAAGTCGCGTATTTCGTTGTTCGGACCACGTCCGACGATCGAGGTCGTTCCGGCGCTGACGTCCGGAGGCAAAACGTCGATCCAGTTCGGAATTTCGACCGTCAAGACGACTTGTTCGGCAACCGCTCCTCCACGATTCAGAACCCGAATCCTGTACGAGGATTCCTGCCCGACGATCGCTTTGGACGCGCCGATGGTTTCCAGCTCGATCAGCGGACTGACGAGCAACGCTTTTTCCCGGTCCGAAGAAGAGGAAAACGTCGCTTGGCTTCGTGAAGTCGATTCGGTTTCCTTCGCGGAGACAACCTCGGTTCGCAGGGAAGTCGTCGGTTTCGCCACGGAAGACGCTTCGGTTCGTATTTCTTCAGTTTCCAAGGACTGCCGAGGTTTCGTGGATGTCGTCTCGGATCGGTTCCACGCCGATTCCGACGATCTGCGGACGACATCGACTCCCGACAAGGGCTTCATTTCGTCCCGAACTTCTCTCCTTTCGGTGATTTGAGTTCGAATCGGTTCGATGTCGTCGTTTTCCCACTGATCCTCCATGGGCTCCACACTCATTGCAATCCGACGTGTCGGTGCAGCCACGGACGGGCGCTCCTCGACTTCGCTCTGTACCGAACGAGAAGTCGACGACCTTTCGCGAAAAGTCGAATCCTGAGCGAACGTCGGAGATGTCGGTGGAGGACGGCGATCAACCGTTGTCGGCGACGACGAAGATACCGTTTTCGACGGTACCGATGGAGCCGCGCTCGTTCTCGAAGCGACGGGAACCGAAGACGAAGTAGTCGGTACGACCACCGTTTCCGGAAGCGTGTCAACGAAAACCTGACTACGAATACTTTCGAGTCGTCGATAAATACTGTCGTTATTGGACGAAGCCACGCTCTCAGCAGGTGGAGCCGATTTGGGGATTTCGACAACGACTTCCCGCGTTTCACGAGATTCCCGAACGGGTTCCGCCGACTTGGACACGGTAACTGCTTGAGCGGTCGGCGGCGGCGAACGTTTCTCAGGAACCGCGTCCGCTTGGTCGACGGATTTGCGAATATCCTGCGACGTAACAGGTTTCGGCGGCGTCATCGGAATCGATTGGACTCGCGGGGAATCTTGTCCCTTGTCCATATCTCTATCCCTGGAGTGATCGATCTCTTCCTCGTCTTTGATGATATTGGACAGGGTTTTCTTTACCTTGTCGAAAAAATTCGAAGCTTTTTTTCCGACCGCATCGGTCTGGCCTCGAACGAGCGTTTCCTCTGTCTCCACAGCGCGAAACGGCAAAACGATCAAGCCGGTGTGGTGTCCGGATTGAACTTGAGCAGTAAGAGCCGATGAAAAAACAGCTGCGCCGACAAAAACGACGCCGACCAAAAATATTCGACAGGACATAAGTTTACCTTTCCTGCATAACTCATGAAATATCAGTCTTTCCCTAGACAATATTTCAATAATACTAGGATGTTCCATTGGGGTGTATCGGCCGTGCCGAACGATAGGGTTTAATCGACTTTATAAAATAAACCGATTGTAGGGGAAAAAGGGGTAATACTGGAAAGATGAGACGGTGAGAGGGGGGCGAAAACGGTATTACACTCTTCGTTCTTTCATTTTTTCCGGCTTGAAAAAAAGTCGGCTTCGATTATCCTATTACAAGACGTTGGGTTTTCAGGCAACATCTATCTTCGAATTTGTACCGAGCATGTACGGCGAATTGATACCCATGGGAGGAGGCGATCCGATCCCTCTTCGAAAACAGGAGTTGCTCATCGGACGCAGAGAGGACTGCGATATCGTTCTTCGTTTCAGTAACGTTTCGGGCGCCCACTGTAAGCTCGTTCTTTCGAATGGATATTGGTATATTCTCGATCAACGGAGTACCAACGGCGTTAAGTTGAACGGCGTCCGGGTCAACGATCATCGGGTCGATCCCGGACAAACGTTGCATATTTCGAAGCATGTCTTTCAATTACAGTACAGTCCCGTGAAAAATGGGGCGACTGGGCCGCCTCCGGGAGAAGTTCTTCAAGAAGGAGACATGTTGTCTCGTTCGCTTTTGGAAAAAGCGGGATTGCAGCGAGCCGCCCCGGTCCGGTTGGATGCGGGCAGCACGATCCCCGACATGCCAATTGTCGAAGCGATACCGGTTCCGCCCAAAAAACCGGCGGCCCCCAAAGATTTCTTTGCCGATTTGGTTTTCGACTAATTCATTCGCCGACGGGGAAAATCATGCTTCGGGCGAACACCTCGGTGAACTCCGGAAAGGTCGCCAATTCAAGATGTCGAATCGGACAATTCAGGGGTTGTCCGTCGATCAGGACGCGTCGCGCTCCGGCCAACGAGGTGTTGCCGCAAAATCGGATCCGCTCCAAAGGAAGCTCCGGCGGCAACAAACCGATCCGCCGAGCATGTTGCGGAGCAATGAAGCTGCCGAATCCGCCCGCGACATAAAGCGTTTTCAGGTTCCCGACCGTCAAACCGGCGTGTTGGAGCAGTAATTCGGTTCCGGCGCGAATCGCTCCGCCGGCCAATTGGAGTTGCTGGACGTCTCGTTGCGTCAAATAAATCGAGCCGTCCAATAGGAACACGGGCTTGCCGTTCACGGTTTTCCAATGCTTCGACGGCGTCTCGGGATTGAAGCGACCGTTCGGTTTCATCAATTGGCGATGGAGCAACTCCGAAACGGCGTCGATCAATCCGCTGCCGCAGATTCCAATGGAGGGACGCTGACCGATGGTTCGCACCGAAACGTCTCCAGAAGAAGAAATATCAACCCGTTCGATCGCTCCGGGGACCGCAAGCGTTCCGTGTTCGATTCGGGCTCCCTCGAAGGCCGGTCCAGCCGCCGTTGCCGCCGCGAGGAGTTCTTTGCCCGTCCAAAGGACGAGTTCGCCGTTTGTTCCGATGTCGATCAACAGGACGGGTTCCGTTTCGTTGACGATCTCCATCGCCAAGACGCCCGCCGTCAGGTCGCCGCCGACGAATCCTCCGAGAATCGGAAGCGTTTGAACGATTCCATTCGGATTCATCTCGAGTCCGAGTTCTTCAGCACGCCGTTCGGGAAACACGGAGATCGGCGGCGTGAACGGCACGAAACCGAGCGGCGACGGGTCGATTCCGAGAAACAGATATTCCATGACGGTGTTTCCCGCGACGACGAGTTCATCGATTTCGACCGTTGCGATTCCCGCTTCGGCGGAAAGTTTCCGGAGCATTTCGTTGGTCGTTTCACGAACGGCTTCCTGCATCGTTGGGAGCTTCGTCGGATCGTCAACGACTTTTTGGATCCGCGAGATGATATCGTCGCCGAACATTCGCTGCGGATTCGCCCGACCGACGACTCCGACGATTCGCGGAAAACCGTTCCGGTCGATCAACTCCATCGCCAAGGTCGTCGTTCCGATATCGAAAGCCGCTCCGAAACGTCTGGATTGTTCAAGAGAAAGGGACGGTTCGGGAATCGTTTTCGCGGCCGACGTTTTCAGTTGGACGACGACGTCGGCATCCCGCTTGGCAAGAGACGTTTGGGGAATCGTGACGTCGAGATCGGAATCGACGAAGGTTCGGCAGGCGAGTTGCTTCGTTTCCGAACCGTCTGGAAATCGAAGGATCACCGAGCATTTTCCGCAACCGCCGTTTGCGCCGCAGTCGGTTCGAATCGGCAGACCGACTTCGACCGCGACGTCGCTCAAACGGGAACCGGCGGCGACGTTCACGATTCGATCGGCGGGAAGAAAACGAACGGAATACAAGACCGAAGATTGGGGAGTAAATACAGTCCGAAAAATTCGTCGTTAGCCGCGTCGGCCTCCGACGCGCGAAGAATGGGGAAACTTCTACATCCAACGTTTTCCTAAAGGGCGCGTCGGATCTTTCGAATCGGTTTGCCGTAAACCGGTTTCGCTTCGACTCTCGGTTCGCCGTCGTCCTCCAGCGTCGCTTCCGGATCGGTTGGTTTCGTGAACGACTCGAATCCTTTCAGTTCGGCTCGTTTCAGGAGCTTGTTGATCCGCATCTCGATCCTCGTCAGTTCGGCGCCTTCCTGGACCGTGACGAACGTAAAGGCGACGCCTTCGCGGCCCATGCGGCCGGTCCGACCGACTCGGTGAACGTAATCGTCACAAAACGTCGGAATATCGTAGTTGATGATATGCGAGATTCCCGAAACGTCGATTCCGCGACCGACGACGTCCGTTGCGACGAGGTATCGCAAGGTTCCGGCACGAAATTGTCCCATCACACGGTCCCGGTCGTTCTGCGAGAGATCGCCGTGAATCGCGGCAAGGCTCTTGAACTGTTTCGAAAGAAGTCGCGCAAGGCGGTCGGCGCCTCGTTTGGTCCGTGTGAAGATAATCGCCTGGTTCGGTTGTTGTTCGTTCAGGAGATAAACGAGGGCGTCGAATTTTCGTTCCGGGTCGACCGTTACATAAAACTGTTCGATGGTCTCGACGGCAACGCCTTTGTTCGAGAAGTCGAGGACTTCGGGCTCCCTCATATATTTTTCGGCAAGCCTGACGACCGGCTGCGGGAGCGTTGCGCTGAAGAGCAACGTCTGTCGCGACTCCGGTGTTCGCTTGAGAATCTTTTCGATATCCGGTCGGAATCCGATGTCGAGCATCCGGTCCGCTTCGTCAAGGACGACCCAATGCAAAGCGTCGAAGGTCAGAGCTCGCCGATTGAGCAGGTCGAGGATTCGGCCCGGTGTTCCGACGATCACGTCGACGCCGTCCTTGAGCCGGGCGATTTGCTTGGCGAGCGGTTTGCCTCCGTAACAGGCGGTGATTCGAATATCCCGACCGTAAGCGAGCCGCAGGGCTTCGTCGCGAACTTGAACGGCGAGTTCCCGAGTCGGAACGAGGATCAAGGCGACCGGATCGTTTCCCGGCGGACATTCTTCGACGCCTTCGAGGATCGGAATCGAGAAGGCGGCCGTTTTGCCGGTTCCGGTTTGGGCCTGTCCCATGACGTCGCGACCGGCTTGAACTTGTTTGAAAACTCCGGCCTGAATCGGCGTCGGTTCGAGATACCGAACGACTTTCAGGGCTTCGAGCATCGTTTCGGAAACTCCGAGCTTGGCAAATCCCGTCGATTCGGCTTCGACGTCGGCCGGGTCCGGAAGCTGAGACTCGATAAACGGCTGCACGCCGCCTCGCTGTGGGGAACGGAGGTCCCGTTCCTTCTCATTCGTCGGCCGCCGCTGCGGATGATCTTCACGAGATTCTGAGCGAGGCTCTGAACGGGGTTCTGAACGTGCTTCCCGCCGAGGTTCCCGTTTCGGCTTTTTTTCGACCTTTTCGACTCTTTCAGCCTTTTCGACTCTTTCAACCTTTTCAAGACGGACGGGTTGCTTAGCGGCAGGCGGTTGCGCCGAGGAGGTCGCCGGACGCGACGCGGACGGGCGTTGTTCGGATTTTGTCGGTTTTTCTTGACGGAATTCCGATTCACGCCGAGGCGCCGTTTCTTTTTTCGGCGGTTCCGATGCTTTCTTAACCGGTTCTCTTTTCGGCGAAGCGGCAACCGGAGCTGTTGGTTGCTGCCTGGGTTTCTTTTCAGGAACAATCAACGGAACATATTCCCTTTTGTCGGGGTCCCAGACCATCTGTTCGCGTCTCGGCCTTGCCGTGGATTCCTCGCTCGAACGTTGTTCCCGCAGACTCAATTCTTCCCGACTCTGGTCCCGTTGTTCCTGTTGGCTCGATCGGACGGACGATCGGGATTGCTCCCGAACTGGTTTAGCGGAAGGAGCGGCTTTCTTGTCCGCCTTCTCACGAAGGCTGCGTTGCGGCAATTCGTGGTCGGTGGGAATCGGTGTCCTCCCGTAACTCGGCAACGAGAGATCGTCGTCATCCTCCTCGAACGGGGACGGCACTGGAACGGCAACCGTCTTGCTTGGACGAGCATCACTTTTCCTTGAGGACGGCTTTTCGCCGGATTTCGAGACCACACGTTCTTTGGAAGAAGCGGATTTCGTCGCGGAACGTTCCTTGGCAGATGATTGCGGAGCCGATTCCTTGGTTCGTTTGGCGACGGCTTTGCTCGCCTCGAACGGTTCCTCCGCGAAATCGTAATCGGCCGGCTCACCGAAAAAGAGATCCTCGTCGGGAATATTGTCGTTTTTCGAGCCGCCTTCGTCGACGAAATCCCAGCGAAACGAATTGACGTAATCCTCTCGGCGTGGTCGATGTCCGTTGCCTCTACCGCTTGGTTTGCTTCCACCGCTCTCTTTTCGATCTTTTGCCAAAATACCGACCCTGAATGATAATTGTTATTACTTGACAGAATAATCCTTTTTAGCGATTAGACAACAAAAACCGATTTCGGTCAAGGAACCCTCACGAGAGCTGCAAGCGTTAATTTTTGTGAAAGCCGAGGAGTCGGAGGGCTTTTCTGGGGGAATAGTGAAAGTTTTCGGCGATTTCCTGAAGGGATTCGCCGCTTTTTTGCAGGAGACGCAACAGAGAAAGAGCCGCATTCGTCAGTTCGGCAAACGTATCACCCAAACCAGGTTGCTTCAGATAATGCCGATCCTCGTCCCACCAACGGTCCTTCACAAAGTGGAGACAGTTCTCGACCTGCCAATGATCGCGGATCAAACGTTGAAGATCGCAGTCCTGGACCGTGTCGGGATCAAGGCTGCTGACGTAGAAACGCGAATCGTGCGACTTCAACGTCCCGTCGGGACGGAAGACGTCACGATCCACGCGAACAAGAATTTCACAACCGGGAACGTTCAGCCGTTCACGAACGTACTCGGCGTTCTCGATGTCGCTCCAGAGTTTTCGTACTTCAACGTCGGCCCCCTTTTTTCGACGACCGTGTCGTCCGCCTTGTCCGGATCGGCGTTGGAAAAACAGGTCTTGGCCGCCTCCAGCAATTCCGGCTGATTCTCTTTGATTTGAAACAAATAATCGCAGCCGTATTCCTTCAACGCTTCGAGAAGCGGCCGCTGTGCGAAAATGGCGTCGCCGGTCAATAATTTCAGGAACGGATATTGCGAGAACAAGGTTTCCAAATGAGCTTTCAGGCAACCGGGCTCGTTCGTCTTGTCGCCGCGAACCGAATAATCGGCGAGCGTGACTTTCAGTTCGTGAGCGAAGACGTTCAGCAGGAGCAGCGGATCGCCGTTGGCGTCGTGAAACTGTTTGGCGACCTTGCCGTCAACGGCGGCGACAAGGGTGTCGTTGTCCTCCATGAGGACGGCATTCAGGAACTCCGAGAACGCGTTTTGAAACTGGGCGACGGAGGTTCGGGCGAGGGCACGGCAGATCGTGGTTTCGACGGGCGGATACGTTTTTTTGAAATTCAGTGGGGCTCGAAGGGTGTGCCAGTGTTTTTTGGCCCAACGTCGAATGTGAGCGACGTAGGGCATTCCGGCGAGCAGACCCAGGATGACGAGGGCGAGCATTCCGTGATAGGGATGCGTAACTCCTTGCTTGGAACGGGGATCGGGAATGGTTTGAACCGCTTCGGCGAGAGTGTTGAGCGACACGACGGACATGGCAAACCTCCTTGTTTTCGAGAGAAATCTGAGAAACGGCATCCTGCCGACTCCGTTACTACGCTCAAAACCGATACTTTGTTCGCTATTCCGAACTTGCAGGTCTCCTGGCAAGCGGTGTCTCGGCCTTGGCGGAGGGGCGGTCCGTTGATATAATTTAACGGTATTTTCTTGCCGCCAAGTTGTTTTGCCCCTCGCCCCATTTACGGAGTTTTCATCATGCTAAAGGTCGTGCTGCCCGATGGTTCGGTCAAAGAGTTCGAAAAAAGCGTCACCCCGATGGATGTCGCCGCCGGAATCGGTGCCGGTCTGGCCAAAGCGACGGTCGCCGCCGTGGTTTCGTCGGATGGATGCAATAGCTGCAATAACGAAGGCCAAACGGTCGGCGTCGACTTCCCACTGCCCGAAAACGGAACCGTCACGTTGCGGCTCCTGACGAAAAAGGATGCCGAATCGCTCGACATCCTGCGGCACTCGACGGCGCATCTGATGGCACGGGCCGTGATGCGACTGTTCGAAAACGTTCAATTGGCGTTCGGACCGACCGTCGACAACGGTTTTTATTACGATCTTTGGATGGAACATCGGCTGACCGAGGAAGATTTTCCCAAAATCGAAGCCGAGATGCAGAATCTGATCAAACTCGACGAGGCTTTCGAACGGCTCGAAATTTTCCAAAACGAAGCGGTCGAGATTCTCGACAATATGGGACAATCGCTCAAGGTTGAACACGTCAAGGAAGGACTCGCTGCCGAGGAAAAGGTTTCGTTCTATCGACAGGGAGAATTTTTGGACCTTTGCCGTGGACCGCATATTCCGTCGCCGAAATTCATCGGGGCGTTCAAGTTGACTTCGGTTGCCGGAGCGTATTGGAAAGGCGATTCTTCCAAGCAGCAATTGCAACGGCTCTACGGTACGGCGTTCTTCGATAAGAAGGAGCTTGACGAATATTTGAACCGAATTGAGGAAGCGAAGAAACGGGACCACCGGGCGCTCGGCAAGAAACACGAACTGTTCGCGATCGATCCCCGTGTCGGGCAGGGCTTGGTTTTATGGTTGCCGAAAGGGGCGATCATCCGACGACAGCTCGAACTGTTCATCATGGAGGAGTTGACGAAACGGGGATATACTTCGGTAAACACGCCGGTGATCGGGAGCATCGAACTGTATAAAACGTCGGGGCATTATCCGTACTACGCCGACAGCCAGTTTCCGCCGATCAAGATGCAGGACGGCGACGAATTCCTGTTGCGTCCGATGAACTGTCCGCACCACGTCATGGTGTATTCGCAGAAACCCCATTCGTATCGGGATTTGCCGATCCGGATCGCTGAGTTCGGTTGCGTGCACCGCTTCGAACAATCCGGCGAACTGAACGGCATGACCCGGGTCCGGGGCTTCACGCAAGACGACGCCCATATTTTCTGTACGCCGGAACAGGTCGAAGAGGAATTCCGTTCCTGCATCGACATGACGCTCACCGTACTGAAAACGATGGGCTTCGACGACTTCGAGGTTCGTTTGAGTTTTCGTGACTGGGTGAGCGATAAATACGTCGGCAAGCCGGAGAACTGGAAGATCGCGCAGGCGTCATTGGAAAAGGTCTGCCGGGAAATGAACCTGCCGAGTTTGGAAATCGTCGAGGGCGAAGCCGCGTTCTACGGTCCGAAAGCGGATTTCGTCGTCAAGGATTGTCTCGGTCGCCGTTGGCAACTCGGAACGGTGCAGCTCGATTACAATCTGCCGAGTCCGGAAAGGTTCAATTTGGAATATGTCGGACCGGACAACAAGCCGCACACGCCGGTGATGATCCATCGGGCGCCGCTCGGTTCGTTCGAACGGTTCTGTGGAATTTTGATCGAACACTTCGCGGCGGCGTTTCCGCTCTGGCTCGCTCCGGAACAGGTTCGAATTTTGACCGTCAGCGAAAAGTTCGACGACTACGCCAAACAGGTCGAAGCCAAGATTCTTGAACGGGGAATCCGCGTGAGTTGTGATTTGCGCGGCGAAAAAATCGGCGCGAAAATCCGTGAAGGCCGGCTCGATTTGGTCCCGTATTTGGCCGTGGTCGGGGCGAAGGAATCCGAAAACGGCTCCGTGGCCCTGCGAGGCCGAAAAGAAGGCGAACTCGGCGAAGTTCCGCTTGATTCGTTTATCGCCAAACTGACCGAAGAAATCGCGACCCGAACGCTGTAGGACGAAAAATAAAAGCCGGAAGGAAGGCGTACTCGCCGTACTGACGGTCCTTGCGTTCGACGATACCCGTTGTTTGGGACGGGACCACAGGTCCCGGCTCTTGAGGAGTTTCGCCGTTTTCTTTCGGGGGGATGCTTTCTCGAAGAAAATCGAGTAAAATCGTCGACTGGTTTTCCTCCTTTCCTCAACCGAACCGAAATCCGATGTCCAACGCTCCCGCTGCCGCTTCGCCGTCCATGAGTCCGGAAGAAATGGTCCGACGTGTCTGTCAGGCCAAGGAAAAACTTCTCAAAGAAGTTCATAAAGTGATCGTCGGACAGGACGAAATGCTCGAACAGATGCTGATCTGTATCTTCGCCCGCGGACACTGTCTGACCGTCGGCGTGCCCGGATTGGCGAAAACGCTCACCGTGGCGACGCTCGCCAAAGCGCTCCAGATGAAGTTCGGCCGCATCCAGTTCACGCCGGACTTGATGCCCAGCGATATCACGGGCACGGAAATCATCGACATTGATCCGGTAACCGGCGAACGGAACTTCCGATTCGTTCGCGGACCGATCTTCACGAATATTTCGCTGGCGGACGAAATCAACCGAACGCCGCCGAAAACACAGGCCGCGCTCCTCCAGGCGATGCAGGAATACGAGGTAACGGTCGCCGGAAAAACCTATAAATTGGACCCGCCGTTCTTCGTCATGGCGACACAGAACCCGATCGAACAGGAAGGAACCTATCCGCTGCCGGAAGCCCAGCTCGACCGGTTCATGCTCTCGATCTACATCGGTTATCCGACCAAGGACGAAGAGCGGCAAATCGTCATGGGAACGACGCAAACGAAAAAAGTCGACATCGAACCGGTGTTGCAGGCCCAAGACGTCGTCTGGATCCAAAATCTCGTGCGGCAAGTCGCCGTCTCGGAGCATATCGTCGACTACGCCGTCGAATTGGTCCGGTCGACCCGACCGAAAGAATCGTACAGTCCGCAGTTCATCCAAAACTGGTTGGCGTGGGGCGCCGGGCCCCGAGCGGCTCAGAGTATTATCCTGACAGCGAAAGCCCGAGCGATTCTCAACGGTCGATTCGCCGTTTCCGGCGACGATATCCGGGCGATGGCGTTTCCGGTGCTGCGGCATCGTATCTTCACGAACTTCAACGCCGACGCCGAAGGAGTCGACGTCAACAAGGTCATCGAAAAGCTGATCCAAACGATTCCGGAGCCGTCGCACGGCGATCCCGTTGCCGCGAAGGCGAAACCGACCGTCGCCACGCCGCCGCCGAAACCGAGCGGAGCGAACGCTCCTGTTGCGCCGCCGCCGGGGGCGCCTGCCGCCGCCGTGAACATTCCGCCGCAGCCGCCGAAAAAGTAATTCTGTGAAAAGCGAAAAATAGAGCGCAATCGGCGTTTGTCGATTTCGCCCCAAGGGGCATTGCATCACAGCCCAGGGAAACGCCCTGGGAAACGGAAGCGGAAAGATTGATTCGCCCTGAAAGGACAGTGCAGTACCGACCTTGCACTGCCCTTTCAGGGCGGCTGTTTTCGAGGAGCTCATTCACCCAGGGCGACGGCGAGGACGCCTTGCCCTGGGCTGTAACGCACTGGCCGTTCAGGCCGAAGATTCAAACTTTGACAACTTTCTCGTTGCGGTTTCAAAACGCGCCGGAGTATCGGCTAAATGGGGAGCAGTCGTTTGTACTTCGTTCATCAGTTGTCCAACGGGTTGACGCTGCTCGCCGAGTCGATGAGTCGGGGCGAGTCCGTGTCGTGGACGCTGTCGATTCCCTGCGGACCGGTCTACGAGTCGCCGGAACTCGCCGGACTCTCGAACCTGACCTGCGACATGACGCTGCGCGGCGCCGGAAGCCGCGACAGCCGAACCCTTCTCGAAGCGTTCGAAAATATCGGCTGCGAAACCTCCGAAGGCGTCGTCTGCGTCCATACCGGGTTTTCCGCGTCGCTCCTCGCCGACAAGTTGCTGCCGGCCCTTGAACTGCTCCGTGACGTGGTTCGGTTTCCCCATCTGCCGGAAGACCAACTCGACGCTGCCAAGCTGGTCGCCCTCCAAGACGTTTACGCCTTGGAAGACGATCCGGCGCAGAAAATGATTCTCGAATTGCAGCGGCAATTTTTTCCCGATCCGTGGGGCCGCTCCGGCATCGGCAGCGAGGAAAGCATTGAACGGTTGACGATAACCGATATTCGGCGACACCACGCCGCGTTTTACCAGCCGAACGGAGCGATTCTGAGCGTTGCGGGCCGATTCGATTGGAATTCGCTCCGAGATCACGTCGAAACCCTCTTCGGTGACTGGAAACCGCAGCCGACGCCGCTGATTCAAGAGAAAACCGTTGGAAAAACGTTCGTCCATCTTCCCTACGATTCCACGCAGACGCAGATCGGTGTCGCGTTTCCCTGTCCGGCGTTTTCGCAGCCGAACTCCTTGGAAACCCGCTGCGCCGTCGGAATCCTGAGCGGCGGAATGGATAATCGACTTTTCAACGAACTCCGGGAAAATCGCGGACTCTGTTACAGCGTCTACGCCAGCCACGTGACGCTCAAAGACCGCGCCGGAGTTTTTTGCTATTGCGGAACCGGCTCTGATCGCGCCCGGGAATCCCTCGACGTCCTGCTCGCCGAGTTGGACCGACTCCGCTTGGGAATCGACGCCGACGAACTGCGTCGACTCAAAACCCGGCTGCGGAGCGATCTCCTCCTGCAACAGGAATCGACCGCCTCCCGCTGCGCTTCCTTGGCGCGGGACTGGTATCATCTCGGTCGAATCCGGTCGCTTCAGGAAATCGAAGCCGCCGTGCAATCGCTGACGCTGGACGGATTGAACGATTATTTCGCCGCGCATCCGGCGGGACCGTTCCACGTCGTGACGTTGGGTCCGGGGTAGGGCTCCGCCAAATTATATTTTGTGGATATTTGCCACGGAAGACACGGAAAATCACGGAGAGAACCCCTTCAAAATCCCTTCCGTGTTTCTTTCCGTGCTTTCCGTGGCAAAAGCAAGTTTTGGTTTGGCGGGGTAGTAGGACAAAAGACGCGCTGCGCGGCTAAAACGCAAGCGGGACACCGACCGAATACTCGGCGGCGGCTTGACGAATGTTTGCCGTTTCGATACACTTTGGAGGAAATTGAACGCCGGAGTACCGGCTAAATGGGGAAAACCGTTTTATGAACAGCGCGATTATCATTCCGGCCCGCTACGCTTCGACGCGGCTGCCCCGAAAACTTCTGTTGGCCGACACCGGTCGGCCGCTGCTCCAATATACCTACGAAGCGGCGTGCAAAGCGACGCTGCCGCGCTCCGTAACTGTTGCCTGCGACCATCCGGAAATCTTCGACGCCGTCAAAAAATTCGGCGGAAACGTCATGATGACCGATCCGAACGCCCCAAGCGGTACCGACCGTATCGCGGAAGTCGCCGCCGGGATGAGCGACGTCGATATCGTCGTCAACGTTCAGGGCGACGAACCGGAACTCTCCGGAGATTCCATCGATTTGGTGATTCGGATGCTTGAAAAAAATCCCGAAGCCGTGATGTCGACTTTGGCGACGCCGATCCGGAACCGCTGCCAACTTGAAGACCCCTCCTGCGTGAAAGCCGTTTTCGATAAGCGTGGAAAAGCCTTGTATTTCAGTCGTAGCGTGATTCCCCATCCGAGAAACTGGTCCGACGAGCTGCTCACCAAGGAACCGCCGTTGTTTTACCAACACGTCGGAATGTACGCCTATCGTCGGAACTTTTTGCTTTCGCTCACCAAACTGCCGCAGTCGCCGATTGAGAAAACGGAGAGCCTCGAACAACTCCGCGTTCTCGACAACGGCTTTGACATCATGGTCGGCGTCGTTGACGAGCCGACCTTCGGCATTGATACGTCGGAAGATTATCGACGCTTTGTGGAGCGTGTCGGCGCAGTACAAAATTGATGAATAAACATTCGAGAAAAGGGTAATGTATCGTCATCCCCGCGCAGGCGGGGACCTAGAGAGAAGATTTCAATGGGCTCTTGCACACGTTATTGACGGATGCAAACGATCAATAACGCCGTTCGTCTAGGTCCCCGCCTTCGCGGGGATGACGGGTATTAACTCGAAACCGAGAAAATTTAATGTCTAAATCCGAAAAAACGAACATTTCGACGCTTCCTCCCGTATTGGATAGAGTATTGGCAGCGGCGCGGGTCGCCGAGGAGAATCGCGGTCAGGAAATCGTGATCCTCGATCTCCGCGAACTGACGAAGAGTTTCGACTATTTCCTGATCGTGACCGGAAGCAGTCGCCGACAACTGTACTCGATCGGCGATGAGATCCAGAAAAAGCTCGTCAAGGAGATCGGCGACGAATGTCTCTCCGTCTGCGGACACAAAGAAGGACGCTGGATCGTGATCGATTACGGCGATATCATCGTCCATCTTTTCGAACCGGAGACCCGTGAATACTACGCCCTCGAAGATCTCTGGGGCAAAGCCGTCCGGGTGCCGTTTCCGGGCGAAGAGACAAAAGTTCCATAAAGAGCCCCAAGTGTAGGCGGTACTCCGCCGGAACTTGGGGGTTTCATGGGATCGTGCCAAAACAACTTTTACAATCGTACGATGGTTGCCGCTTCAACCCCCGAATTTCGGCGGAGTACCGCCTCCATTCGGGGCTCTTTTTCAGATAATAAATTGACGTTTCCATGGCGAAAAGAACCGAATTCGACGACGCGCTGAAAGGCATCTATCACGATTACGACGAGGTCCGACCGGAACACACGACGGACTATCGTTCGTTGACGGCGGAATCCGTCGGTTCGCTGGTTTGCGGCGTTCTCTCCGCCCTGACGTTCCTGCACCTTGCGCTGCTCGTCTTTCCGATCATGGGAATCATTCTGGGCGTCACGGCGCTGCGGAAGATCCTGAACGCTTCGGAAGAATTGAGCGGCTTCGAAATCTCGTCCGCCGGCGTCGCCCTTTGCGTCGTCTTCGGACTCGGCGGCTGCGGTTGGCAGTACTATTCCTATTCTTACGCCATTCCACCGGGATACATCGCCCTGTCGTTCGACGAAATCAAAGCGGATCCGAAGACCGGGAAAGTTCCCGACTACATCCTGAAATACGCCGAAGAAGGCCAAAAAGTGTTCCTGACCGGACATATGTATCCGGGCCGAAAAATGAGCGGCATCGAAAGCTTCATGCTCGTTCCGACCTTGGATCACTGCAAGTTCTGTACGCCGACGCGAAATCCGACCGAAATGATCGACATTCAAATGGTCGACGGATTGACCGCCTCCTTTCGAACCCGACCGGTCCGGGTCGGCGGTATCTTTTCCATCAATCCGAATTACATCGCCGGGGAACTGCCGTACCATATCGACGCCGACGTGTTTCGGTAGGCTTAACGCGTCGCAGGCGACGCGGCTAACATCTTAAAATCGGAAGATGCCGTCGATCGCGACGCTGAACATGTCGCGGTTGCCGTTGAAAATTCCAGAAGTCGTGCCGTCGAGCTTGTTGAACACCCGCGTGTCCGACCAGTCGTATCGAAGCTCCGGACGAATCGTGATGAATCGCGTCGGCTTCCAATTGACGCCGAACGTCAGCTCGTACAGGTTCTTGCCGGAGACCGAATACACGAAGGAATCCATCGGACGATTCACGATCCGGGAAAAACCGTCGTCACGGAACCATTCGCCGCGCAGGCCGACCGACCATTGATCGTTCAGCTCCCATTGCAGATACTGCGCCAAGGACGCCCAACGAGCCGGACCGCGATCGTCGAGATTGATCCGCTTGGCGTTGTCTTCGTAACCGAGCGTGTGCTCCAACGCGTAATGCAGCCGCTTCGTCAGCAATTGTCGGAGCGTCAGCGAGTATCCGGTCCGGACGTCGTCGCCCCGCTCCGATTCCTTGCCGGAATGAACGAGGAACGAAATCTCGGTTTCCTTGTCGAACGTTTCCCATTGAAGTCCGGCCAACCAGCAAACACGGTCCATTGGATTGTCGAACACGTTCGAACCCTGCGTGATTCCGACGATCGTCGACAGGCGGCGGTCCCATTGCGTCGTTGCCGTCATGCCGGTCAAGGTCGTCGGCGAGCCGTACATAAAACTGTACGAATGGGAATAGAAGAAATTCAGCGGCGACATCGCGGACTCCAAACTCATGCCGGAGTAAAAATGTCCGGCTCGAACCGTCGTTCCGAATCCGTACGGAAGAAAAACTTCGCCGTAAGCCTGAGGGAGCGACAATCCGTACAACGCCGCCGTTTCGCCGCGTCGCGGTCCCGTGTTCGAATTCCAACGAAGATCCGCTTCGTAAGGACTTAACGTCAACGATTCCGGATCGCTGTACCGGGAGTCCCGGGTTTCCAAATTGAGCGAACTCGTCGCGAAATAGTCCGTTCCGTAAAGCAGATCGATCCGGCCGCCGACGTCGAATTTGTTCCGTCGCGGATCAATTTTCCTGCCGAAGGAAAGATAAAGCTGATTCAGCACGACTTCGCCGTTCCGATCGTTGTATCGGAGCGGCTCGTTGGTTTTGTTTTCCGGCCAATCGAAGTTCAGCGTGGAGCCGACCGTCAGCCAGCCGTCGACGAACCATTGATGGAGCATCTTGTTCGAACAATTCGAGAATCCGCAGGCGTCGCAGTATCCCCGGCCTCGTTTCAGGATTCCCAGATGCTGGAACGTCGACACGCCGCCGTCCGCGACTCGACAGGTCAAGTCGTCGCCGCCGTGGAAATCGTTGACGAAATGTCCGGGAGATCCGACGCGAACATTTCGATTCCGTAAAGGAATATTTTCCGAAGGCGTCGGATCAAACGGTTCCGGTTCGAATTTCGGAAGCGTCCAACTCGCTTGCCTTGTCGCGGCGGGTGAAGGATCGTTTTCCGGCTCGAATTTCGGAATCGGCCAACTCACGGCTCGTTGCGTCGGCGAACCCAACGGGGTTTGCACGAATTGCGGAGATCGCGGAGATTGCAGGGGAGCACTGGTCGGAGCCGCTGTTGGAGGAAGGTTTTGGGGAATCGTTCCGGCAACCTGCTTGGCGTTGAGATTCCGTTGTGGTTGGATCTCCGGAATTCGATATCGCGGTCGGAGCACCGAATTCGGATTCGGAGCTGATTGGCCGTATTCTCTCCCTTCCTCCGAAACACCGCCGGCGGAAGCCGTTCCGATCGCCGACGGCGGTTGCCGAAACGGACCGGCGCTGATCTCCTCCTCCAACGTTCGATCCGAAAAAGGAAACGGAACCTGCTCCGGCGAACTCCACGGACTCTCCGCGCTCGCCGGTCCGGAAGTCGTCCAAAGACCGATCAGCGTCAAGAGAAAAATTGTGTAAACGATCCGATATCGCATAAACCAAAATCTTCCAGGCGGGAAAAGGAAGACCCTTTTCAACGAATTTCCGGGAACAATACAATATTTTCCGTAATCTCCGCAAGAGAGCTTTTTCAAGGACGACCAAAAACTCTTGCCGGGATGTTTTTCTTATCGGAAAGGAATAATCGGAATAAAACGTAAAAGCGGGATAATTGTTAAATTTTGCCAAGGGGTGGCGTTAGAGTTTTGCTAAACTTCCCTGTTTGGTGAAGCAAAGATCGAGACGCCGGAGTACCGGCTAAATGGGGGGATGGCGTAAGACGTCGCGTTCCGTTCCGCTGGCGAAACACGACAATTCGGGGAATTCCGCTCCAATCTTTTCGGCCAAGGTCTCGACAGCGAAGCGTTCGCTGGCGAAATGTCCTGGAAGAATCAACGCCAAGCCGAGCGATTCCGCTTCGAGACAAGCATGAAACCTTGCCTCACCGACCAGAAGCAGATCGGCTCCGTTTTCGTGGGCGGTCGAGACAAACCCGTCGGCGGCTCCGCAACCGAGAGCGACACGGCGAATTTCCGTTGCCGGTTCGCCGACGAAAGAACAGCGTCCGAGTCGTCTTTCGATGCCGCGTAAGAGTTCCTGGAGCGTTTTCGATTCCGGAAGATCGCCGATTCGACCGGAGCCGTTCGGATTCAGCGGCTCGATGTCGACGAGTTCGAAAAGATCCGCAAGTTGGCGATTGACGCCGTCAGGAGCCGAATCATGGGCCGTATGGGGACTGTAAACGGCGATTCCGGCTCGAATCAGCTCCAACAGCAGGCGACCTTCAATCGTTTCCGAGGTGATTCGTTTGAGCGGCCGAAACGGAAACGGATGATGCGAAACGATCAAATCGACCTTTTTTTCGATCGCTTCACGGCAGACGGTCGGCGTCAGGGTCAGACAGGTCAAGACCTTGGAGGCGTCTGCCGCGAGGTCGCCGACCAGCAGGCCGACGTTGTCCCAGTCTTCCGCCGTCGCCGCCGGATAGCGTTCGTCGAGCCAGGAAACGAGCGTTTGGAGTTGCATCGGATCAGTTTTCCTCAAGGGGATGGGGACTCAAGGGGAATAGTGTAGACGATCGGTTGTCCGCCGCCGATCGGTTGGGCCAGGAGCATGGCGTGTCGGACGCCCTGTTCGAGCAACTCGCGGCCCTTTTTGATCGTATAGGTCGATTCGATCCGTCCGTAACCCTGCCGGGTGATCGAGGCGGACGGAGATTCGCGGCCCCTGATGTAAAGGCGGCAAGTATAAGTCCGGGGCGTTTCGCCGTTGTTGATAAAGGCTTGGAAGATTTCGAGATCGCCGTTCCTGTTTAACCGGGTCGAAAATTCCATCGAAAGATCCGGGTCGCCGACCGTCAATTCGTCGTAGACGCTGAAATCCAAGGGCTCCGCTCCGGTCGTTTTGACGTCGAACCGAAACGGCTGGACGCCGCTGTTTGCCCGATCCGTCAACATCAACTCGAAACGCTGTTCGGCCTCCGCTCCGGCGTCGAGTTGGACCGACTGAATCGACGGCGAGACTTTCCAGTCGTCGTTGTTCGGACTGACGATCGAAATTTGAGCGGCCAAGGGAGATTGCGTCAAATTCCTGATCTTCAATGGAAAGGGAACTTTTCGGTTCGGATAACCCGGGATCGTTTTTTTGACGACCAGAAAACTCTGTCGGAGCCGGACGACGTCGGCGTTCAGGTTGACGACGAACACCGGAAGCGGTCCGACCGGAACGAGTTGGTTGCGACCGTCGTGTTCGATCCGGATCCGTTTGCCCCAAAGATCGACGATTTCGGCGTCTTCACTGAGGAACAGCGATTCGATCACGGGCTTGTCGACGGTCGCCTTTTCGTTCCAGACGACCATCACGGCCCTGCCGCCGGTCTGTTCGAAGTTGTAATTCCGGCTTCGGTTCGGCAGGACGACGCTTCCGAGAAACGCCTTGCCGGAAATCATCGACGCCGTGGTCCGCCACGGAAGGAACAACTCGGTCGGCGTGCCGTCGATATGGAACAAGCCGCTGCGGTTGTCGAAGGGCTTCGAAAGAAAGACGGCTTCCGCTCCGTGAGCTTTGGCGACGAGCATTCGCTCGACGAGATCCTGAATCCGGTCTTCGAGTTCATAGGTCCGGATCGGCAACGGTTGCAGCGAAACCCAACGCCGGACGCCGCTCGCCGCCGAGGCGTCGAGGTATCGCCCCAGTTCGTTCGGAGACAGCGGAACCTCCGAGGTCAGCGCAACGAATTCGTTCGGCAACTCCGCTCCTTCGGCGACTTCCTCGAATCGAACGGGAATCTCCTGCTCCCAGTTCCAAGCGAATCCGATCCCGAAACCGAAATGGTTCTTGTCGAAAGTTTTCCGAATTTCGGCGAGCTGGCGTTCGAAGAGGGGGATGGTCGAAAACGAACGATCGGTATCGGTCGAGAGTTGCCAATCCTTGACGATCAACGACAATTCCTGCAGGGTTCGTTCCAAAGTCGGCACCCAATCGCTCGGCGCCATCGAAAACACCGAACCGGCGTTGATCTCTCCGGGCTTGATTTTGTCGCGGATCTCCTTCGGCGGCGGATGGAGCAGGCCGACCAGACCGATCTGCTGCCGGGCGAATTCGTCGCAGAGCCAATTAAGCGTTTGCCGGTCGCGCATCGCGGCGTCGTTCGGCAACCAGGCGGGAATTTTCAGTCGGGAGACGCCGGATTGCGCCAAGAGCGAACGAATCTCGGCGATGTCGTCGGGGTTCATGCCGTCGAGATTCCAACCGAACTCGCCGCTTGGCAAAAAGTTTCCGGATGCCAGCACGGCGAACGTCAACGGTTCCGCGTCGAGGAGCGGATCCCGAAAAAAGACGCCTTCCGGAAGTCGAAGCCGTCGAATATAGGCGTTCGGCGTTGCGATTCGGATTCGATAAAATCCCGGCGAGAGAACCGGCAGCGACCGCCAGACGGCCTGACCGTACAGGACCGTCCAATGGTCGTTCGGATTGACGACGAATTGTCCCGCCGGAAGATTGTCGATCATCATCTCGATATCCCGTTTGGCGATCACCCGACCGAAAGCGTCTTCCAGAGAAAAGGAAATCGATCCCTGTTCCGGATCGACGCCGCTGAGCTTGCAGTCGAGGTCGATCTCTTTGACGTCGAAAAAGAGATGATGCTTGTTCGGCATCGTCAGCGTGACGCTCGGACTCTCTTTCAGCTCGACGTTCGAAAAATGGACGACGGCTCCGAAATCCTGTCTCGTGGTCGGAACGACCAGCAACCCGATTGACGCGGACTCGACGCCCTTCATATCGGCGACGATCGGTCCGATTTCGAGGAGCCGCCAGCCGCCGGTGTTGCGAACGCTTTCCGACACGACGGTTCGCAACGGATTCGAACTCTCGGGACCGTAAAACGAGAGCAGGAGATAGACGTCGTCGTAAACGAGTTGGGCGGCGTCGACGTAAACGCTCGCCGTGTAACTCATGCCGCCGCGAACCGGAATCTTCGGCGTGAACGCTCCGGCGCCGCCGCCGTCGACGTCGACCCGTAGGGCGTAGTTGCTGAAAGGATTACTATTTTCGACGATTGCGATGGAAACGTGTTCAGGAAAGGGAATTCCCTGATCGACTCCTTTTTTTCGTGTCCAGTAGTCGGGCCAGGTATCGCTGTTGAGAGCGTCGCTGGAACGGTCGAAAAGGCAACGGAAGATTACGCCGCCGGCGCTGGTCCAACGGGGCAGTTGTCCCGGGAGCGGAACGTTCGCCGACGGTTGCGCCGAAACGGCAACGTCCGCGCCGAGAAGAAAAATCGCCAACAGGCAGGAAAGAAAAAACTTCATCAATCGTTGTCCCCAACATTTAGCCGGTACTCCGGCGCAGGAATCTTCGATAAATTCTATCATTCAAATCGGCAAACGGAAACCCTCAATGTTTAAGGAGCCCCAAGTGGAGGCGGTACTCCGCCGGAACTTGGGGGTAGCGTCTGTTGGCGGTTTGACCCCCAAGTTCCGCTGCGCTGCACTTGGGGCTCTTTGGGGGGTGTTATTGTCCTTCGACGCTGGCGGTCCCCGTCAGGCCTCGCAGACGGAGTTCCTGCCGAAAGTCGTATTGTCCGACCGTCCGCAGGACGAACGTCGTTTCGCTGGTTCGGCCGTTGGGATAAAAGAAGATCGGCGGCGACCAGCCGGGAGCGCCGACGCCGAGGGGAAAGCCGAACACGACGCTGCCGTTCAAGGTTTTTCGGTAAAGGTCGCCGCAGGAAGTCGAAACAGTCGGTTGGTTTGGCGCCGAGGATTCCGTGGTGAAGGGATCGTCGAACCCGGAGTTCGTGCCGGTTTCGAGCAATTCCGGTCCGACGGCAACGGCTCCCAAACCGGTTTGGTTCTGTTGCAAGTTGTCGAAAATCGATTTGGGAACGACTTCGAAGTTCGCCGTTCCGAATTCGCAGCGGAAGACAAAAGGTTTGCCGGACTTCATCGCTTCCAATCGGGTCCGATAGAGTTCGCCCTGGAGTTGACGAACGCCCGCCTTGAGTTCGCCGTGAACGAACATCCGATGGACCGACGGAAAACCGATGCTGAAGATCAACACGATCAATCCGAGGACCACCAAAAGTTCCAACAAAGTAAAAGCCCGAGAATGTTTCATCTTGACGATTATCGTCTCCGTTCAGCGTTCCGCTTGCGTTTTAGCCGCGCAGCGCGAAGGAATGTTCGTTCCGGCTCAGGTCCGATCCGGCACGCAATGTTCACGAAAAAACGCCGCAACCGCGGCTTTATCCGTTTCGCCGCACGCCACGGAAAGAACCAACGACTCCAACGCGGCGTCGAAATCTAATTCGCCCGGGAACCAAAAGCCGTTCAATTTTAGAAATGTCAGAGCAGCCACGGTTCCCGTCCGTTTGTTTCCGTCGACAAAGGGATGATTGGAAACAATGTGGAACAGATACGCAGCCGCCATGGCGAAAGCGTCGGCATGTAAATAGACTCCACCGAACATGGCTTTGGGCATGGCGAGTGCGGAGTCCAACAATCCAAGATCACGGATTCCCGTCGAACCGCCGTAAAGCGCTATTTGGGTTTCGTGCGCGTAGAGTACTTCTTCTTTGGAAACAAAATTTGGCATGTTCGTGCAATGGGTTTTAGGCAAGACGTTTCAGGACTCCGGCAAACCGCTTGTTGATCCGATCAAGAGCTTCTTTGAATTCCTCTCGAACCTCTTCAGGCTCGTCATCCTCTTTGGGCGGTGCAACGTAAAAGCCGTTCCCATCGGTCGTGATTTCCAGCGGCGTCTCCGGCGTGATGCGGAGCAGGTCGAGAATCGGCTTGTCGATGATCAACGCATAGGAATTGCCGTGTTTGGTCAGTGTTTTAATCATGTTTGACTCCTTGGTGGTTGGTGGATGTACTTACATTGTAGATCCGAAAGAATAATTTGCAAGTCGAAAAACCTTCGCCGCGCCGCCTGCGTCCCTTAGCCGCGTCGCCCGCGACGCGATGAAGCGGGGGCTGCGTCAACCTTGCTTCATCGTATCGTGGGGCGATACGGCGAAGAAATCCCTACGGTCGGTTGACCGTCCCGGAATAATCGATAAAATTGATGCGGAATCCGTTGTTTCGCCTCGATTGGGGGCGGCGACATCACACATTACTTAATTTTCAGAGGCTAAACACAATGGCAAAGTACGTTTACAACTTCGGTAAGGACGGAACGGACGGCGACGCGACCATGAAGAATCTGCTCGGCGGAAAGGGCGCGAACCTCGCCGAAATGGCGAAAATCGGACTCCCGGTTCCCTCCGGCTTCACGATCACCACCGAAGTTTGCACCTATTTCTACGATCACGGCCGACAATACCCGCCGGAACTCAAGGCCGAAGTCGACGCCGCGATGAAGCAAATCGAAGCGACGATGGGAAAGAAATTCGGCGACACGAAGGACCTCCCGCTCCTCGTTTCCTGCCGCTCCGGCGCCCGTGAGTCGATGCCCGGGATGATGGATACCGTTCTCAACATCGGTTTGAACGACAAGACCGTCGAAGTGCTCGCCAAGAAGTCCGGCGACGAACGATTCGCTTGGGACTGCTATCGCCGATTCGTCCAGATGTACGGCGACGTCGTCCTCGACATGAAGCCGAAGACGAAGACCGACATTGATCCGTTCGAAGAAATTCTCGAAGCGAAGAAGCACAAAGTCGGCGTCAAAGAAGACTCCGATCTGAAGCCGGAACACCTCAAGGAACTCGTCAAGGAATTCAAGGCCGCCGTCAAAAAGCAGACCGGACACGACTTCCCGGAAGATCCGATGGAACAAGTCTGGGGCGGCGTCGGCGCCGTCTTCGGTTCGTGGATGAACGACCGCGCGATGGTCTATCGCCGAATGAACGGAATTCCGCACGATTGGGGGACCGCCGTCAACGTGCAAGCGATGGTCTTCGGCAACATGGGCGAAACCTGTGCGACCGGCGTCGCTCTGACCCGAAACGGCGCGACCGGCGTCAAGGGAATCACCGGCGACTACCTCATCAACGCCCAGGGCGAAGACGTCGTCGCCGGTATTCGCATGCCGAAAAAGATCGAAGAAACGCTCGGCAAAGACATGCCCGCAAGCTGGAAAGAGTTCGCGGATGTCGCCATGAAACTCGAAAACCACTACAAGGACATTCAGGACATCGAGTTCACGATCGAGAACCAAAAGCTCTGGATGCTCCAGACCCGAAACGCCAAGCGAACCGGTTTCGCTCACGTTCGGTCCGCCGTCGACATGGTCAACGAAGGGCTGATTTCTCCCGAAATGGCGATTGCCCGAATTCCGGCCAACGACGTCACGCAACTGTTGCAGCCGGTCTTCAGCGGGGCCGGTTTGAAGGGGAAGACCCCGTTGGCGAAGGGAATCAACGCCGGTCCCGGCGCCGCGACCGGTGTGATTTGCTTCCAACCGGACGAAGCCGAAAAGCTCTGGCAGAAGGACAACAACGCCAAGATCATTTTGGTTCGCCGTGAAACGACGCCGGAAGACCTCCGCGGCATGAAGGTCGCCCAAGGGATTTTGACCTCGTTCGGTGGAGCCGCCTCCCACGCCGCGTTGGTCAGCCGCCAGATGGGCAAGGCCTGTGTTTGCGGTTGCGACGCCATCGTGATCGACTACAAAGCCGAAACGATGAAGGTCGGCGACAAGACGTTCAAGAAGGGGGATTGGATCTCCGTCGACGGTTTCACCGGAAATGTCTACGAAGGACAAGTTCCGACCTCGCCGTCGGAAATTCTTCAAGTGCTCTTCACGAAGGAACTCCAGCCGAAGGACGCTCCGCTGTATCAATGCTTCCATCAATTGATGAGCTGGTCGGACCGTTTTAGAAAACTCGGAGTTCGAACCAACGCCGACAATCCGAAGGAAGCCGCCCAAGCGATCGCCCTCGGAGCCGAAGGAATCGGTTTGACGCGAACGGAACACATGTTCTTCGACCATATCGACGACTTCCGCGCGATGATTCTCTCGGAAACCGTCGAAGATCGGGAAAAGGCTCTCAAGCCGCTTCTCGGTTTCCAACAAGCCGACTTCGAAGGCATCTTCCGTGAAATGAAGGGCCGACCGGTCACGATCCGCTTGCTGGATCCGCCGCTCCACGAATTCGTGCCCCACGAGGACAAGGAACAGGAAGATCTCGCCAAGAAGCTCAAGATTTCGAAGGAAAAGATCGCCAACCGCGTCCACGAATTGGCCGAATCGAATCCGATGCTCGGACACCGTGGTTGCCGTCTCGGAATCGTCTATCCGGAAATCACCCGGATGCAGGCGACCGCGATTTGCCAGGCGGCGGTCAACGTGATCAAGGACGGCATCGATTGCCATCCGGAAATCATGATTCCGCTTGTCGGCAACATCAC
>JAVBQW010000130.1:0-26907 GCA_031548665.1 Thermoguttaceae bacterium
TCTCGACGGCATCGAATCGCCGTCGACGCCAAACCTCTTTGTCGGCAAGGTCGTCCACGGCGTACTGGAACATGTCTACAGTTGCTTGGACGTCGGTACCGTTGCGACCGTGGAAAATATTCCGGCGTTCGTCGAAGCGGCGTGGACACGGACAATGCAGTTGGAACCTTGTTTTTTCGATGACGTCGAACAGGAAGCAAAGTCCCTGAATCAGGTCGGCGACCTGATTCGGACGTATCTTTCCGAAACGGATATTAAGTCGGAGAAACCGCTCGCCGTTGAAAAACGGTTCGAGGTTCCGCTGATTGATCCCTCGACCGGCGAAGACCTTGGCATTCCGTTGGTCGGCATCGTCGACTTGGTACTCGCCGGCGCCGGCGGTCCCATTGTCGTCGTGGACTTCAAAACGGCGGCGTCCGCCTCATCGAACTGCCAACTCCAGCACGAGTTACAGCTTACGGCCCATGCGTACATGATTCGTGAGGTGTTCGGGCAGGACGAGTCCGCACTGGAAATCCGGCAACTCGTCAAGACGAAGACACCGAAAATCGTGGTGCATCGCTTTCCGCCTCGGACTGACGATCATTTCAAGCGGTTTTTCGGAATCGTACGGGAATATCTGGACGCGCTCGACAGAGGTGTTTTCGGCTATCGCCCCGGTTTCGGTTGCGCTATGTGCGACCAACAGGCTCTCTGCGGCCAATCATAACCGGCGTCTGTGACGCTCGGTGAGGGACGACTTTCATTTTCACAACCTTAACGAAAGCCGACTATTAACAGTCGGAGTCGCTGACGAAAAAACCGGCGGCTCCGATTCGAAAACACGAATTCCACTTCATCGTTTTGGCGGACGTTTCGTGAAGGAACGACCGTCCTTCATGAGACGCCAAATCACCCTCGCCAATTTGTGAGCGACGACGATCATCGCGAAACGGTGTCCCTTGTGTCGATTGATATGCCGTTCGTAAATCCTCGCGAAATCACGATGCTTTTTCACCACCGTTTGAGCCGACACGTACAACGCCCAACGCAGCAACGGCGAACCACGCTTGCTGATGTGCGACTTGCCGCGAATGCTGTCACCAGAATCGCGAACGCTCGGATCCAATCCGCAGAACGCGGCATATTCGCCCGGTCCGGGAAAGCGTGCGATATCGCCGCTCTCCGCCAAGATCGTCGCCGCGACCTCCGCTCCGATCCCCAACGACATGATCGGATTGTCGATTTCCGCCATCCGTTCGCGAAGTCGTTCGTTGATCGTTTGAACCTGACTCTCCACGAAATCGAGATAGTCCGCGACCATGCGGAACTGTTCATTGACGACGGTTTCGCCTTGCCGTGTTCCAATCGAGTGCTTCGCCCGTTTCAACAAATCATCAATTCTTTCCGGCGAGAATCGCTTTCGACTTGCCTTTTTCAGCGTTTGAATCACTTTCGTTTTTTTCGAGACAAGAATGTTCGGCGTTGCCGTTCGAGCAGATCGACACCTTCGCGATTGTTTTCGAACGATTTCAAGGTCGCGATCACGGAGCCCTTCGGCGTGACGGCGGTCGCGGCGTGTTTTCGTTTGCCGATGTCGATCCCGACGATGTTGCGGTGGTCGACTCGGACGGTGTTGGCTTTGGCTTTATGGCTGTGTTCGTGCATGATTTTCAGACTGACAAACGTGCTTGTTTTTTGTTGAGGAAATATCGACGTCAAGAAAAAAGTTCGAATCCGCAACCTCAATGGTGATGCAGAGCGTTCCGGCGAAGCGGACTACCAACCGACTCATTCGCGGCAATCGAACCGATGTACGAAAAGGATGCGGGTCGTATTCTTTCAGTCGGAACCGGAGATCAAGGAGTTTTACACGGCGTCCCGCACCCGAAAAACGATATTCGATCAGGAAACGGACTTGAGAATATTGGCGAGTGCCTTTTGGAGATCGTTGTTGGTTGCCGGTTTCATTGGAGGTACCGGCAGAAGTTGGTAAATGCCGTCCGGATCATTGGAATTCCAGGCTCGAAAGGCGACGAGTCGTTTTCGCACGAGATTCTCCCGTGCCTGCCGCAGTTGGTGGAAGCGGAATGTGGGCATGGTTCGTTCGAGGACGTCGAGTCGCCAACAGGAAAGTCCTTTGTCGTCGGCGGCAAGGGCGAGAAAGAGGTAGAGGGCGAATTCTTCCGGCTCGAAGTCGGCGAGAAAGCGTTCCGTTCGCAGCCAATGATCAATCCACGCAAAGGATCGCGGGATTTTACGGACGAAATTCTGAATGACGGGATGCAACGGTTTGTTGAGCGGCATGGTCGATTCTCCATGAAAAGTGATCGGGAACGGGATCACGACGATCCCGCGACGAAAGTGAGAATCGACTGTCGAATGGAGAATCGTCAAAAGATTCGCAAAAGGTACGAACGTCAGGATTTTCCGAATCGTCGCGAGTCCTACAATTCGAAAAAGCCCGAGATTACTTGCAACACAAAATTCCGCGAATTTCGGAAGAACAAGCAACCAGAAGAAAAATCAAGGAAGAAGATTCAACTGATAGAAATATTCGTCGAGGAAGTAAATTCAAAATCCCTTCCCCTAGAACAAGTTATGAACTCTTTATATGAGGAGTTTGATGAACGATTGTGTTTTCGCGCTCCCCGCATTCCTGTTGCTCTACGTCGCGGGCGTCGCCGTGGGAGGCTGTCCGATCACCGGCGCGATCGTACTGACCGTATTGTACGTGTCAATGGGCTTCGCCGGTTGATCCACGATTCGATACAACTCGCATGGAGCCTCCGCGTGAGGTTCCTATTTTTTAGCTTCGAGGCCGGTTGCCATCAACCCCGTTGCGCCCTCTCACTCCACCGGCTTGTCATGTTCATCGCGTTCGGTGTTTTTCTTTGGTTTGAAGAGCCATTTACATGTATCGGCAATGAGCAATAATTCCGCTGGCAGAGGTGCTGGGTCAGATAGCACGAACCACCTCTCCAAACATCTCGTCCGGTATTTCTGCCACAGCGTTTTTTCTTCCCAAGGAGAGAGTATGGAAAAATCTCCATTGACGACCGGGTTATCCTGGCGATCTCCTTCGTGTTCCGGCATTTGGATTCCATCTTTCGGCAACGGGTGTGTCCCTCCAGTAATAATGGCTCCTCATATTTGTAGCGATAACTTTTATTGACCGGATTGCTTCAGCATGAGAATGGCTCCGTTCTTGACGGATTTGAGGAAGAAAAACTGGACGATGAACGAGATAATTCCGACGAGAGGAATGATGCCGAGCAGGATAAAAACGGGGCTGCACACCCCGAGTACACTGCTGACGCGGTAAGTTATTCCACGGCGTGCCAAGGTTTTATTCATATCTTCACCCAATCCCTTATACGCGACGAATATCCAGTAAAAGTTGAAAAACGGGATGAGGCAGAAGCCAATGGCCTTGCCGGGGGTCGTACGAGCAATGTCAGCCGGAATCAATTTCCACAACTTGTAAAGCAGCATGGTTTGGAATATCCCTCAGATGACATATCCGAAGATGCCGCTACACAGGAGAAAGAGGGTCCCTTCGATTAACACGCAAACCCAGTATCCCTTGAAGTAACCATCGAGTTTTTCTACGGATACGGGAGTCGCCGCCCACCGTTGGAGCCCCAACACACATCTTTTGAAACCAAATACAAAAAACATGGCAATCCCGGCAAGAAGTCCGAGGATACCAATGATGAAAAGGAATCCCGCGAAATCATCGTTCCCGTTGTTAAACGAGCCCATTCCTATCATGCTCAGCAGCAATCCTCCTGCCATGCCGATCCAAGACGCCGTGAAAAGTGTACGGTTCGACTCGGGAGTAGGCACCATTTGTGCCAGTTGAGCAAAAGGAGATGGTACGTCTGACGTCACTACATCAAACGTCGATGTGCTCGTCGATGCGGCGGCATTGAATTTCAGGCCAAGGACTTGTCCGGCCAGTCCTTTGTGTCCGGTATCCGTTTCCAGCACGGTTTCCGGCGTAATCATCCCCTGTGCTGCCAACATTTGGAGTTGTTGGTCGTCAATCGGGCCTTGTTTCTGACCGTTTGCGTCGATGTAAAAGTAGTTCGGCATGGTGCCGTTAATCTATCAGGATGCGGCGGAAAAGTCAATCAAGGACCGATGCAAAAACCGGCGTCTGCGCCGCACGGCTAAACGAACGAAACGGGGATTGCCGGGGACAGGTCGGATCGGTAGAATCACGGCATGACCTGTCCGAGTTCCGACATTCTGAGCCGGTTCGCCGATGCGACGCTTTCCGATCCCGAAGCGGTCGATCTCGTTGCGCATTTGGCAACCTGTGAAACCTGTTCCCGAAAAGTCGACGAGTTGGAGCATTTGCCCAAGCAGCCGGTCTTGACGGCGCTGCGGGACTTACCGAACGAGCAAATCGCCGACGCCGGCGATCCGCCGCTGCCACGGCAAATCGCTCAATACGAGATTCTCGAAAAGATCGGTCAGGGCGGCAAAGAGTCTCGCCTCGGCGTACGTATTAAACGTCACAAAAATGCAGGGCGAATCAATAATAAAATGTGATGAGATCCTTCTTTTGCTCCACGGCGGTTTGGAAGACGCCGAGCATGCCTTCGATCATTTCCTGCACTTCCGGTTCGAAGTCGTCGAACTTGTCGTCGTTCCATTCGGCGAGCGTCTTCTGCATGTCGGCGAGAAAACGGTGGCCGATGTACGGAAAATCGTCATTGGGCGGCAAGGCAACCGGCGGGCCCGATTGAATGATCCAGTCCAAAGGCGGCTCGTCGAACTCGCCGAAACGCAAGTCTTCGAATTCGGTAACGCCTTCGCTTTCGCCGAAAAGATGTTCGACGATCTTTTCCAAAGCGTAACCGTACTCGGAGCCGCTGTCCAGGTCTTGCTCGGTTCCCATGAGCAGCGTTTCAGCGTATTCGCGTGCCTCGTCGTCGATGTCGAGTTCGTCGAGAATCGCTGTCTTTTTGCTACCGATGAGTTTTTTAATCTTGTCAATCTTTCCGATGTAAAATTGTACGGTATAGCTCATTTTTCAAGCCCTAGCGATTGCGGTGTAATGATTCGATCCATGATTTCTTCCGAAAATTTTTCATGTTCCAATCCATGCATTTTTGCGAGATTCCAAAGAACGGATCCATTAATATTGTCGTTTCTAAAAAGCAGAAATACATCTTTATCACATTCGGATTTGTCAAATAATTTATGATATTCGGTGAATACTTTCACAAACTGTTTGCTGTCCCTTTTGTCAATTGTTTCTAATATTTCAGTGAGAAATCTCGGTCTTTTTCGTCTTTGGTTCATAATGGAATCAATTATCGATTTTTGTATGGTTCCATGATTGATATACTTGCCCAATACAACATAGTAGTCGATATCTGCCTGTGAATAGTCTAACTCGTCCCTACTAAACTCGCCGTCAACCCACGAGGCAATTTCACGTAATCCCTCTCTGTCATTAAGAATAACGCCCGCAAGAATTCCAATACGAAATGAATCCAACCATGATATTTGTTTTTTATATAAAGCTGGTGAATTTTCTCCCGTAACGCTACTATCAATCCACCTTCCAAGGAAATACTCACGCGAAAACTTCATGAGAAGGTGTATTATATTGCGTGTATCGCCGAGTGAGTGCTCAAACTGGAAGTGATTCAAGAGTAATATTTCGTATAGACTGAATATTTCTCTCCCTCTTACACTGTCTTGGGCGCCACCTGTTTCTTCATAATGCCCGAGCATACGTGGTTTGCCATTGAATGGGAGCTTGCCATCAAGAAAATTACGTGAATTCGATATTAACAATGAAATACTCTGTTGTCGTGAATTCATTGGAATTCCACATCGTTCCCATCGTTTCATATCAACACCTATTTGTTTGAGTGGGGCAAAAAACGCACACGGGACAAGGATTTCGCCAGCAATTATACCCGATCCCGCCCCGGAAAGGTAGCCGTCCGTTTATCTTGTCGCGGTCTCGGCGCCGGACGGAAAACGTCAACAGCAGCCGGAATGGAGGCGTACTCGCCGTAATGACGGACGGTTGGTATGGCGAACTCAACACACCGTCATTACGTCGGAGTACCGACTTCATTCCGGCTTTTGTTTTGGGTTCACAACAGCCGGAATGACGGTCGTTCGAAGCAGCGGACCCATTTTGGACAAAAATTCCTCGTCGCTCATCGTCGGCTCGGTGTTCTCCTTGTTACGATAAAAGTCCTTGAGCAGATTCTCGACGATGGTTCGAAGCCAAGCCCGAAAGGAACCGGCTTGGCGTCGGTCGAACCGGACGATGGCGCCCCGAACCCGTTCGGCGGTCTGCTGGGCGATCTCGTCCCGATCGACCGGTTGCAGCCGCTGACACCACCGCCGCACCAGCGGCAGATAAAAGGAGTCGAACCGCTCCCACGCTTCGGCGTCGTCTTTCGAGAGCCGAAGGAGCAGAGAAGTCGAAGTGGTGCCGGGTTGAATTGCCATTCTGCCTATTTTATCGGACGCGGAGAAAAAGGGAATCGGGTCATGAAGTCCCGTTTTATCTTATAGAGGCCGATTCCGCGCTCCCGTTCGGAGGAATCGGCAAGACGAAACGTCTCTGGGAGCGGCAGCCGTCGGGTTTCGGCCCGGCGGCTGTTTTTGTGTTGACCCCGTAAGGTTCCTCGCCGCCACCTCTGAGCCGCTGCTTTGAACTGCCTGATCCGAAATCTATTTGCCGAAGGTTTGGTCGAACCGAGACTCTCCACGTGGTCGAGCATCCGATGTCAAAAACGCCGGCCTTCAAAATACGCCCCGTACAGAAAACATTTTTCGGAGCGGCCCCAAGATCGATCCTACCCTTGATCGCCTCGCAGACGCGATCCTGAGAAGTGAAAAAACTGAAAGCCCGCCCAAATGGACAAAGAAACGTGACGCCGATCCTCCACGGCTCATATTTCAGTCCCCCGCCGTAGTTGGCGCCGACTTTCTTGGCAATATCGGCGGTGGTTTTTGGTGGTGCGGAATCCGCACCACCTCTTTTCGGCTGTTGATTGTCCTCTTCCAGAGTACGGAAAACATATTGAAATACGTCTCGGTACCGGCCAGACAACGCCCGTGTTGGCCGCTTTGTCCAAAGCGGCCTATTTCAGCGCCTTGACGAATTCGTCCAACATCTTCGACGAACGGTCCGATCACAACGGCAAACGCTTCTCTGCCGCAATTGAGAACGGAACATACTCGGTCATTTTTCACTTTTTAGCGAGTTCCACAGATTGACGGTCGCATACGCCCGCCAGGGTTTCCACGCTTCGGACATCTCCAAGATTTTTCGTTCCTGTAAATTGTCCAATGCCTTTTTGATGCCGTAATCGGTCGGAAGGAAAGCATCCGGCCAACCGATGACCCGCATGGCGACGTATTGAGCCGTCCAAGGACCGATTCCCGGTATCGTGCACAATTTCATGATTTCCGTTTCGGGGTCGGCGTGGGGGGAAAGGTCGATATCGCCGCATTCCATTGCATTTGCGAGACCGGCAATCGTGCGGGCTCGGGCTCCGGTGATTCCAAGTGGTCCGAATTTGTTCTCTATCGGATTGCCGAGTAAAACAATTTGCCGTGCCGTCGGAAAAGTTACGGCCAATTCTTCAAACGGCGTCTCGATCTTTTCACCGAACGATTTTGCGAAACGCATCGCCAATGTCCGTGCTGCCTTGACCGTAATTTGTTGTCCGAGAACGGCACGGACCGACATTTCAAACGCATCGAAGCAGCCCGGTAATCGCAAACCTGAAACATAAAGTCCCGATGTAAGCCGGTTCATCCTTTCAAGGACTTGATCGATCTCGGAAGGTTCGCAATTCAAGTCGAAAAGTTGCCGTACCTTGAAAATCACTTTCGGCAAAACACCGATCAACGAAGGTGATAATGTGACAGCCAGCGAGTTTTTGTCCGGAAGATTCTCAACGGCGAACCAGCCGCGAACGAATTCGTCGTTGTGTTGCAAGGCCGCCGTTCGCCGATACGAACCGTTTTTGACGCTTTCAACGCCTGGAACGGCACGTTCGGCAAGAAATCCAAGCAGTTTATCCCAACGATAAGGGGGACGATAGCCGAGCCGGATCGTGATTCCATCGTGTCCCGTTTCCTTGAGACACGCCCCATTTTTTCGCAAGTCCGTCGGCGTGAGTCGATAATGCGTTTTGAACAGGTCGTTGAAACGCCGCATACTTCCGAAACCGGACGACATGGCGACTTGCATAACGGAAAGCGGAGTATCGGTCAACAGACTTTTCGCCAACAATAATCGGCACGTTTGCAAGTACTGAACAGGCGACACCCCGAACTCCGTGACAAAAATGCGTCGCAGATGCCGATCCGTGATTCCGAGCCTTTGGGCCAGTTCGGAAAGATTGCTTTCCACCAATCGGTTTTCTTCAATGATCGACGCAGCCCGACCGGCCAGTCGTGATGCCGAATCGACGCAGGAATGTCCCGGTGCCAATTCAGGGCGGCATTTCAAACAGGGGCGGTATCCGGCGAGTTCGGCGGCGGCGGCACTTGGATAAAACGTGCAGTTTTTCGCCAGCGGCGTTTTCACCCGACAGACCGGGCGGCAATAGATTCCCGTACTGGAGATGCCGACGAAAAATCGACCGTCGAACCGGCTATCGTGGGCCTTGAGAGCGGCATAGAGGTTTTGGTGGTTCATTTCCATGACATTACCTTGATGATTATGGAGCCGTACTTTTCTTGGGAACAAACAATCGGGACATATCGACTCCCTCTAATTCAAGGAGCTTGATTTTCATCTCTATACCACCGGAAAACCCGGTCAGACTGCCGTTTGTCCCGACGACACGATGGCAAGGAATGATGATGGAAATCGGATTATGGCCGACGGCCCCGCCGACCGCTTGACTGGACATGCTCGTTTTCTTCATTTGGGCTGCCATCTTCTTGGCGATTCCACCGTAGGTGATGACCTCGCCATAAGGAATTTCACACAAAATACCCCAAACGGCTTTTCTAAACTCGCCGCCGATGGGAGCCAAGGGCAAATCGGAAATCGCCGGTTGCTTGCCCCGAAAATATCCGTCCAGCCAATGTTTTGCGTCTTTGAACACCGGCACGCTGGATTTCTCCACCATTTCCTCCGAAACGGTGTCGCCGAAATATTTTTGGCCTTCCATCCAGAGACCGACCAAGTTCGTGCCGTCGCTTGCCAAGGTGATTCGGCCGACGGGCGACGGATAAGTTGTCGAGTAGTACATGAATTCTCCTTGACGCGATTTTTATTTTTGATTTAAGTATTCATTGGAATCATACGGGGCTTGCAGTCTGTCCTGATCGGTATATTCCCGGATCACCGAAACCACCGAAATACGATATTTTTCGAACAGGGAATCGTGGCCCGCTTTTTGGCTTTTCCGGTGGTCGATTTGATTACGCCATTTGGCTGCCGCCGCTTCGTTTTCCCATATTGATAAACTCAATAGTTTACCTTCCTCATTCAAGCTTGAGAATCGTTCGACGCTGATGAACCCCTCCATTTTCGCCAGTTCCTGTTTTAAGTTTGCGGCATGGGACAAATACTCGTTCATGCCCTCTTTTTTCGGTTTCACTTCAAAGATGACTGCCACTTTGGATGCGATTTGTTTGCCGTGGTTTTTTGATAGCTCATTCAGTTCTTCAATCGTCAGCGATTCATTGTAAATGCCAGCGCATACAGTATATCGATAGCCGGGAATCGGATAAATATAGGCGACTTTGCGAAGCCCCTTCGTCGTCCCCGGTTTGGGCCAGATGAATTCGATCCAACCGCCGCCTTGCTGCGCCACTTTGCATAACTCAAGTCCGTAATGCTTGTTGTTCCAGTCCAAGTGTTCACGAATATTACCACCTTGGCGTTCGCGGAATGCAGGATTGGATAAGACCAAACTTTCTTCAACATCAATGACGAAGATGTAAGTGTCTTTCCATGAAAATTCGGATTTCGGGTCACGGAGAATTTCCAATCCTTCTTTGCCTTTGTTTTTCAACAAGTCGGCGGTTTTGTGAACCTTTTCGATAACCTCCAGTGGAGATGCTATTTCATTTTTGTTCATGTCTTGCGAAAATGTTTCTGATGTGTAGAAGGAGCAGACGACAATCAATAGCAGGAGTTTGATTTTCATTGTATCCAAGTGAATTTGGCCCTGGAATCGGACAGTTTGAGGAAGAAGTGGAATCTTCATTTGGCTCAAGTATAACATCATCCTTCAAAGTGTCTCGCCGTTTTCGGACATGAAATTCGATATATCGGCTCAACGAATCCAGAAATTGTTCCATTCATATTTGGCTTCGGCAACGAGGTTCCGGCGGCCTGAAGTCGCGGAATATATTGATGCAATTCGTCTTGGTTTGTGATTCGAATCCATGTGTCAAGGCGGAGATGCCCAACATTCGCCGTCTTTGCTCGGTCACCGATTCGCAGGTATGTTCTGTACTTTCCCCAAAATAGAATTTGCCTATTCCGCCAAAGAACAATTTAGGTATGAACAAATCCATTGTTTTTGCTTTTTTTCAATTTTTTTTGCAACGTTCGAGCCTTTTTTCGCAATACTAAATATAGAGAAAGGTTAAACGGTCTTATGAGTCACACGGGCGATGTCGATGAAATTGCCCGACAGTTTCAGGAGCGATATGGCCTGATGCTGGCGGTTGCGCGTCGCTACGCGCCGACTCCGGACTCCGTTTATGATATTGTTCAACAGGTTTTCATCGAATTCGTCCGTTGTTCCGTTCAAGGGAAACTGGACTCCGAACGAGATGTCACGCCGCTTCTGCATCAGATTACGAAAATCCAAGCGATCAAATATGCCGCAGAGTGGAAACGACATTCACCGCAAACGCTTCAAACGATCGCGCAGGAATTGGCCGGAAATGCGGAAACGGTAGAGCCGGAATATGCTCTCGAAGAATTGACGCTGCTCAGGCGTTGTTTGGAAAAGCTGCCCCCGCAAAGCCGGGAATTGATCGAACGGCATTACAAACAAGGGGTTTCCCTGGAAGAGATCGCACGGCAGAGCGAACGAAAAGCCGTTTCCCTCCGTTCGATTTTTTGTCGGATTCGCCAAAAACTGCGAGAGTGCATCGAACGAAACAAGAGGAGTGAGGAATAATGCCCACCTCATCGGAACAGGCTCAGCGGGCCGAAAATCTTTTACAGCGTTTTTTTGAGGGAGCGCTCTCGGAAGAAGAAGGGCGCGAACTCCTCGCGATTTGGAAAGATCGTCCCGACTTGAAACAATCCGCCCGTTCGAATTACGACATTGAAACGACTCTCCGTTTTTTCGCCCGACTGGAACGCAACCCGCTTTCCCATCAAGAGAAAGGTTTTCCGCCGGTAGTTCTGGACCAACGCTCTTCGATTTTCTATCGTGAGCCTTTTTCCGACACCAATCTGCTCGACTTGGACGAATTGGTTCGATTAGCGGGCATGTCTCCCGCGCTGCCCAAAAAACCCGTCGATGTACGAGTCGCTCCCTCTTCGGAAAAATCATTGCCCCCCCCGTTAAAACCACCTGTTCCGGATAAATCGATCCGAGGGGTCTGGCTCGTTGTCGGCTGCCTGCTTTTTTTCGTCGTTGCCGTTTATTTTGAACTTCGTCCCCGTGAAACCGGGAGTTCCCAATCCTCGTTTCAGCCGATCGCCCAAGTCGAATCGGTACTGGACGTTCAGTGGACCGATCCGGCATCGGCGTTGAAGGAAGGTCGGCAACTGGAAGCGGAAACGCTCCGCTTCCGTTCCGGGATCGTGCAGTTGACCTTGAAAAACGGCGTCAGGATCGCGCTTCGTGGACCGGCGGACTTTCGTCTCAACACGGTCGGCAAGGTTTTTTGCGGCGAAGGCGAGTTGAGCGTTACCGTCCCGCCGACCGGCAAAGGTTTCGAGGTCGTGACGCCGTTCATGAGCATCGTGGATCGCGGCACGGAATTTCTGGTCGCCGTCCGACCGAACGGAATCGAAACGCACACGATTCGCGGCAGCGTCGAACTGCAGCGTCTGTCGGAGAAAAAAATCGATTTGGCGGCCGGAAACGCTTTCCGTCTCGACGCCATCGGAACGGCCAAGCATTTTGTCGCGGAGCCGAACCGTTTTTTGACCGAGCTTTTCGTCCGAACCCTACGCAAGAAGCGGGACGACGAACAGTGGGAACGATGGAAAACGGAGCGTGAAAAATTGGCCGGTCTTGCCGGTCTGCGATTGTTTTACGACTTCGAGAGCGATATCCAGCCGAATCAAATTCTCGGTGCCCGGCTCTGCGAAGGGCGTTGGCAGGAGAAAAAGGCCTATTCGTTTCAGCGGAAGAACGATGCGATCGCCTTCAATCTGCCCGGTGAAATGACATCGATGACGCTCTTCGCTTCGCTGAAGATCGACTCGCTGGACCGTTTCAATCACGTCATCGTGGCGAGCCGAAGCATGGAATCGGGGCATTTCATTTGGCAAATCTGCTCCGACGGTTCCGTTCAGTTGGCCGTCAAGACACCGAACAACGTCGCCCCTGTTTTGTACCGGACCCGACCGATTTTGGATCGGCGGAGTTGCGGAGCGTGGTACCGATTGGCAACGGTCGTCGACGCGGCGAAGAAAGAAGTCCGAACCTATCTCGACGGCGAACTGCGCGACACGGTTCCGATGCCGGTGCCGTCTCCGCTCAAACTGGACGACGCGACGCTCGGTAATTTGCTCCCGGAAAAACGAACCGCGACCGATTCCTCGCTGGGTGGTCGCATCGACCAATTCGCAATATTCGATCGTCCGATTGTTTACTAACATTATTCGCAACGGTATTAAAAAGGGAATTACATACCTGACTCCCCAAAATCAATTTTGAGTGTATTTTCAATGCGAAACATGCAAAAAGGCGAAAGAAATGCGAAATTGTAGAATAATTCTCTTTCGCATTTTTCGTTTTTTCGCGATTTTCGCATTCAAAACAAAATGGGGAATTAAGTATATAGTTCCCATTAAAAAGGGAACTCGCCATGAAAAACCGAGCCTTTACGTTGGTCGAACTGTTGGTCGTCATTGCGATCATCGGCGTTTTGATCGGCCTGTTGATTCCCGCCGTGCAGGCGGCTCGGGAGGCGGCCCGTCGAATGCAATGCTCCAATCAGATGAAGCAGATTTCCATCGCTTCCCACAATTACCACGACACCAACCATGTTTTTCCCGCCGGGGCGTTTTACGTCGGCGGCGGCAGTATGGAAGACGTTCTCTCCTGGCGGGCGACTTGGGGAATCGCATTGTTGCCGTTCATCGAGCAGGGAGTCTTGTTTGAAATGTACGACGGGAAATATTCCGTATTGAACGCCGCCGATTCCCAAAACCGGACGGTGGCGCAAACCAAAGTTTCGATTTATTGCTGCCCGTCGGACGCCGAACCGGGAAAGCGGATCGTTCCGGCCGCGGGCCCCATGTATGGGGGAGTCGACTACGAAATTGCGACGTCTTCGTACCGGGCGATGGGCGGGGCGATGCTCGCCAACTCCGGATGGTGTGAAGGCGGTTCTCCCAGCAGTCCCTATAAATATTGGAACGGAATTTTTCCCGCCGTCGGTCGTTTTGGAGCCGGTACCGCCGACGACAGGCTCATCACCCAAACGCCGATCGCTTCGATCACCGACGGAACGACCCACACGATCGCGTTCGTCGAACACCATCAGCCGGACACGATGCCCGAGCGCTCTTCCTTTTGGGCCTCGATCGGCGGTAACTCGATCGCCTCCATCGCCGCCAGCCAATCCAGCCTGATTTCCCGACAATGGGAACGCTGCGTGATCGGAGCGCCTTCCGCATGTACGAATAAACCCGTCTATTGCGGTCGGCAGGCCGGAGCTTATCATTCCAACGGATTCAACATCGCCTTGGCCGATGCGTCGGTTCGTTTTCTTTCCGATACGATTAATCTTGAAGTCTGGCAAAACAGTGCCACGATGCAAAACGGTGAAATGAATCAATTATGAGAACGATTATTTTGTGCCTTGCCTTGTTGTGCTGCGGTTGCGGTAAACGGGCGGAAAACGTATTTTTTGAACAGAAGCCGGAAAGGAGCCGTACTCGGCGTATTGACGGTGTGCGAGGCCGTTTTTGAGTGTCGTTCCTTGGGAAACGAACGATTTGTCGCCGTTTCCAGTATTAAAAATGCTTTTTTCGAAAAACAAACCGCCCCCATTACTACAGCGCAAAGAGTTTTTCGTTTCGGAGAACACGAAAATCACGAAAAGACGAAAAACACGAACATTTCGACGAGGGAAATGGATTCAATCGCAAGAAAAAAATTCGTGTACAGTTTTTCGTGTCGTTCGTCTTTTCGTGTATTTCGTGTTCCTTCCGAAGAAAGTCCGTTGCGCTGTCGTACTAATCGGCAAACACTCCCCACATTTCTGTTTTTACGCCCGAAAGGAAAAAGTAGCCGATGAATCTATCGTCACAATATTATTGGAATGCCTTGCCGTGTCGGATCGTCTTGATTTGTTTCGTCTTGTCGACCGCTTGGGTCCACGCTGAAAACGAAACCCAATCCGTGAAAGCCCTGAATCGGGAATCCGTTGCAAAAACGTCCGGTTTGCTCGCGTTCTGGGCCTTTCCGCACGATAAAGAGGCATGGACTTCGGTGTACGACCCCGATGCCGTTGATCGAACGTTCCCCGTTTTCCTGCGGCGAATCGGTGACGACAAGCGATACCTCCCCGGTCAGTGGCCTTATGACGATCAGGCGTCCCGACTGACTTTCGACCCAAGCGGTCCGTTCGGTTCGGCAATGAAAACAAATCTGGGGTACGTTTACGCCGAAGTTCCGAGATCGGCCTTCGAAGGAACGCCGTTGGATATTACCGGACGAAAACCGTTCACGATGATCGCCTGGATTCGTTTCGAAGGCAAACGGCATTTGATCGCCGGAATCTGGGACGAAGGGGGCTGGAACAAATACGGCGGTCGACGTCAATTCGCTCTGTTCGGCGGTCTGTTCGGTTCGCAGGGAGTGATCGCCCATATTTCCGCGACGGGGGCGTCCAGTTTTCCGCAATCGACGGTTCCCGGCTCGCAATTCGCACGATCCCGGGCGATCGACGGCGGCGATTTTTCAAACGGGCAATGGATCGCCGCCGCGATGACATTCGATCCGGAGAAAAACGAATTGATCGCTTATTGCAACGGAAAGGCGACCCCGACGAAAATCCTCGACCCGGTCGCCAAGGACGCCTTGGGGGAACTTGCGGATCCCACGAGCAATCCGTTCGTATTTTCCTGGCCGATCTATTCTTCTCGTTCGTTTATTCTGAAATTCAGCGGATACGATCGATCGAAAACCGACGTGAAGGAGCATTATCTGGAAACAAATCTTACGGAACGAAAAATCAAATACGGACAAATCCGTTCGAAATCGACGGACAAAACCGACGAAGACCCGAAGCTCGTGGTTCGTTTCGACATTTTACGTCAAGGAAAAAGTCTTCTTTCCAACCCGATTGAAATGCCTGCCGAACCGGGGCGGGAAGCGACGTTGCCGGATGGAATAAAATACTCGGACGGAGACGAAATCGTGACGACTCTTCACCTTGCTTCGGACAAAAAATCTTTGTACGGAAACCTCGTCAAATATCGGTTGCGGGAAGGCGCTCCGCTGACGATCGGTCGCGCCCTCGGATTGGGCGAGGAGCCGATCACGGACGGCAGTTGCATGAGCATCGACGGTCTGGCCGTTTTCAACCGCGTGCTTTCTTCGGAAGAGTTGCAACATTTGTCCTTTGTCCGCGATTTCCCGGAAAACATCGAACGACGATCGACAAAGCCCCAGCGATCCGTACGATAAACTCCTTGTCAAATCGCAACGGCACCCGGCAGTCCGGCGTCCTGTCGCGAATCACCGTTCTCGTCCCACAAAACGTGCGAAAATAAATGAAAAATTCGGCTTGAAGCGACTCGCGGTCAAGAAGCCCCGAACCATGAGGGAGGCACTTCACAAGGATGGGTCGAGGCATTGGAACTCGACCGCAACGAATACAATCAGCCTGCCGACAAACCCATTGTTCGCTGGCTTGGCAAGGATGACGACGATTTCGAAGCCTTTCAAAAGGCAACGGGCAAAGAGACGCACGGCGTTCTTACATCGACGAAATGATATTACGGCTTTGCCTTGCAATTGTCAGAGGTAGGAACCTCTGGTGCTGTGACCGGAGAATTTGACAACCCGATCTCCTATCCCTCGAACCTCCATCTACCTGTTTTCCTGATGGGCAGGTTCGCACCAGTGCGAACCTGAATCCGACCGATGCTGATCTGACCGCAAGCCCCCCATCTCCGTTATTTCAGCCCCCGCTTGAACTCGTCGATCGACGCACAGGTCGCCGCCAAGCGGGTCAGGGCGTCCAACTTCGCCGAATCGCTGAAAGCGGTCACGGCGTCTTGGACCGACTGTGGAACGGTGCCGAAGCGGGCTTCGAGAACCGTAATGACAGCCTTGGTCTCACCTTCACACAGCAATTCTTCAACCCATGACGTTGCCATTTTTCTCGCCTCCTCTTCATCGAGTAAGTTTCTGTAAGCCTTGAGAACCGTTTCCTTTGCCCGTGTCGGTCGGCACAAGGACATGATGTACCGAATGATCGCACTGAGCCAAGCGTAAATCCTTGCGTCGTTCTTGGCTACCGTGAGTTGGTCGACAACGTGATCGAACCGCTCGTCCAGTTTGCCTTCCGACGCCGATTGCAGTGCCTCCAACAAAGCTCAGACTGCCGGATGTCCTTTGAGCTTATCCAGCGGGATCGTCGCCAGATCAATCAGGTGGATCGGGATGTTCAAAATGTTCGTGTCCACGCCCGGCACACTGTCGATCAAATCCGCCATGCTCGGCAGTGTCGACCACGGTCGAGTGCCGTGATACAGCACGACGGCGATCGGGTAAGGAAACGACTTGACTCCGTCTCCTGCGTTCAAGTGCTTGCGGTAGGATTTGACGATGTACTCCAACAACCGGAAGGGGATCATGCGATCCTGCTTCGACTGGTGCTCGAAGAACACGAATACGTCGGTCGGCTTATCGCTCTGCTTGAATGTCGTCGAAAATCGCAGGTCACCGATCAGTTCATCCAGATTTTTGTCGATGTTGACAGGCGACTCGCATCGCAGTCCGTCGAGATCAAGCAGGTCGACGATTTTCGGATCGACGTAATGGGTCAGCAAGTCCGCCGTCAGGTCAGGCTCGACGAGAAAGTGTCGAACGAGCAGGTCGTGCGGATGGGCGAGTTCAAGTTCGGTCATCGGGCCTCCGGTGGTTACACATCATACGAACGTAAGTATACGCTGAATTGTCGAATTTTCAAGGTTGACTTTCAGGCGGCAAAAACGATGACGGAACCGATGTTTGATTTATAAGCCAAAATGTATTCCAAACAGGTCGTTTTCACCCCCAACACCCCTAAAGGTTGATAACAAAAGGGTGTAAAAGGGTGTATTTGATAACGATTGACAAAGCCTCTGATCGACGCTATACTCTTATGGTATAAGCACTTCCCGCAAATGGCGTGTTCAAACGGTCTCCGTATTCGTAATGCTGAGGTTGAGGGTTCGATTCCCCCCGCGGGCTTTTTGTAAGTGCTTGGAATTACGACGTTTGCGGCGTCAGGGTTTCAGCGAATTGGATACGTTGCTTGTTGCCAAACGGAAAAATTTTCTGTTTAGGACAGAGAAAGGAACGTATCATGCCAAAACTCAAGAATCGATTGCCCAAACTCTGCAAAATGGGCAACTACGCTGCCGCCCAACGAGCAGATTGAGGTTTGGTTTCCTTATCGGATTCGGCACAGTACGGCGACGTTCGTGGAGGAAACTCAGGGGTTGGACGAATCGCAGGCAGTGTTGGGACACACGACGGCAAACATGACGAAACGATACGCCAAGGCTCAACAGGCGATCCAGAAACGGGTTGCGTTGAAACAGGAGAATCCTTTCGCGGAGTAGTTGTTCCCGCCGGCGCCGTCCGCCGTTGAACGCTGTGATTGCGGACAGCCGGTGGGCGTGCTATGATAATCCAGCCGGTGGCGGTGGTCGCCGGTTGGATTTTGGGCAGGGGAGTAATTGCCCCCGTTGCTCGTCTTGTCCATGTGATTCCATGCACACCGGGCAAGACGGCAGCCCGTTCTTTCAGTCGTGGAATTCTGGAAATGGAAAAATACTTCATAACCCGTTACAAGCCGGTACATATCCCTTGTCACGAAAACGAAAGTGAGCGGAGGTGTTCCGATTTCAAGCCAGGCGGTTGTGCATGGGCTCCCCATAAAAAGAAGGGAATTTCGCTATTATGCTCCCAATCCAACTGGTTGCCAACAGCAATCCGTAACATTTCTGTTGATTTTCCAAAGAGATCGCCGCAGGAACCCATCAAGGACTGTCCTTTTTTTCACGCTGCGGCGGTCAATATCGTTTTTGCGCTAACGCTTCACGGTCTCCCAAAGCGGCGAAATCCGGCCATGCATGCGAAAAAAACATAATTCAAATACCACTCTACCGCTTTTTTATCGGCGAATTCAACGATGCGGAAAAAGAGGTTTTTCTGACACTATCCGGCATTGAAAGACGCACAGATTTTCGTTTGACTTCAGAAACCGAACTTATAAGATACCCGAATGATGACAAAAAGAATGAACACGACGAGTTGCTCCTGCAATATAGCCGTTTTGTTTGTGAGAATAAAATCCGATCTATAACTGTGCAGTCTCCCGACTGCGAGCTTATTAAGGACTATGAGCAGGCCGCTAAACAAGCGAAAAAACATGTGATGCTTCAATCATTGACCGAAACGAGAAAAAGCCCGGCGATTGCACGGCACACGATCGAAAAAGACGATGAAGATGCATCGGATAAAACGAAATCACCTGAAGACGCTGATACGCCCGAGGCTCAACTGCGAAAGGCGGCTCAGGATTTCCCGCCGTTGCCAGCGGACGGCAAAAGCAATGATGATTGGATGACTTTGGTGGATTTCGTAGTACGATACTACACCTTAATCAAGCGAAGCCGTAGAGGCTTTAAACGAAAAAATCTGAAATCCTCCTTGTTTTTCAGCACCAATTGCTGAAAATGTTGTTGCAAAACCAAACCAAGGAAAGGATTTCAGATGAACACAAAATACACGAATTCATTGAAAAGCACAAGCAGGAAGTCGAATTTCGCACGGATCGAACCCAAGCGATTTTCGGATCGCCGCAACTGACGCAGGTTCCCGTCCGTTACGAAATCGCCGAGAAAACCCAAGCCGTTGCCCACGGCGGACTCGCCCTGATTCATCAAATCGCCCTTCGTACCGGCCTGGATGACGCCCTCAATGCCGTTCCCGTATTGATCCATCACCTGCCCTATTGGGAGGCCGATCACTTGCTCAACATCGCTTACAACTTGTTCTGCGGCGGCACCGCCCTGGAACACATCGAGTATCGACGGCAAGACCCGACGCACCTGAACATGCTCGGCACCCATTCGATTCCCGATCCGACCACCGCCGGGGATTTTTGTCGCAGGTACTCGAAAGAGCAAATCGACGCCTTGCAGGACGCGATCAATGAAACCCGCCTCGGTGTCTGGTCCTTGCAAAGCCGGTCGTTTTTCGACGAAGCCGTCGTCGAGGACCTGCCGTCCAGGCTGCTGGTGCTGCCGCACCGCTGTACGAAAACCGTCGGACAGTCGCTTCGCTTCCGGTCCGTACTTACCGCACGAAAATACTGCGGTTGAATTTTTGATTTGAAAGTATAACCGTTGCGCTAGTGAACGGGAGTGAGGATCAGGAGCATTCACCGCCCGTCCGGCTCGGACCGACTATCCGAACGAATATCCACCAACGGTGCGGCAGCACCAGCAGCCTGGACGGCAGGTCCCGCAGACGGAGCACCTGGACCGCTGGGACGACGAAGGCGTGTTCTTCACCTTCGGGATCGACGCGATGCCGAATCTCGTCGACATTGCCGAGAGCCTGCAAAACAGGGACTGGAAGCGACTCGGGCGTCCGCCGCGATACGACGTGAAAACGACGCCTCGTGGACGCCGGGAGAATGTCAAGGATCGGATCGTCGAAGAGCGGGAGTTTCTCAAATTGGAGCTTCATCACGAAGACGTCGCCGAAGTGGAATATCGTCCGGGAAAGTGCAAGAGGGCGTATCGACTGGTGATTCTCCGAAAAACGATCACGGTGAAGAGGGGGCAAAAACTCCTGTTCCCGGAAATTCGGAGACTGTAGCATAAAAGTTGTTACTTAACCTGCCCTTGCTTGCCATCGGCAGGGGCGTTTGAGTTCGTCGCAACGTTCTCGGTGTAGCCGCTGGAGCGTCCGGCGACGAGGGGAAAGACGCAATTCACGATACATGTCCAAAGCAATCCGATCTTCAACATGAATTTTCGTACGAACACGATACACCGTCTTCTGCATCTTTCGGTGGTGGCGCTTTCCTCGTTCCACCGCGTTCGACGTCGACGGCAATAACTCATCGCACAAAAATCAAAACTCTTCTCCAAGGTCGGCGATTCCAACTTCGTCATACTTTTCGACAATTCCTTGAATCGTTTGACTCGCTCCCGATGTTTCTGCAATTTTTCCAATGCCGTGTCGATCGAACAGCGGCGGTCGAACAAACGATACACCTCTTCGACGATCTCCCGCAATTTGCGCAACTCCGGAAAACCTCGAGTGATTCGTTTCAATGTTTCACGCATTTTTTTCGTCAGTTCTTTTTGAACGAAAAGAAAACGGTTGTCGAGCAACGCCGTGATCTTCGCTTGAATCCGTTTGTTCTTCTTGACCGTGCACTTGTCTTCGGCTTCCGTCGGGCGCCCGCGCTTGGTTCGCTTCGACATCGTCTTGGCCAGTTCGCGGCGGACTTTCGTCACCGCTTTCAAGATCGCCGTGTTGATCTCTTTCAAGACGTGAAAACGCAAATTTGATGCCGAACACCGGGAAAAAAAGCCTGAATCGGCTCCGGATAAAGATTCGAACCGTCCGTCGGGACCTGCCGTCCAGGCTTACGGGAGCTTCCGCTCCGGCGCCGAATTTTCGTTCGGATAGTCGCTTCGCTCCTGATCCTCACTGCCGTTCCCATAGCGCAACGGTTATAATTTTGAATCAAAATACAACCGTCGTGCTTTTCTGGCGGCAAGTTCGGACCGGGAGCGAAGCGACCGTCCGACGGCTTGTCACGCCGGAGCGGAAGCACCAAATGCCTGGACGGCAGGTCCCGATGGAGGTGAAGGAGATTTTGGAAAGCTACGGCGTTCGGTTCGGGATCGAGGAGGCGTTCAAGGACATCCCTTTGAAGGTGTAATTTGTTTGCGTAAACCACTTGGTGTTCCCAGACTTTCAAAATAGTGATAGGATTCCTTTCAGCCAGGTCGCGTTGTTTTCGCCAAACCGCCTCATTTGAAAGGAGTCGATATGAGTGCCTACGATCAAATCCTCGAACGTTTCGAACGGAAATCCCCCTTCGCCGTCCTCGTCCGTTCCATCCTTCAACGACTCCTCCCGCCCGATCAACTCGACCGACTCTTCGAGCAGACCGCCGTGAAGCAAGATCGACATGGCGAAGTTCGCGAAAAGCCGACGCGGTCCGAAAAAGAAAGTAACGAAAACCTACGATCCGAAAGTCAATCACGTTTCCACGTTCAAGATACTCCAAGAACGCAAAAACGACGAAAAATAACACCTTCAAAGCCCTGGCCCGAAGGGGTTGAATTCGAAACACCTGACACCCCCCTTTTCGCAAACGCTCCCTTTCGGTAGTCTTGTTGACCATCTACATTGATGGTCGATAAATTGTGTAACTATTGGTGAACCCCGGCCATGACGCCTAAGCATCTCAATATCGTTCGATTTCCGTCCTGGTGCATTTCAGGAATTCAGTTCGGCTCGACTCGTCGGTGAAACCCTCATTGAATATGGCTCGGAGGATCGGTTTGAAAAACTCGACACGCTGGGGATTGGTTGCCTGAAGGCACTTGATCGTCGTCTTGAAATCGGCGAAAAGGCGATTGGCGTGGATCGGCGGTTCGTCGAGCGAAAGCCCGTCTTGATTCACAACCGGTTCCTGCACGATGACCTTGACGAGATTGATCTCCACCTTTCGTGCCGCGAATAATATCGCCGAGGCGTTGACGTCGATCGGTAGATAAGTATCTTCAATCTTGTAAACCCGTATCGTGTCGTACGGAAACTCCGGCAGCTTGGGATTTTGTCCGGCCTTCTTGGCAAGGTTGTACTCCTTCCATTGGTTACGATAAACGAGGAATAGCGGCACATGCTTTTCAATCGCGGTCTCGTCGACTTCATCTTCGTCAAAGCGAATTTCATCTAAACGAATATTTTTTGTTTTCATGATATTTTCGTAATGAAATGGTGGGGGAGCCGCCGGTCATTCAATCGACGGCTCCCGACTTACATGGATGCCGAAACGCTAATCGTCCTGACCCTCCTCCTCATCGTCTTCGAGCATGTCCGAGTCGTCGAACAAGTCGTCGTCTTCGGTTTCATCTTTCTCAAGAACATCCTGCACGTCCCGCTCCGACTCCTCCGGGACTATTTGCTTGAAAGCCTTCCACATCAGGTCCCAAAACTCGCCCTGCTCCTCGTACGGGAGTTTTTTGAGTTCCTCTTGAACGTAGGCGAACAAAGCAGCCGCTCGGTCCTTATTCGTCGGAGTATCAGGCGATTTTGCTCCGGACTGTTTTTGGGGGGCTGGTACTCGCGAGGAAGTGGGCGTTTCGATCTGGCTTTCAACTGCTGAGTCGTTACTGCCTGCCGAGTTTGGAGCCGATGGATTTCCAGACAACACCGTTTCGGCTTCCGATGGATCGTCCTGTTTCGTTTGGGGTTCAACCAGCTGATTCACCGACGATTTGTTTGACGCAGGCTTCGAGGTTTTAGGTTTGTTCGGGGGCTTGATCTCGTTATAAATCTGTTGATGGACGTGTTCAGATCTCCTATACGGAGTTTTTTCTTCGTCTCTTCATCTGCATGTTCAAGGATGTACTTGACTCTGGACACGGTATTGGAAGACGTGTCGGCAAGTTTGGCCATTTCCTCGCGGACGTCGACCGGTTCCGGAGATTTCTCCGGAACCGCTCCACCGGCTGCTTTTTGATTGGCTTTGGCTTGTTCGGCGATTCCATCCTCGAATTTCAAGGCGAACTTGATACGTTGAAACCTCGTAAGATTCCGTCGAGCCAACTGGTTTTCACACATCCACTTCTTTGCGTCATCCTTGCCTTCACAATGAACGACTTTTCTGGAAAAAGGAAGGCCATGCTTGATACTGATTTCGTATCCATGATGCCCGTCAAGGATCACTCCATCCTGGTTGACGGTGACTTGCGCGCCGCCTTTTTGCTTCAACAATTTTTTCTCCAAGGCGGCATATACTCCTTCAGAGAGCCGGGGGAGCAAGTCCCGCAACTCCGGATCGACATGTATCTCCGGCAAATTTTCCGCCGGATCCAGCAACGGGCTCGGAGGAGAATTCGGTTCCTTTTCCACCTTTTTGCCTTCCGCCGGCTTTTTCGGGGTGGTAGTGGCGGGTTTCAGTTGTTTCACTACTTTTTTTTGAGTCATGGTCGGTTCCTTCTTCCCCAAGGGGACTTGAAATGATGCCGCGACATACGGCGGTTACAAAAATAAATTTTCAAATCTTTGCTTTTAGTTAAGGCCCAGTTCCAGCTTTTTCGCCGCCAGTTCCGCCGGACTTTTGCGAATGTGCCCTGCCGCGTCATGTTGCTCATTCGTTTGCTGGATGAAGCGTGCGATTGCTTCGACCGAAATGAAACGGCGATTTGAAATCACGAGCGACTCCAAGACGACGCCGTTCTTGCCGTGTCGCATCAGACGCTCAACGGTCGGTCGGGAGACCGGGACTGGGAAATGCCCGCCTGCCTTGGAAACGGGGACCAAGGTTTCGTGCATCAGATCGGAGTTGGTGACGGGGCCTTTTGTCATGGCGTTTTTCCCATGGTTGGAGTTGATCGTTGTCGATCATTTGCTGACGACGCGAAACATCATCGCAGCTTTTTACCAAGAGAAAAGTTCGTTACTAACCGTTACCAGCCATAATCGGTAACGGTTGGTAACGGTTCGCCGACATGAGGGCGCAAAGAAAAAGCCCTTGATTATCAAGGGCTTATGGCAAAGAGAGGAAAGAAAGAAGATTTTCGACTTTTTTAAGATTTTTCTTTCGAAGGCTCAAAATTCTCGGTTAGTAACGGTAAGCCAATGGAAATTCTCAAGTAGAAGGTATCGGTTTTCACCCCCCGTTTGCTCCAAGCACGTCCCGCCACGTCCACTCCCATGAATGGGGACGTTTTATTCTCCTTCCGATCTTGCCTTAAACTTCCTGTTGTTGTCCCGAGCCGCTTAGCAACTTCACTGCAATGAGCCCAATTTTCATCACCTTTTTTTCCGCACTTGGGCGCCCCGAGTTTTTTCATTTGCTTAAGATACGCTGCTTCCTCGTCCCCCCCTGAATCCGGGGCGGTCGCACCAGCCGTTTTTTCGTCTTTCTGGCTGTCGGTTGGCGCTGTCTGGGAAGGAGTCAATCCTTTGCCTTTTTTCGTGTACATGAACAACAATAATTTTTCCGCGAGTTCGTGGAATATCGCCGCATGAGCGGCATTGATGTCTTTCTGGTTGATGGGCGGCTCTGTTCGGGCAGGAGTCAATCCCTTGCATTTTTTTCTGTCTTCTTCGAGCAAGAGACTATTCATCAAAGAGTGAAATATTGCCGCCTTGTATACACCAATGTCTTGCGTATAGGCGGTTGTCTCGTTTCGAAATCCTTTATCTTTCTTTTTACATTCGAATAATTGTGCAAATTTGTGGCGTATTGTTGCCATCGAATATGAATCGGTGCCTGCTCCGTCAACAGTTAACTCTACCTCTTTATCAGGATGTTGCTTATTTGTACTGCGCAAGTTAAAATCGTCGATTCATCCTCCTTGGGGAGAGGCGACCGCGAGCTTTGTAATGATAATAATACGCCAACTCACGACGGAGACTTTTTTGTTCGACCGTCCAGTCCATCCAATCCGGTCGCCTTCGCGTCGCGTGGCGACGAAGCTGTTCGCCGAGCAACAGACCGCACATCGGTACCGTCAGCGACGGACTCTTTTTTTCGAACGTAATGTCTCCTTCGTCAGGAAAAACGCCGACAACAACGACAACGCCATGTGATGATGCCAGCCCGGCCAGCTTTGAACCTCGTATTCCGCCAAACCGCATTCGTCTTTCGCGCGACGAAAACAATCCTCCACTCGATGCGAACCCAAAATCACTCTCGCAAGTTCCAACATCGGCACCCGGTGATCTGCGTTGCCCAGGTAATAATCGTACTTCACGCCGTTCGTTTCCGGACGCTCCACCACGATCAACCATTCCGCCTCGCCGCTCCCCTTCTTTCCGACCTCTGTGTGAGCCATCACACGGCATTTCACCAATCGCATTACCAGCGGCTTTTTCTCGCCGTCACGAACGTCGACGACGAACCATTCGTCGTCCGTTACAAAATCCTTCCAATCCGCGACCGTGTAGAACTTGCCCTTCGGCGGAGCCTCGCGTCCCTTGTATTCCAAGGGCATTTCAAGGTCCCGGACGTTCGTGTTGCTCGGCACGGCAAGGACGTATTTTTCGTTTCGTTTTCGCAAGTCCCGTCGGAACGAACTCGACTTGCCGAGTTCGTCGTCCCCCGTGATCCAAGCATGAGGAAGGAAAGGACCTTGGTGATCGAGCATCTCCAAACAGTGTTGATGTCGTGTCTTATGTTTTTCGTACTCATCCTTCGGGATGTGGGCTTTCTCGCATCGCGCCGGGTCGTCGTTCCACTCCTGCGGGATGAACAACTTGCCGTTGACGAGGACGTGTTCCTTTCTCGTAACGTAAGCGAGAAAGGTGCCGACCTGTCCGTTGTCGACCTTGCCGAAGCGACCGAGGTATTGCCGTGCGACACCGGCGGATTTTTTTACTTCTTTTTCAAATCCGCTCGGATCGAGGGCAAGGATGGCATCTTCTTCACCGATGAGCTTGACGCCCCCTTAACGTTACGGTTTGGCGATGCGGTCGAGGACGACTTGGTGATCCCAATCGGCGGTGCCGACGAACAGTTGCAAGGCTCTGGCTTTTTGGCCGAATCGGTACGCGATGGATTCGGTATTTTTTCGTTTCAAATCGGACAGGAGTCCTTTGACCATCGTGGCGGCGTTCGCTCGGGCTTCGGACCGGTCCAATTGCTTGAAAAAGGGGATCAAAAAGCGGTCGAGTCGCGTTCTCATTCCGGCGAGGTCTTTTTTGTCAATCTTCGCATCTTGTTCAATTTGCCGTTTTCGTGTTCGATACTGGGTTTTCATAGCTCTCCTTTGCTGGAAAAGCCCTGTTTTACATCAATTCAGGCAGTTTAGGAAAGACCAATTTCAACTTTTAACTTGCGCAGTACAAATATATGCAGGGCTTTTTATCTCGGAAAAGTTGAATTTGGATTACCGGAACTTGAAAACAAAATTTTTGACTTAAAGGAAAATATTGATACCACAAGGAAAGAAATTATTGAGAATGCACAACAAAACCAAGATGCATTATTACTGCATATAACTGAAACATTTACCAAGTTCGTCGGCTCGCCAAACAACAAGTCCGCATACACTTCTCAGATTGAAGAGGCTGCTACTTTTATTAATGAAAGAAAACCGGATTCGGCATTGATAATTTTAGACAGGTTGACTGAACGAGATTGGAACGGGTGCGACTTTGAAGTTACGCAAACCGGGCAATTTCGGCGGAATTTGGTATTGTAAAAGAGACTCCTTCTGTGGCATGATAACTGTAGATTTCACAAGCAGTTACACGCCGAACAGAAAGGAGTCTCCGATGAAAGCGA
>JAVBQW010000083.1:0-15170 GCA_031548665.1 Thermoguttaceae bacterium
GCGAGAGTGTTGAGCGACACGACGGACATGGCAAACCTCCTTGTTTTCGAGAGAAATCTGAGAAACGGCATCCTGCCGACTCCGTTACTACGCTCAAAACCGATACTTTGTTCGCTATTCCGAACTTGCAGGTCTCCTGAATCGCCCCCGGATTGTCAAATTTCACGAATTGACGATAATCGTCGTCGTCGGGTTCTCTCGATATTCAACGATCCGAATTTCCGAAAAATTATCCCAGCTGAAAGAAAAATGCCTCTCATCGTCCAAAAGTTCGGCGGAAGCAGCGTCGCTGACACCCAAAAAATTCTCGGAGCCGCCCGTAAAGCGATTCGGGCCGCTCAAGCCGGAAACCAAGTCGTCGTCGTCGTCAGCGCGATGGGCAAGACGACGAACGGACTCATTGCGCTGGCCAATGAAATCACGGAGCGGCCCTCGACCCGTGAAATGGACATGCTCATGGCGTCCGGCGAACAGGTAACGATCGCGCTGCTCGCCATCGCCCTGGAGTCGCTCGGCTACAAAGCGGTCAGCATGACGGCGGCGCAGCTCGGCATCAAGACCGACAGCTCGTACACCCGGGCGCGGATCAAGTCGATTTCGACCGAACGGATGAAAAAAGCCCTGGACGAAGGCAAGATCGTCATCGCGGCGGGTTTTCAGGGACTGGACGACGACGGGAACGTCACGACGCTTGGTCGCGGCGGCAGCGACACCTCGGCGGTCGCCTTGGCGGCGGCGCTTGGAGCCGACGAATGCGAAATCTATACCGACGTCGACGGCGTCTACACGACGGATCCCCGCATCGAGCCGGAAGCCCGAAAAGTCGAACGGATCGCTTACGACGAAATGCTCGAATTGGCGAGTCTCGGTGCCGGCGTCATGCACAGTCGGTCGATCGAGTTCGCGAAGAAATTCGGCGTTCCGGTGCAGGTCCGCAGCAGTTTCACCGACACGCCGGGCTCGATGATCGTCGCCGAACCGGAAAGCGAGGATCCCGTCGCCGGAGCCGCGATCGCGAAGAACGAGGCCCGATTTACGGTGATCGGAATTCCCGACAAGCCGGGCAACGCCATGCGGCTCTTCGCGAAAATTGCCGAAGCGAAGATTCCGACCGATATGATCGTTCAAAATATCGGCGTCGAGGGCCGGGCCGACTTGTCGTTCACGGTTCCGGCGACCGACTTGCTGGCGACCTTCGACATCGTGAACGCCGTGGTTCGGGAAGTCGGCGCAACCGGCGTCTCCTCACAGGACGACGTCGCGAAGGTTTCGGTCGTCGGGCTCGGCATGGAAACACAGTCCGGCGTTGCGCAAACGATGTTCCGTGCGATCGCCGACAAGGGAATCAACATTCAAATGATCACGACGAGCGAGATCAAAATTTCGGCCTTGGTTTCCCGGGATGACGCTCCGGAGGCCTTGCGAGCGGTCCATGCGGCCTTCGAATTGCAGAAACCGCCGAAGCAGTTGCATGCGTTGAAGGGTTCGAAGCCGCAGACGAAAATCGAGGGACAGGAACTCGACATTTCGCGGCTGACCGGCATGGAAGATATCATTATCGAGTCGATCGGTTGCGATCGGGATCAGAGTCGAATTACGATCAGCGAGATGCCGGACAAGCCGGGCATCGCGGCCGAGATGTTCGAAAAGATCGCCGCCGCCGGCATCGTGGTCGACATGATCGTCCAGAGTTGCGGCCGCGAAGGCAAGGCGAGCATCAGTTTCACGGTTCCGCGCGCAATGTTACAGAAAGCGTTGGAAGTTGCCGGAGCTTTGGCGAAGGAATGGGGCTGTGCGGAGCCGAAGCACAATGCGAAGATCGCGATTTTGTCGGTCCGCGGCACGGGGTTGCGGTCGCACACCGGCTTGGCGTACCGAATGTTCAAGACGCTCGCCGACGGCGGCATCAACGTGAACATTATCAGTACGAGCGAGCGCAACATCGGCATCTCGGTCAGCGACGACAACGGCGAAAAAGGGCTCGAACTGCTCAAGAAAGAATTTTCGAAAGAAATGATGTAAGCCAAGAAAAGAGCCGGGGACGAAGCGGTACTCCGCGCAGTCCCCGGATTAAGTCGTTCAAAGAGAGAAAAAATGTTCTTCGACCCATCCAATTCCTGCTACGTCCTGGTTTCCTCGACGACCTACGGTAATTGGATGCCGGGCGACGCCCGTGGTTACGTCGACGAACACGACGATTATGGTACGCCGTTCAACAAACCGTCTCCCGCGCTGGAACGTTCCGCTCGGGCATGCATGAAGGATTCGCCCGTCTTGTTCGACGTCGAACAAGCGAAAACGATTCTCGAACGTTGGCGGGAAACCGTCGGCGAACTCGACGGCCGCCTGATCGTCGTCGCGATCATGCGAAATCATTTTCATTTTGTCGCGATATTTCCTGCCGGAATCACGAAGGCGAAATTGTTGCAATTTTTCAAGGGCCGGGCCAGCCGGGCGTTGAATCAATCGTTCGGCAAACGGACATGGTGGACCGATTCCGGTTCGGTACGTTACAGTTTCGACGAAGCCGCTTTCCGTGCGAGAATCGAGTACGTCAAAAACCAACGAAGTCCGCTCGTGTTGTGGATTGATCCCGAATTTGAGTAAACCACCCTCCAATATTAAAGAGCCGGGGATGAAGGCGGTACTCCGCCGTAATCCCCGGACGACGTTCTACCCCCTGTCCGGGGACTGCGCGGGGTACCGCTCCGTCCCCGGCTCCTTTTTATCGTAATGTTATATATGATACCTCCCAAATCATCGGTTGCGGCGGCGCGCAAGGCGGACGCCGTCGGCAAGGACGTTCTTCTTGAAGGCTGGGTCCGCACGCGGCGCGACTCCAAAGCGGGTTTCAGCTTCATCGAACTGAACGACGGCTCCAGTTTCGGTAACATCCAAATCGTTGCTCCGAACACGCTTCCCAATTACGAGACGACGGTCAAGTCGGTATCGGCGGGCTGCTCCGTGCGCGTGGTCGGACTCGTCAAGGAATCGCCGGGACAGGGACAGGCGACCGAAGTCGAAGCGAAGGAAATCACGCTGCTCGGCGTCGCGGATCCCGAAACGTATCCGCTACAAAAAAAGAAACACTCGCTGGAATTTTTGCGGACGATCGCCCATCTACGGGTTCGGACCAACACGTTCGGCGCCGTGGCACGGGTCCGCAACCGCGTCAGTTTTTCGATCCACCAATTCTTTCAGGAGGAAGGATTTTATTACGTCCACACGCCGATCATCACGGCCAGCGATTGCGAAGGAGCGGGACAGATGTTCCGCGTCAGCACGCTTGATCCCGAGAATCTGCCGAAAGCGGAAAACGGCAAGGTCGATTTCGCCCAGGATTTCTTCGGCAAGCCGACGTCGCTCACCGTCAGCGGGCAGCTCAACGGCGAAACCTATGCTCACGGACTGGGCAAAATTTATACGTTCGGCCCGACATTCCGTGCGGAAAACTCGAACACGTCGAGACACGCCGCCGAATTCTGGATGATCGAGCCGGAAGTCGCGTTTTACGAGCTGTCCGACAACATGGACCTCGCGGAACGGTTTTTGAAACGGATTATCTCCGACGTGCTCAGGGACTGCGCTGAAGATATCGAGTTCTTCAACAAGAACGTCGATTCGACGATCCTCGACACGCTGAATCATGTTTTGACGAGCCAGTTCATTCGGTTGTCATACACCGAAGCGGTCGACATTCTCGTCAAGTCGGGCAAGAAATTCGAGTACAAAGTCGACTGGGGAACCGATCTCCAGAGCGAACACGAACGATATTTGACCGAAGAACATTTCAAAAGCCCCGTGATTCTGTACGACTATCCGAAACAGATCAAGGCGTTCTACATGAAGCTCAACGACGACGACAAAACGGTCCGCGCAATGGACGTTCTGGTTCCCAAAGTCGGCGAGATCATCGGCGGCAGCGAACGTGAATGGGACCTTGCCAAACTCGAAACGAGAATGAACGAAATGGGCCTCGAAGCGGAATCGTATTCGTGGTACATGGACTTGCGGCGTTACGGTTCGGTGCCGCATTCAGGTTTCGGCCTCGGGCTGGAGCGGGCGTTGATGTTCATCACCGGTATGGGCAATATCCGCGACGTGATTCCGTTTCCCCGCACGCCGGGAAATTGCGATTTCTAAGCGAAAATCGATTGACAAACGTTTTTCACCCGGATACGATGTACCGAAACACGGCGAAGCGGTCGTGTTCGGTCTTGTCCCGCCGCCTTCCGTTGAGCGGCAGATTCCCGGTTGTCGTTGTTTTTCCTCTTTTATCAAGGAATATTTCATGAATTCAGCGAAAGGTCCCCGTATCCACCATGAAGGAAAACGACGAGGTTTCACCCTCGTCGAACTTTTGGTCGTCATTGCGATCATCGGCGTCTTGATCGCTCTTCTCCTTCCCGCCATCCAGGCGGCCAGAGAAGCGGCGAGAAAAATGCAGTGTGCCAATCATCTCAAACAATTCGGCGTCGCGATTCATAATTTTCACGAAGCGGTCAAAGGGCTTCCGCCCGCGTTTGTCGGCGGCGACAATCGCGTGACATTTTTCTTTCTCGTCCTCCCGTTCATGGAGCAGATACAGCTTTACCAAATGATCGACGCGACCAACGATCGGATGGCGCTTTCCGTCAACGGGTCCGGACTCGATACCTGGCACGGAAATATTAACGGACTGGCGAGCAGTGAGGCGTTTAAAAAAGGAATTTGTTCGATCCCCTTCCAATACTGCCCGACACGGCGTAGCGCATCCGGAACACCGACGAATTCCCATACGGTCGACAACACCGGCAATCATTCCTATTATGTGGGACCGGCAACCGACTACGTCCTTTGCGCCGCATGGCTTAGCGCAACCGACCCGTTGGTCGCGGCAGGTGATATTTACAACTGTCGTTACAACAACAGCGACACTTACATCAACAATATCATAACGCTGTGCCGCAGTCCGTTTCGCGTCGCCCAGGTGGATGCCCCGTACGGTACGGCGGAATATCGAAAATGGATCTGCCGCGATACGATGGCGTGGTGGGCCGACGGATCCTCCAATCAGTTGGTCATGGGGGAAAAATATCTCATCCCGAATGCGCCGCTGTACGACAGCCAACTTGATGCGACGTGGCTTTTCCCCAACGGCAGCACATGGTGCGGAACGGTTCGCGGCGCCTTCGACAACCTTGCGAGAAACATTCCGTGGTCGGGGTCCGGGAATATCGAAGGAACGGCGATCAATGGCGGATATCCGCAGAACAACGGTCGCGCCCACTATAAATTTGGAAGTTGGCACGTCAATGGTTCCATCAATTTTCTGCTCGGCGACGGCGCCGTTCGAACCATTGCGAATACCGTGCCCCATGACACGATTATTTTTCCGCTCATTTATCCCAATGATGGTCGTATGCCGCTCATCCCGGAATAAAGGGTTTTCGCAAGAAAATGACCGGCAATAAAACAGAGCCCGACGCGTCAGCGAGTGTTTTGAGCACATTCCCTCGCTGACGCGTCGGGCTCTGAAACTTACCCGCTAATTTCTGGCGTTTCTCCGGGCAGGATCGGATAAACTCCGTTCGGGGCGCTGTCGTCGATTCGGAAAGAAACGGCGTAACGGCAACGCTTCCATTGGTTGCGCGACCAGAGCCGAAAAAACTTGTCGATCCATTCGCCGAGTTTTCGTTCCGGATGATCGGAAAAATCCTTCGAGAGCGATTCGAGGATTTCTTTTCTCGTTTTTCGCTCGAAAATTCCGAGCCGCTCGATTCGGTTGAGAATCGGATACGGCATCAGGTCGGATTCGTCGGTCTGACCGTGCGACGCCGGTTTCAACTCGGCGGTCGGCGGCTGCGTGTTGATCGCGGACAAAAACGGCATCGGACGGCGTTCTCCGGCGATCATCGGACCGGTTTTTTCCATCCAATCGAGCCAACAGCTCAGGAACGCCTTGTCAATGCCTCCGATCGGCGCCAACGAGCCGCAGGTATCGCCGTCCATCGTCGCGTAACCGACCGACGCTTCGCTCCGATTTCCCGTTGCGAGAAGTAAAGCCGAACGAAGATTGGCGAGCAGCCAGACGCCCGGGCCCCGGGTTCGAGCCTGAATGTTTTGAAGGGCCAAGTCGTCGGTTTCCCACGTCAAGGGACGGTCGACGGCTTTCGAGATCATCGTAACATAATCCTTGACGAGCGGTTCGATGTCGAGTTTCAAAAATTCGGCACCGATCGCTTCGGCAACTCCTTGCGCGGCGTTCAGCGTCGTCAGGCTGCTGTGCTGCGTTCCCTGATAGACGCAGAGCAGCAATCGATGGACGAGTTCTTCCGCCGTCGTCGCCGTTTCAATATTCGGAACGAAATCGAAACGATCCTTGAAACCGTCGAGCCCGAGTTCCTCGACGCCGAAGAGGACGCCGAGCCGAACGAACACCGCGACCGCCGCGGAGTCCGCTCCGCCGCTGAGCGACAAGACGAAACATTTCGTTCCGCTTTTCCGGAGATAATCGAAGAGCCCCAACGGCACGGCTCGGGACAGTTCGTCTTCCCGGTTAGCCGGAGTTTCGGCGTGTTCCGGGGAATCCGCGTCCAAAGTCCCGATCGCGATTTGCGCATCGCAAAACGAAAATCGCTTCGATTCCGAAACGATCTTTCCCTTTTCGGCGATGAAGGAGCCGCCGTCGAAGATCGTCGGTCCCGATTCGTTGCCGAGGAGATTCGAAAAGGCGTAGACGTAACCGAATTCCTTCGAACAATGCCGGCCGTATTCCAGGCGTTTGGCATGCTTCTCCAACGTAAACGGACTCGCCGCCGGATTGAGCAGCAGGTCGAGCTTTTGGTGTTCGTGAACGGCTGCGGCGACCGGCTTGCTCCAGTTCGGCTCCCCGACTTCGACGGCGACGTGAAACGTTTTCGTTTCATTGAGTTTGAACTCGAAGGAACAGTCGCCGAGTTTGTACGTTTCGCCGTTCAGCTCGAACGGAACGTGATGGTGCTTCGCCCAAGGACGAAACCAGGCGAGTTCGTAAAAATTCGTTTCGGAATACGTCGTCTTGCATTGGAAGCCGAAGGGTTTGCCGTCGACGACGAGACAGACGGTGTTCAAGAGATGTCCTTCGTATTCCAAGGGCAGGCCGAGCGTCGCGATCATTCCCTTCAGGTCGGGAAGCAGTTCGAAGAACAGGTCGAGCGACTTGTCGAGAACGGCCCGGTGACGAAAATAGTCGCCGCAGCCGGGGCCGCTGATACAAAGTTCAGGCAGGCAGAGAACCATGGTTCCCCGCTGTCGAACCGCGTCGATCGCCTGCCGGATGTTGTCGGCGTTACGGTTCCAGTCCAACGGCGTCTGATTGAGAGAAACGGTCGCGATTTGCATGGCGATGGATGATTGCCAAAAAAAAGGGACGGCGAATAAGACGTAAGGCCGTCGATTATAGACTCTCACGGAAAAACCGCAACGGACGGCTTGCCGCCAAACGTCCGGGACGCCCCCGGAAGGGGAGCAATCTTCCGTGTTCGGGAGCGGCTTGATTTTGCGGGCAACATGAATACAATGGAAGAAGCGATTCGTTATCACGTTTCACTCGAAAGGAAAATCATCATGAGCAGTGTTCAAATCATCGCTTCGGAAAGCGAGTTCGACACCGTCACGAAGTCGGGCGTCGTTCTTGTCGACTTTTTCGCTCCGTGGTGCGGTCCGTGCAAAATGCAGCTCCCGATTCTCGAAGAAGTCGGCGCCGCCGTCGCGGGAAAGGCGAAAATCGTCAAGGTCAATACGGATGAATTGAGCGGTCTCGCCACGAAATTCGACGTTTCCAGTATTCCGACCCTGATCGTTTTCAAGAACGGGCAGTTGGTCGACCGATTCGTCGGGCTCCAGCAGGCCGATTCGCTCAAAAACGCCTTGACAAAGGCCGCCCAGTAAACTCGGAGAGAATATTAGCCACGGAAAACACTGAAAAAGCACGGAAGGCAGTGGTTTGGAGATAAGGGATTCTTCCGCCCTGAAAGGGCATTGCATTTCAGCCCAGGGCAGAGCCGAAGGCGTCGCCCTGAAAGGGCAGTGCAACAGAGGCTTGGCACTGCCCTTACAGGGCGATGGTCATCAAACGCTTCTGATCCCAGGGCGACGGTGAGTACGCCTTTGCCCTGGGCTGGAATGCACCGGCCTTTCAGGCCAAAGAGGTATCGACCATGCTGGTTTCGCGAAATGATCCCTTAACTCCAAACCGCTGGCACGGAAGGGTACAGAGAGAGACAGACAGACGTTATTCCCCGTATCTTTTTCTGTTTTCCGTGATTGTTCCGTGTTTTCCGTGGCAAAATAAATCTGCGATTGACAATTTGATTCGATAGAAAAATGCTCGGAATCATCGTCGGTTCGCTCAGCTTCGTGGGAATTGTTCTCTATTTTCTCGCCCAATGCGGATTCTTCGGCCGTCGAAGCAGCGGTTGTTGTTCGGACTGCTCCGACTGTTCCCGAAAAGACTGCGGCGAAAAGAAAATCTATCAGATCACGCCGCTTGATCCGAAACAGTTGCTGCTCGTCGTCGCGGCGTTGTTCTTGTTCTCCGGTTGCCAGGAAAAAACTCCGGAATCCGCGTTGGAACCGCCGAAACCGAGTTTCGTCGTCCAATTGTCCGATTCGGATTTTCTGGAACGAACTCGTAAAGGCGTCGTCCTGCTCGATGCCTACGCCGATTGGTGCGGCCCGTGCCGAATGATGGAGCCGGAACTCGAAAAGGTCGCAGAAACCTTGCAGGGAAAGGTTGTCGTCGCCCGGATCAATGTCGACGCCAATAAAGAGTTTGCCCGCTATTACAGAGTCGAGTTGTTGCCGACCTTGTTCGTCTTCGTCGACGGAAAATTGATCGGAAAACCCGCTCTGGGGCTCCATTCCGAGCAGCAACTGCTTGGTCTTGTCGAAAAGTATATCCCGAAAGAACCCCAAGAGCCGAAGGCTGTGCCTCCGGTTTCCCCGTCGATTCCGGGACCGCAGGTCCCGGCTCTTGAAATCCCTGAATCACAGGTCCCGGCTCTTGAAGGTTTGTAAGATTTAACGTTATCAAATAATGGACTACTGCAAAGTTATTCCGTGTCTCGACGTCAAAGACGGTCGACTGGTCAAGGGCGTCAACTTCGTGAATCTGAAGGAGGTCGGCGATCCGGCGGAAAACGCGGCGGCGTACTGCAAAGCAGGGGCCGATGAATTGGTGTTTCTCGACATCACGGCGACGGTCGAGAACCGCCAAACGATGCTTGGCGCCGTGAAACGAACCGTTGCGGCGATCGACATTCCGTTGACGGTCGGCGGCGGCATCCGGTCGCTGGACGACATGCGAAAGATGTTCGAAATCGGCGTCTCGAAGGTTTCGATGAACAGCGCCGCCGTTCGGAATCCGGAGCTTGTCCGGGAAGCGGCGAAAGAGTTCGGCGGCGACAAAATAACCGTTGCAATTGATACGAGAAAATCGGCGACCTTGCCGAGCGGTTTCGAGGTCGTCGTTCGCGGCGGCACCGAGGGCGCGAAACTCGACGCCGTCGAATGGGCGAAACGGGTCGAACAATTCGGAGCCGGAGCGATTCTTCCGACCAGCATGGACACGGACGGCAAGCAGACCGGTTACGACATTCCGATGACCCGGGCGATTGCGGACGCCGTGAAACTTCCGGTGATCGCCTCCGGGGGCGCCGGAACGCTGGAGCATCTGTTCGAGGCCGTCGACAAGGGGCACGCCGCTGCCGTGCTGGTTGCGTCGATCGCCCATTTCGGGACATTCTCCATTCAGCAGATGAAGGATTACCTCGCCTCTCAAGGCGTCAAGGTCCGCCGTTAGCCGCGTCGGCTTCCGACGCGCGGATTATGCGGCATCGCTCGAACTTCCCGAATCTTTTCGCCCCGAACGCCGATCTAAAACAACAGCCGGAATGGAGCCGGTACTCCGGCGCAATGACGGTATTCCGGTGTAATGACGGTATTCCGGTGTAATGACGGTATTTCGATATATGACGTTGAGAGTCGCTCAACCGTCATTGCGCCGGGGTACCGGCTCCATTCCGGCTTTTATTTTTCGATGCTCCACAGTTCTCGTCGGCGCCGCCTGATTCCACATAAGATCGAAACCAAATCGACGCAGCAGATTTGGTTGGACGATTTCCTTGCGTATCTTTCCGGCGAAGCCCAACTTTCGGAGAATACCATCGCGGCTTATCGTCGGGACACGCTCCGCTTTTTTCAATGGTTGGGCGGACGAGCCATCACGAAGTTGACGATTCGGGAACTCGGCGACTACGCCGATTGGTTGCATCGGCAAGGCTTGGCTCCCGTAACCCGCGCCCGGCACGTCGTTTCGCTCCGGATCTTCCTGCGGTATCTCCAGCTTGAAGGAATCCTGAAGGACAACGCCGCGGAACTGCTCGACAGTCCGGAAGATTGGGACCGCATGCCGCATGTCCTGTCGCCAGGACAAGTCGACGATCTTCTTGGGGCTCCGCAACCGGACGAAGACCGGCTTTGGCTGCGGGATCGGGCGATTCTCGAGTTTTTCTACGCAACCGGTTGCCGGGTGTCGGAACTCGCGAATCTTCGAATCCAGGACGTTCACGCCGCCGAAGGATATTGCCTCTGTACCGGCAAGGGAAACAAGCAGCGGCTCGTTCCTTTGGGGCGGCGAGCCATTGAAGCGTTCCGTGCCTGGATGAACGAAGAGCGGCCCGACGTTCAACGTCGAGCCGTTTCAACCGTCGATCGGAACCTGTTCCGTTTTTCCGAGGAACCCAAGGAATCGGCAGCGGAATCTTCCGGTCGCCCGTTGCCGTGGGCGTTCCTTTCTTGGCGCGGCAGGCAAATCCGGCGGCAGGCGATGTGGGAGCTGATCAAAAAATACGCCGTTCGAATCGGGGCTCCGTCGTCGATCAGCCCGCATACGATGCGGCACAGTTTCGCGACGCATCTCTTGGCCGGCGGCGCCGATCTTCGGCAGGTTCAGGAGATGCTCGGACACGCCAGCATCGCGACGACGCAGATTTACACGCACGTCGACCCGTCACGGCTCAAGGCGATCCACAAAAAATTTCATCCACGCGGCTGAGCAAAAAAAGAGCCGGGGGTGTAGGCGTACTCGCCGTAGCCCCCGGATTGCGAGGATCACGCCTTCGGTTTCGGTCGCCTGTTTTCGCCACGGGGCTTCGACTTGGGACGGAACTCCTTTTTCGGGGGTTCCGGCTCCTCGATTTTGCGTTCGTCGATCCGTTTGTCGATGTCGTCGAAACATTCCTTGCGGCAAACTTGCAGGACCACGCTCTCAACGGTCGTTCCGTCCGCTGCCGGGGTCGGATACGTTTTCAGGCAGCGCAGGGCGAGCTTGTTCATCAAATTATAATGTCTCGCCTCACCGCGTTCCTCCGGCCAGCGTGGTCCCTTGACCAACATCAGCCGATCGAACTGCGTCCAGTACGGGCCGACCATTCGCAGCAGGTTGACGAGCCGCGACACGGCCCGGACGACCAACGTCGTGAACCGATTGCCTTTTTCCCGTTTCGGCAACAGCGTTTCGACTTTGGCGTGCCAAATCGGAATATCGAGCCGCATGTCTCGAAGGATTTCGCTGACCGCCAACGTTTTCTTGCCCGTCGAGTCGCAAAGTTCGACCCGCAGATCGGGCCGGAGAATCGCCAAGGGAATTCCCGGCACGCCGCCGCCGGTTCCGACGTCCAGAACCCGTTCGCCCTCCCGCAGGAACTCCGAAAGAGCCAAAACATCGACCAGATCCCGGCTCACGAACTTTTCGTAATCCGCGTGCCGTGTCAGATTGAGACGCTCGTTCCATTCCCAAAGCAGTCGGCAGTACTCTTCGAGTTGACGAACCTTCGGCTTCGCGATCTTGATGCCGTGACGCTGCAAAGCGTCGGAAAGCGTGTCGGTCGGAATTGATTCCATTATTTTAGCCGCCGAGCCTGCTCGGCGCTGAACGAGGTTTAACGTTGAATCCGCTTCAGCGCGTCGCAAGGCGACGCGGCTAATCACCAACCGATCGCCATGTTGGATTCGATGACCTTTTTGGCGCGGTCGAGATCGGTACCGGTCTGCTGCATATAGAGTCGAATCGCATGGACCTTGTCGCCGGACGCCTTCGACAGACATTCACGGGCCGTGTCGCAGGGATCCGCCTTGCCGCTGATTCCGAGCGCCGATTTCGAGATTACCCAAGCGTCGCGAGGGCGCTTCGTGATCCGAATCGCTTCCTCGCTCGGATAGTATTCGTAGAGCACGGCCCGCGCCCCTTCCTCGTTGTCCGCCCAAGCGATCACGATGTGTGAATGTGTTTCGATTTCAAATAAAGCCATAAGAGGGGTCAGGGGTTAGGGAGCAGGGGACAGGGAAGAGAGGTCAGGGGACAGATATTTTCTGTCCCCTGACCCCTGATCCCTGGCCCCTCTTATTCAAACGCGTTTCCGATTTTTCTTGCCCGTTTCGGTTTGTCGATGTCGATACCGCAGGCGACGCCGGTCTGGACCAACAAGTTCCATCCGGCGAGGAGCTGAAAATACTGGTCGTACCGCTTCAACGACGGAATGACGATTGTCGGGAAAATCGTCGGTTTCGAGGAAATCGCAATCACGGTCATTCCGACGCCGTCGACGAGATTTTTCTGGATGAACGGAGCGTCCTGTTCGAAGGAATCGATCACGACGACAACTTCGTTCGGCTGCATGACCTCTTCGATTCCGTGGACGACGATCGTTCCTTCGAGATATTGGCTTTTTTTCCGCGTGATCTCATTCGTTTTCAGGGCGAGTTCCTCGGCGACGCCGTTGTTGCGGCCGACGAGGTAAATTGTCGGGGCGGCGGCGAGTTTTTCGATCAGTTTCGGATCGATTTCCGGAGCGAGGGTCTGTTCGGCAAGTTCCGCCGCCTTGCCTTTGTTCGCCGGGCAACCGCAACCGCTCAATGCGACGTCGATCGATTGATAAACGAGGGCCTGTTCGACGACGCTCATCGTCGCCGCGACGGCGTCCTCTTTGCCGCAGGACAGGACGATGCAGTCGGACAGCTCGGTGAGTTTCGTTCCGCCGTTCGCCGTCATTCCGAAGAGGTTCGGATGCTTTTCGGCTTGAAGTTTTTGATACAGGGCGATGAGTTCCTTCGTCTGGCCGCTGTTCGACGCCCCCATGACGGTCCACTCGGAAAGATCGTATTCCATCGCCTGACGAGAACCGTCGGTTCCCATCGTGATCTGGGAGCCGCCCCGACTCATCGTCAAATAGATGAACGATTTGGCAGGAAAGATTCGGCTTGAGCCTTCTCCGGTCATGAAGAACTTGCCCGTCTTTTCTACCGAGGTGGCGATTCGTTTCGTTTGGTCGAAATCGAAGTTGCCGATTACGTCCGGAGTCTGCAACATTTCCCGGACAATCGCGAAATCCTTGTACTTGGCGTCGGTGAGATTCATAGGAAGTGGTTAGTGGCTAGTGGTTAGTGATTAGCGGAGACGGGGAATGGTATTCAGGTTGCACTACGCTTGCGTCCTTCACGAGCCACTCGCCACTAACCACTCGTCACTACTTCATCAGTTTTTCATAAAACCGAACATATTGTTCGGCGCTTTTTCTCCAGGACCAGTCCTGTCGCATGCCGTTGAGCATGATTTGCTTCCAGACTTCTTTTTTGTCCCAATAAACATTCAAAGCTCGCCAGATAGTCGTGTTCAGGTCGTACATGTTGTCGGCAAAGAACGAAAACCCGGTTGCGATCCCGTTTTCGAGCGTTTCGTCGTTCAAGTCGACAACGGTATCGGCCAGTCCGCCGGTATCGTGGACCAAGGGGACGGTTCCGTACATTTGGCTGTACATCTGATTCAAGCCGCACGGTTCGTATCGGCTCGGCATGAGGAACATGTCGCTCCCCGCCTCGATTTTGTGCGATAACTCTTCGGAGAACTCGCCCCGGAACGCGACATTCGCCGGATATCGACGGGAAAGCTCGCCGAGGTGCGCTTCCAATCCATGATTTCCCGTTCCGAGAATGCAGAACTGAACGCCGTGCCGTTCGACCCACGTCGGAATCGCGTCGCCGACGAGATCAATCCCTTTTTGGTGTGCTAAACGACTCACGACCCCGAACACCGGCGTTTCCGCTTGCTCCGGCAATCCGAGAGATCGTTGAAGATCGGCCTTGCAAATCGGTTTTTTCGTGAACACATCGTCTTGGGAAAATTTCGTCGCAATGAACGGATCGACGGTCGGCCCCCAGTTTTTCGTGCAGACGCCGTTTAGGATGCCGCGCATCATCGGACTCCGGTACTGAAGCACCGATTCCATACCGCAGCCGAACGTTTGCGATTGGATTTCCAAGGCGTATCGCGGACTGACCGTACTGATTCCGTCGGCGAACATCACGCCGGTTTTCAACAAATTCAGTGTACCGTACAACTCCATTTTGTCAAAGGTAAAATTCTCCCAACCGATCCCCGTCAGGAGCATATCCCAATGCCAGAAAATTCCCTGGTACGCCAAGTTGTGGATTGTGTGGAGCGTCGCGATTTTATCGAAGCCGGTTTTCTCCGCATAAAGCGTTTTCAAGTACGCCGGAATCAGGCCGGTCTGCCAATCGTTTGAATGGATCACGTCGATTTTCGGCTGCTGCGCCTTAATCGTTTCCATGACGGCACGGCAAAAGAACGTGAACCGTTCGCAATTATCGCCGTAATCCTCACCGTGTTCAGTGTAGATTCCAGTTCGACCGAAATAGCCGTCGTTTTGAATGAAGTAAACGGGAACTTCGGTATCCGGCAACATCCCCTTCCACAGAGCGGCTTCAACGGTTTTGCTTCCGACAGGAACGAGGAGGGTCAGATCGGTTTTGTGAATCGGCAGTCCGGATTCGAACACACAGCGATACGCTGGAGTAATAATGATCGGTTTATGTCCGAGCGCCGCCAACGCCTTCGGGAGCGATGAGCAGACGTCGGCCAACCCCCCGGTCTGCGAAAACGGCGTCACTTCACTGGAAACGAATAATACGTGCATCGGATTTGGAGAGAGTCAAGGTTGTTCGATCGGAAAGACTTTTTTCGGAAACCCGATTTCGCCGAGTTTTTCCATTATAGCACGCAACAACCGCAATGGAACGACGGGGGAATGGTTTCGAGATTTTTTCCGACGTTTCAATCGATAAATTCGATA
>JAVBQW010000108.1:0-9732 GCA_031548665.1 Thermoguttaceae bacterium
GGAAGGAGCGGAGTACGTGATCAACCGTTACCGTGATCCAAGGACCAACCTCGGAACGCAGTTCGCCCGGATCGAGCAGATGGCCGGTCTGGGTGAAAAGATTCCGAAGCCGTTCACCAACATGAGGGCGAGCCGGTCGACTGAAGTGTATGCCGAGTTCGGTCCGTTCCTGGAGTCGAAGTGGATCGGTCACAGCACGAAGATCGCGAAGGACCATTACCTTCAGGTCAGAGAGGATGATTTTCTCCGAGCCGTGGGAAAGCTGGTGAATTTATCCAGTGGAGCGGACAATCGTCAGTCGAACAGTCGTGATTCGGGTGCCCCGGCGAACGAGAGTTCAAAAAAGGTTGCAAACGCCCCCAATTCGTTGCATAAAATTTCGGGAACGTTGCAGGATTCGTTGCAGCAAAGCGTCGCAAACGCTCGCAACGGTTCGCAACCAAGAAAAAGCAAGGAGTCGTAACCCCTTGGAATTACGACTCCTTGCGAAAATTTGCGGTGGTTTGCGATTACTCGCAAACCACCCCGAGTGCCGAAGAGAGGGACCGAACAACCCCTGTTTTCAAGGGGGTTTTTGAGTTTTTCCAAAAAGCGCTGCGAGTTGCGCTGCTTCTTGGGTTTTGGACGATAGAATTTTTGTAATCGATTGCATTGGAATGAAATTGCTTCCTACCTTGAAAAAAATTACGATAATATCTGAATGCCTCATTCTCTACATTTTCCGCAAAGCCTTTTTTCGTCTCGGATTGCGATGCTCCCATGTCATCATTGAGCTTAAACCGCGATTAACCATAAGACCGAGCTTTTCGACTCCGAAGATAAACCCTATTTGATCACAACTCATCGCCGGTACGATGTATCTCGACGCTGATATGCTTCAAGTCGTTGAATCGTTGAAGCAAGCAAGGCCATCAAGCCGGTCAGCATTGATTTCCGCGATCATGGTAACAAGCGTCAGGATGACGACGATCAACGTCCGGAGTTCGTTTTCTTTATGAACGGTTGCAAAATGGTGGGAATGCGGTTGGTGACCTTGCAGGATTTTATCGCTCATGTCGTTATCTTGAAATGAAGGTTTGGCCGCCCGGCACACCGTAAGCATACCGGGCGGTCTATCGGGGGAGGCTCATGATTTAGTGGGCATGACCGTGGCCGTCGCCGTGATCGTGACTGCCGAGTTTGACCAGCTTCGCGTTGTACGGCGTGCCGCCGATCTCGACCGAAACGGTCGCTTCGCCTTTCCAGCCTTCGCAGTTCAGCGTTGCGAGTTCCATGTCCTTGAGCGTGAACGCTGCCGGTTTTCCCGCTTCCTGCTCGGTACGGGTCAGCGTGTACGACTTTGGCTTACCGTCGACCATGAAGTTCAGGCGAACCTCCTTGGCATCGACCTCGGTCGGCTCGAAATGGGCGTCCGTAATGAACGCGGTCACCAAGCCGGTCGTTTCTTTTTCGTCGATGATTTCCATCGCAAATTTATGTCCCGGAAACTCGGCCATGACTTCGTTGTACTTTGTTTTGTGAAGGGCGGCATGGTCGTCTTTGCCCGCTTTACTTTGTGTGGCGGAATTCCCATGATCGTGGCCATCGCCGGGGCCGTGTTCGTCGTGCTTGCCGCAACCTTGTGCCAACAGAATCATGCAGCAAATCGCAGCGAGAACCAGAGTGGAGTGAATCGTTTTTTTCATGTTGTGTTCCTTTCAGTTGAAAATGGGGAAAGGCTGTAGGCTGTAGACTATAGACTGCAGGAATTTCACACACTATTCTCCACGATCTAAAGCCAAAACATACATCCCACAGCACAAAATCCAAACCTTACATCATACAGCCTGTAGTCTTCAGCCTATAGCCTCACGTAATCATGTCTTTGCCTTCGCGTTCCCGTTGAAGCATTTCTTCCGCCGCCTTTCGACCGAATACCCAAAACAGGGCCGGACGGACGAAAAACTCCATGAGCGTCGACGTGATCAAACCGCCGACGATAACGGTTGCAATCGGGTACAAAATTTCACGGCCCGGCGTGTCCGGTGAAACGGTAATCGGAATCAGGCCGAGCATCGCGGTCAGCGTGGTCATCAAGACCGGGGCGACGCGGTTTCGACCGGCCTTGACCAGCATTTCCTTCGAGAAGGTTTCCCCTTCATGTCGAACGAGATGAAAATAATGGTCGATGATCAAAATTCCGTTGCGCGAAGCGATCCCGCAGAGCGAGATCATGCCGACGAGATTCGGAATCGACCGGCTCTGTCCGGTAATGACAATCGCGGCGACCGCTCCGATCAAGGCGAGCGGCAAGGCCGACATGACCTGAAGCGACATGTTGACCGAGCCGAACATGCGGTAAAGTACCAACAGAATGCAGATGAGCGACACGACGGAGAGCAGCACGAGTTTTCGTGACGATTCCTGTTCGCTCTGGAAAAGTCCGGTCATTTCGAGGTAGACACCGTTGCTGGTCAGTTCGTTCATGTACGGCGCAAGCGCCCGATCGATGTCGTTCTTCACATCGACCGATCCTCGCGTTTGTGGGTTCATTTGCACGGTAATCTGCGTCTGCCCCGCTTCGTGATCAATCCGGCTCGGTCCGGTGGCGTTCGCGTCGATGTCGGCGACGGCGGCAAGCGGAATGAGCGTCCCGATTGCCGTCTGGATCGGCATTTGAGAAAGAGCCTCCAGATTTTCGCGGTAGCTATCCGAAGCGCGAAGCAAAACGTCGATGGTCCGCTTCCCTTCCAGAATCTGCGTTGTGACGGCTCCTTGCATGGCGGTCTCGATTTTCGCGTTGACTTCTTCCGGGATCAGACCGTAAGTCGCCAATTCGTCCCGCTTGAGGATGAATCGGACTTGCGGGATGTCCTTCTGAATCGGATCGATACGCGGATTGCCGATGTCGGGAATCCCTGCAATCAGCTTTTGAATCTGCGCCGCCCGACGACGTAACAACGTCGGATCATCGCCACGAATTTTGATCGCGATTTTAGACCGGGTTCCCGTGCGCAAATGGGCAATCAAGTGCTGGAGCGGTTGATCGTAAAAGGCGACGACGCCCGGCAGCTTTTCCGGCGAGATGACGTCTTCGATATCGGCGAAAATTTCAGCAACGCTTCGACCGGACTTCAAATCGACCGTACACATCATTTCCGACATGTTGACCGGCACGGCGTGTTCGTCGAGTTCGGCCCGGCCCGTCTTGCGAACGACGGCGGTGATCCCTTTGATTTTCAGCAGTTCCTCGGCGACCCGCGTCCCGAATTCTTCGCTGGTTTTCAGCGACGTACCGGGTGGGAGCGAAACGTTGACCTGTGGCGCCCCTTCGTTGAAAGGCGGCATGAAATCGCGGGGAAGTGACATGAAAACGACACCCGAGACGACAAGCATGATTGCCGCCGCGGCAAGGATCGTTTTCGGAAAGGCGAGGCTGAAACGGATCGCGATTTCCGCACACCATTTCGAGACTTTCAGGACGACTCCTTCTTTGTGTTTATGCCGCTCCGCTTTGTTCGGCAGGAGCAGATAGGAGAGTACCGGCGTCACGGTCAACGAGGCGACGAGTGAAGCCAACAACGACACGATGTACGCGACACCCATCGGAGCGAACATTTTTCCTTCCATACCGCCCAGAAAAAAGACCGGGAAGAAGACGATCACGACGATCATCGTCCCGTACACGATGGAGTTGCGGATTTCCGCACTGGCCCGATAAACGACGTGAATCACGGACAACCGTTCTTCGGGCGGTTTTCTAAAATTCTGCCGCAGACGCCGATAAATATTCTCGACATCCACGATGGCATCGTCGACGAGTTCCCCGATGGCGACGGCCAAACCACCGAGCGTCATCGTGTTGATCGACAGACCGAACCACGCGAAGGTCAAGCAGGTGATGAGAATGGAAATCGGAATCGCCAGCATCGTAATCAATGTCGTGCGGAAATCCATCAGGAACAGAAAAAGCACGATCACGATCAGGATAGCGCCGAGGAGAAGAGCTTCCTCGACGTTGGCAATCGCCAAATCGATAAACGTCTTCTGCTGATAGAGCGGTGCGATCTTGACGTTGGGATGAGTGACGTTGATCGACTTTTGAATGTCCTCGGCAATGTTCAATATTTGCTCGGTAATGTCCCGCGTATCGCTACCGACTTGCTTTTCCACGATCAAGACCACGGCGGGACGACTGATTGTCGTGCCGTTGGGATTCTTAATGTACACGCCGCTTGATCCGACCTTGGGGGCAGACGCGGCAGTGATGTCGGCCACTTGATGCAGTTGGATCGGTGGGTCGGAATCTCCTTTGACTACAAGATTTTTCAGTTGATCCGGTTTTTCAATGCGACCCATCGAACGGACGAGCAGTTCTTTCGGGCCTTGAGCGGTCAGAAAGCCGCCGGTCACGTTACGATTACTCCCATCGAGCGCCCGTTGAATATCGTCGAAAGTCACGTTATGCCGGGACATGTCGTCGATGCGGGCGAGGACTTGATATTGCTTGTAGTCGCCGCCGATGACCAGCACTTCCGATACCCCGCCGGATGCGAGAATCCGTTTCCGCACCGTCCAGTCGGCGAGCGAACGGAGTTCCATCGGCGAGAGTTCGTCTTTTTCGTCCCAAATGGTCAGATACATGACCTGCCCCATCATCGAAGCCATCGGCGCCATGCGAGGCACGATGCCGGACGGGAGTCGATCGACCGCAAGTTGCAGTCGTTCGTCGACGATCTGGCGGCAACGGATCGCCTCCATGCTCCAATCGAACTCGATAGTCAAGACGACGAGCCCGGCGGTCGAGTTGCTGCGAATCGCCGTGACTCCCATCGCGCCGTTGAGATAGGTTTCAATGGGAACCGTCACGAGCGTTTCGACTTCTTCCGGGGCCATCCCTTTGCATTCGACCATGACGATGACGCGCGGACGGCTCAAGTCCGGCAGCACATCGACCGGCAACTTGGTCGCCTGGTAACTGCCGACACACAGCAGAATCACCGCGAATACCAAAACGATAAAGCGGTTGTTCAGCGAAAATTTGATGAAATAATTGAACATGGACAGAGGCTATAGGCTGTAGACTATAGGCTATAGAATTTTAGATTTTGGGGTTTCTTAGAGAATGGATAAGACTGTACAGGACTTTCACGGTTTCAATGGATTTCTTTTCAAGAGATTCCGCGATTTCCGTGTCGAGATATTGAAGCCGCTTTACCAGGGAAATTTGATACTCAAGTTCCCTCGCACTCCCTAAAGAGATGTCGAGGAACCGCAAATAGTCGGCTTGGGTGTGACGAGCACATCCTTCAACGATATTCGAAGCGATGGAAACGGCACAACGCCGCATCTGTGAAGTTAAGCCGTATCGTTCTTCGTTTGGAAACATTACGGTATGGCGATAAATCAACAAAGCCATCTCGTCGGCCAATTCAAACGCTCGCAGTTTTTTGTGGTCTCTCATTGTAAGGCTGAAGGCTATGGGCTGTAGGCTGTAGGAATTGCTGAAAAGTGTTAGATGAACGTCGAAAACAGGCTTCTGGCTTGTCGGTTTTTATCAGACGAATGTCTGATCAAAATCCTACAGCCTATAGTCTACAGCCTATCGCCTCAATGAACGTGGTCGCCGTGTTGGATGCCACCGCCTCCGGCGTTTTTCTGGTTCGCGGCGTCGAGGGCGGCGAGAATGAAACTCGCTCCCTTCGTGGCGACCTTCGCACCGGGAAAGACGGAACCGTCGTTGGCGATGGCGATGACGTCCTTCGTTTGATAAATCACATGAACAGGCGTTTTACGCCAGATTCGTTTATCTTCTTCATTACCGACCCATTCGAAGACGCACATTTCCTGCAAATCCTTGGCGACGGCATCGACGGGCAGCACGATACAATCCGGGAGCGGTTCGTATTCGACGTTCAGCTCGCAACGCTGACCCGGTTTGAAATGCCACTGGATGTAGCGTCTCTTATTACTTTCGCCGTTCACTTCATAATCGTTGAAACGGTTCATCAAGTCGACGTAACAATAAATCGTTCCACTGGTCGTGTCGATCTTGTTGTCGATGGATCGCAGGAACAAGTCGCCGACGATTTCACGGGAACCGTTCCCTTCGAACGCAGCCGAGACACGGCTTTTCGAAGTCAGGGCGTGGGCAAGCGGTTTTTCGTTGATCGCAAAGACTTTTCCTTTGATCGCGAGTTTGCAGTAATCGGAAAGCTGGCAGAGTGAGTCGCCAACGGCAATGTTTTTTCCCGTCTTGACATAAAGTTCGTCGATGGTGAAAACATGCGCTTCTCCGTCGGCGTGCGCTGCCGAGGCGATGTTGTCCTCTTTCGCGATGGGCGGCGCATAGACCGTCATATGACGAATGATCCGGCCGGTTTTTTCCAGTGAATTCACGACATCCGCTTCGCTCAAGCCTTGAAGCAACAAGATGTTCTTTTGGACTTCGATCTCCGAATCGATCTGGATTTTTTCGTACTCCAATTCACGACGCTGTTTCGGGACGATCTGCGGATCGAGCCCGGCAAGACGTTGGAGTTCGGCGGCATTGATTTCCCGTTTCTTCAGCAAGGCCAGGAATTCCGTTTGTGCTTTGACCAACTCCTGCTGATTGAGCAAAATGTCGAAAAGCGGCTCCCCCGGCGCGACGGCGACGCCTGACTCGTGATGAATTTTCGTTACGACACCGGAAACCGGCGACGGAACGGTAATCGTCGAGAAGCCGGACCGCTCGACGACGACGGCGGGAAAGGAGAGCGATTTGTAGAAATCGACCGTCTCGACCGTCGTGATCGCGGAGTCGTCGATCCCCATGTTCCGGGCCGCGACCGGACTGAACGAAATTTCGACAGCCTGCCCCTGAACCGGCGCAGCGGCCCCATGAGACATTTCGGCGGCGTTGTCATGATCGTGGTCGTCTTCGGCATCCTGTGGCAGAAAATGTTCGAACATCGTGCCTTTAGCGACATCAAGGAGACTCGTCCGAACGGGCTTGACCGTCGATGCCAGAACATAAACCGCTCCGACGCAGACAATCAGGATTAGTGTAAGGGCGGTAATGCCTCGTAAGAATTTTTGTGATAAATTTTTCATGGTATTGGGAATGCGTGTAGAAAATCGTGGTATGGGCTCTGACGATCGCTTGCGTTTTAGCCGCGCAGCGCAGGCGTACAGGGACGTACAGATAGACGGTGATTGCGATGGGCAAGCGCCGGTCGAATCAGATCAACAGCAGCCCGTAGAGCAGGTGCAGGCGCAAGGGGAGCGCAGGAGAAGGAACCGGGATGGTATCATGGAAGCCGGTCGCAACCGACGGCGTCGTCACGGGAACGATGGAAACGAAGAACGGGAGTGGAACGGGAAACAGTTTCGCGGCTTCATCGACGCTTCGTTGCGTGCTGATGGCCTGCTGGCCGTTTCCGTCGCATGCGTGGTCATGGCTGCACGGATCGTCCTGACAACAGCAAGTCGAATCCTGTGATTCGTCCGTTACCCGGTGATGTGAATGATCGTGGCGGTGACCGCCTTGATGAGAGTGGTGAGAGTGACGAAGCGTAAAGAGCGTATCGGCCACGTTGCCGGACTCGGTTTCCGTCCAATGAACATGGGCGCAACAATAGATATGCCCTCCCGCCAAGGTATGCAGGAAAGCCAAACAGACAACCAGATATTTGAGTAAGGCGGGGTAGCGATCCATTGAATCTCACGAAAAATAAAAACGCCGATTATTGAATTTATCCGATTTGGGCGATTTGGTCAAGATGAATCTCTCCGTTCATTCCATTCCCGGCTTTTCCAGCCCACCGGACAAAAGGGCTCCCTGTAGAAGCACTTGCGATTCCATCAGGACGTTCAGATTGTCGAGGTATTCGATCTGGACGGTGGAAAGCGTCCGTTGGGCGTCGAGCAGTTCCAGCGAACCGTACTCGCCGCGACGGTAGGCATTGAGCGCCAAATCCAAGGACTCGTGGGCTTCCGACAGGATTTTTTCCTTGTAGGACACGACGCGATTCCTGGCGGTCTGGTATTCGCCCAACTGCTTTTCGTATTTCTGGGCGATAAGACGTTCCAGCCGTTCCACGTTCCGGTGCGAGGCGGCAAGTTCCGACTTGGCTCGTTGGATGTTCCCCTGATTCCGGTCGAAAATTCGGATCGGAACCGCTATGCCGACCGAGAATTCGCCCTGCTTCGTTTCGGTATTGTAGGCAATTTTCGCGTTGGTATCGTAATCGATTCCCGCTTCGGCACATTGCTGCTGCACACGCGCCTTGGCCGTTTCCACTTCGGCATACGCCTGCCGCAATTCCGGGCTGATGGCCTGAATCTCTGCAAGCAAGGTCGCTTCGTTCAGTTCGGGTGTCAACGTCTCGACCGGATCGCTGATTTCGATCAACTCCCGTTCAGGAAGCCCAAGGAGAATCGCCAGTTCCTTGCAGGCGGTTCGGTACGCGATTTCCGCATCTTTCAAGGCAATTTGCGTTCGCTCTGATTGAATCTTGATGTCGAGAAAGACGGACCGCCCGATTTCCTTCGCTTTGAGCAGTTCACTTCCCGCCCGTTGGGACTCTTGGGAAATTCGTGTCAAATCTTCCAAGGCCAACCATTTACGATACGAGAACGCAACGCGGTACGCCGCGAGCATGGCATCGTTCGTCGCCTTTTGGCATTGTATCTGGTGTGTTTGGCAGGCTGCCTGGTATTCACGGTTGGCCGTCGATTGTCGGGCATCGCGTTTGTATTTCGGCGTAATCGGCTGGCTGAACGTCATGCCCTGTTTTCCGGCATGGTCCTCGGTGATCTCTTCCGCGCTGTATCCGACGGACGGATTCGGTTTCAAACCGGCCTGAACCCATGCCCCCCGAAATGCTTCGGCTTGACGGGCGGCTTGTTGGACGCCGGGATGGTTGCTCGTCGCTATACCACCGATTTCGGTCAGCGTCATTGTCCGTTTCGGCAAGGCCGCAATTCCAGTGATCGATTGAGCGACGGGAGGTATCGGCATTCTCGGCGGTTGATTCACAAGAGTTGGCGTCGGAATCGGCGCCTTGGGACCGGTCGCCGGTGCCGGAATGTTGTTATCAAAGGCCGGAACCGGGGCAAGAATCGGCCCTTCGGCCGGAACGGTTGCCGAAGCCGTCGCAATGGGTGGAAGCGGTGTTGCAACAACATAGCGATTACGCTGTGAAGTATCCGGCAGTGGAAGCGAAAACTGAATTGACGGTCGTTCCGCTGATTGTTGGGCGACAACCGCCCCGGTCGGAAAGATCAATACGGCACTGCCGGACAACATCAACACCGTCAAGCAGTATGAGCGGGTTATACGATTCATGAATATGTTCCCCAAGAAAATGTGCAAGAATAGGACTTGATATTTGCCTCTTCGCGCAGCAGGAGACCGCTGGCAAAAAAAGCAGGCGATACCGAAAAGACGGAGCGGCACGAGTAACCCGCTCAATGCCGGCATCAAATCCGCAGAGAGCGGTAGAGCAGATTCAAGTCCCTTTCGGGAAGAGGAACAGACGGAAGGAGCCGGTCATGATCCGTTGCCAATGTGGGATCAAGCGAAACCGTTCGGAAATCGGCAATATCAAAGGAGATCGTGTCGCTGAAAGGGTGCTCGCATGAATTGATGTTAAACAATGGAGTCTTTGGGCACGTAGGGGCAGCCTTGAATATCGATATTGTTCCAGAATTGTTGCCAGCGTTGCGGCGTCAGACGCAAGGACCGAAGCGACAGCACAAACGAGGCGC
>JAVBQW010000253.1:0-21694 GCA_031548665.1 Thermoguttaceae bacterium
GCACACTCTATAACTTGCGGCGATGCAAAGGGTTGGAAAATTTACTCTCTAGGTCCCCGCCTTCGCGGGGATGACGATATCTTTTCTATTTTCACGAAGCTCAATTCGCTAACTTTGTACTAGAGAGCAGATTCCAATAGGTTCTTGCACACGTTATTGACGGATGCAAACGGTCGACAACGCCTTCCGTCTAGGTCCCCGCCTGCGCGGGGATGACGAAATTTTTTCTTTTCCGCAAAAACCTTATCCGGTGATTCCCAATTTCTTTTGCATCTCTTCGAGCGGAATCTGTTTCGTTTCCGGCATCGCGCCGATCACCCACAGGAGTTGCAGGACCATGAGCCCCGCGAAGCCGAGGAAAATCGCCGCCGGACCGAGAAGAGCAAGCAGCGGCGGAAACAGCTGCGTGATCAGCGCGGCGAGAATCCAATGCACGAAGCAGCCGAGCGCCTGACCTTGGGCTCGAACCTTATTCGGAAAGATTTCTCCGATAAACACCCAGATACAGGCTCCCTGACCGAAGGCGTGCGACGCGATGAACAGCATCAAACCGCCCAAAACGATCAGGATGCCGCTCATCGGAACCGTGTCGCCGGACAGGTCCACCGACCGACCGCGTGCCTTTGAAAGAGCTTCTCCGGCAACACTCAATTTTTCGGAGGCGTCGTCCAACGATTTTTTCGCCGTGTCTAATTCTTCCGACAGGAATTCCTTGGTATCCGAGGTCGCGGTTTCCAGAGCTTTTTCAGTCTTCTCGATTTTTTCCTTGATCTCGGCGACGGCAACGTTTCGGATCGACACGTTGAACTCCGGCGCGTACAGGATGAACGCGCCGGCGACGATACACAGGCTCGTAATGTATCCGATCGATCCGGCGAACATCAATTTGCGGCGGCCGAACCAGTCGATCACGAACATCGCCGCGATCGTAAAGACGAGATTCGTCAAACCGACGACGACCGGCAGGAACATCGCCAACTGCTTGCTTGCTCCCGCGATGGCAAAAACTTTCGGAGCGTAATAGAGAATCGCGTTGATCCCGGACAGCTGGTTGAACGCCGCCATGCAAATCGCCAGAAAGATCGGGAAACGCAGCCGATAACTGAAAAACTTTTCCTTGCCGTTTTGCTGCTCTTCGTCGATCGCCTTTTCGATCACGGCGATTTCCTCGTCGACGGTTCCCGAGTCGGTTCCCAAGGCTTGGAGAATCGGGCGAGCCCGGTCGGTTCTTCCCTTGCCGATCAACCAGCGAGGGCTTTCCGGAACGATAAAAAGCAGGACGAAGAACGCCGCCGCCGGAAACGCTTCCACGGCGAACATCCAACGCCAACCGAGGTCGCCGAGATTCATTCCGGCGATCAGGTAGTTCGAAAAGAACGCCGCCAGAATACCGAACACGATATTGAACTGCGTAATCGCAACCAACACGCCCCGGGTTTTCGCCGGAGAAATTTCCGCCGTGTACAGCGGCGAGACGACCGAAGCGCCGCCGACGGCGATTCCTCCGATAAACCGGGCAAACAGGAAGCCGTACCAATCCCAAGCGTTCATTTCGCCGAAGTTCCAAGGGCAGGCGCTGCCGACGGCCGAAAGAAAATAGAGGAACGCCATGAGAACCAGCGTCGGCTTGCGGCCCCACGAATTCGACGGCCATTGAACGGTTCCCGCTCCGAGAATCGTCCCGATGAGCGCCGACGCTACAGTGAAACCGAGCCACCAATCGTCGAGAAGGAAAACGCTCTTGAGGTCGTCGACCGTTCCGGAAATCACCGCCGTGTCGAAACCGAAAAGGAGTCCGCCGAGCGCCGCGATCACCGAACTGCGGACGACCAAGGTTGATGTCTTCATGATGTTGCGCCGGAGTACCGGCTAAATGGAAGGGGATTATTGGTAAATATTTTTCATCGGCCAAGCGTCCAGGCGTTGGAGCGTTGCTTCGCCGCCTTGGGACCGAATCGACACGCCGACGCTGTCTTCTCGTGAAGGATAAACCCGTTGCGCGAGATATTGCCGTCCGTTGACGAACACTTCGACAATACTCTGGTCGACGAAAATCCGCAATTGAACCGGCTTCGAGAGATCGACCAGAACGTCGGCGACCTCCGGCGGTCGGGATCGGGCGCTATCCAGAGCGGTGTACGTCGAATCGATCGCCACGGAACTCTTCATTCGAACGTCCTTCATCTGTCCGGTGTTGTTGGCGTAACCGCGCTGCGGATAAAACACGACCCGGGTGTATTCCGCTTTGTCGGGACTTCGAAGGACGTCGATTTCAACGGATGACGCGCCTTTCGGTTCCAAGAGGACGTTCAATTCCATTGAGGAGCCGACGACTTCCTCAAACGCGATTTCCTCGTTGGCGGGCAGCACGGTTTTTTCGACGGTCTTCGGTTCGCCGCGCAACGTTTCGACCGCTTCGACCGGTTCGATGCCGAGTTGGTCGCCGGGGAGAAGTTGCAGATTCATCACCAATGACATGATATGGTTCCAACCGGGTGTCGACCGGGCAGAATTCATGTTGAAGATCACGTTGACTCCACCGCGACCGTCCGGTGCCGCCGAAGGAGCGTGTACACCGCCGGGCGCAACGGGACCGTGATTGAAATTGCCGCCGTTTGTTACGAAAAACTTCTGTTTTTCCGTGTCGTAGCGGCCGATCAGGTATTTTCCGCCGCTCCAATGGCTGAAATGCAGTAGAATATGTCGTCGCTTCTCCGGATCGCTTTGGTCGCCGATCGGCCAAAAATAAGGACAAGCGCCGTCGTCACCGACCAACGAATACCGATCGTCCTCAACGAATTGATGCAGGTATTCCCACGACGCAAGATCTTTCGAACGGAACAACGGCCAAGCCGGCAGCCGTTTGCCGTCGGGACCATCGTTTCGAGTCACGCCGTGGATCGCGTAATAATACTCTCCGTCCTTCCAGATACAGGGGTCGAAAACGTGATACGGCCAAGGTTTGTTGTCGGGCTGGACCGGCGGAATCACGGCTTGATCGTTGATTTTCTTCCAATTGAGCAGCAGGGGATCCTTCGACACGGCGACCATGGTTCCCGCTCCGACACCGTGGTATATCGCGATTACCCGATCCTTTTCCGCCAGCGCGGAGCCGGAAAAACACATATTCTCGGGATCCGGATAAATTGCCAAGGGAAGATCCTTCCAGTGAATAAGATCTTCGCTGTAAGCGTGTCCCCAATGCTGTCGCGTGTCTTCCGGCGGATACGCTTGGTAGAAAAGATGCCAACGTCCCTGCCAGAAACAGAGCCCGTTCGGATCGTTCAGGCTTCCCTCCGGATTGACGTAATGATATTGAGGTCGAAATCTTTCTTTGGATAATTCCTGACGGGAGGCGTGGAAGCGATTCAAGAGCGGATTGGTTTTCAAGGCTTCCCACTGTTCGGGCAGCGAGTCCGGATAGACGAACATCGGGGCCTTCGACTTGAACGACGGAACGACCGGTTCCCTTTTCGCGTCCGACTGGAAGATTTGGTCGACGTTGATATGTCCCCAAAAGCCGTTGCGATTGTCGATGATTTCGATAACCGCCGTTTTGCCTTCGAATTCGGCAACGTCCCAGAACGTCCAGTTGAGAAATTCCGAACCACCCGGAACCCTGTTCGGCCCGGTTGATTGTCGAACTTCCTTGCCGTCGATCAACAGCTTTATGCAGGTTTCGTCCTTGAATCCGCCGCCGCCGATCAGGAAGTTGACGAATTTACGCTCGATCTTGAATTCCGGCGACGTCAACGAGCCCTTGGTTCCGTCGCCCTGAAAAAAGCTGTTGACGAGACGCTTGCCTTCGAATCCACTGACATCCATCTGACCGGGAAGCGTTCCGGCGGCCGGTCCCGGTCCGAACGCCGTTCCTTCCGTTTTCCAGTCGCCGTAGGTTTCCGACTCGAAATCGGCCAAGAGAACGTCCGAACGTCCCGAAGCCGTTTGCGCTGAAACCGGCAAGGAAAAGAAGACAAACAGGCACGTCGTCGACAAGACCGACGCCCACCACGCTCTTGGTGTTCGTTTCATTACTTTATCAAAGGGAAAGAGATATCTCGATTCTCGAATTTGAAAAACGATTCTACCGCAAATTCGAGCAGGATACCATATCCTTGGTCGATCTGCCCGAAAGACTTGTTTTGCCTTGCCGATGCGACGAAAAAACTTTCAACTTGATCCGATGAAAATTCCGTGTATACTGCGTAGATTCCTTCGGATTTCTTACCCGTCGCTTCTTTTCATGGATACTATCCCCTTTCATTTTGTGATGTTCGCCCTCGACATCGTTCTGGTGTTGGGGCTGATCGTTTGGCCGTTCAAGAAGACGATCGGGGGAACGCTCGGCGGAGTTGTCTTGTTTTCCATGGTCGGTCTCTTCGGAATCATATTTTTCGCGGTCGTTTTCCGATCGAACATCGGTCAATGTGTCGCGGAAGGATTAACGTATCACGGCAGCGTTTTTTTGTTGTTCGTCGGCGTTCTCTTTGTCTTCCGACGACATTTCGTTCTTGCCGGATTGTCGGTTCTCTTGGGGCTCTTCCTGTTCGGAATCGGATTCGACATGCTCGTTTTGGAACCTTACAGTTTGGTCGTCGAACACTATACGATCGAAACGACGAAGCTGAAAAAGCCGCTCAAAGTCGTGTTCCTCGCTGACATCCAGACGGACCGAATCGGCGAACACGAGCGTCGGACGCTCCGTCTCGTTCAAGAGCAGAAACCCGACTTGATCATTTTGGGCGGCGACTATCTCCAGTACTATGAGGGAACCCCCGGCGTTGACGGCTTGCCGGAACGGTTCCGAAGACTGTTCGAAGACGCCAAATTGACGGCCCCGCTCGGCGTTTACGCGATTTCCGGAAACGTCGATCCCAGTAGCGCCGAGGCCTTTTCGGAATTATTTGAAGGAACGGGCATCGAAGCGGTTTATATGTCGGAGATCATCGAAAACGTCGGCGTCGACAAGGATCTCGGTCCGATCGACCTGACACTACTCCATTATTTCGATGCGATCGACGGCGTCGGCGATCGCGGATTGACGGAAACCGGAAATTTCCAGATCATGGCAGGACATTATCCGAACTACGCGATCAAGGATTTCATGCACGCCAAACGGGCGCCGGACTTGATGTTGGCCGGACATACGCACGGCGGACAAATTTACGTTCCCGGTTTCGGACCGCTTCGGATCAAATACCACGGTCGCGACGCGATCACGCGCGCTTCCATGTATCGCGGCATGTTTACGTTTGAGAACGGGTCCCATCTCCTTGTTTCACGGGGCTCCGGAATGGAGCGCGGTTGGGCGCCGCGTGTCCGATTCCTCTGCAAACCTGAGATCAGCGTCATCGAGATCGTTCCGAAACCGTCGATTCCGTAAGGCGCGCTTCGCGGCTAAAACGCAAGCGATCAATCGACCGGGTACAAAAATTTTTGCCATGGACTATTCCGGAAAATTACTGATCGCAACGCCGTCGCTCCAAGACGAAAATTTCCGTCAAAGCGTCGTTTTACTTATCCAAGGAAACGATGACGACGGCGTATTCGGACTGGTCTTGAATCGTGAGTCGAACAAAACGATTCGGGAACTTTGGATGACGATCTTCGAAAAATCGTGTTTGACGTCCGCGAATCTGCATGTCGGCGGTCCTGTGCCCGGCCCTTTGATGTCGCTGCATACGAATGCGGAGCTCGGTGAAGCCGAAGTCGTGTCCGGTGTTTTCTTTTCAACCTCGCGTGAAGCCTTGGAAACGTTGGCGAAAGGCGAATCGATACCGTTTCGGTTTTTTGTCGGCAACGCCGGTTGGGGAGAAGGACAACTCGCCCGGGAAATCGAAGAAGGAGCCTGGTATCTCGCCGAAGCGGCCACGGAACTCGTCTTCGCCGACGAAACCGAAGTCTGGCAGGGACTCGTCGAATTGGTCGGTCGCGACATCCTGCGAGAAATGATCCGTGTCGACACGCTGCCCGAAGATTCGTGTCTCAACTGAACGATCCTCTTCCGTGCGTCGGGGCCGACGCGGCTAACGGCGAGCGGACCGTTTTGGGGCTCTTTGTCAACGTTGTGAAATCGAGGTATAATACGGAGAATGATTCCTTCTCCTCGTTTTCTTTCCGGTTCATGATCACGCTTCTTACCGACTTCGGAGCCGATTCGTCATACGTCGCCGAAATGAAGGGTCTTCTCTTCAGTCTTCTCGGCGAACGAACGACGCTGGTCGACCTGACGCATTCGATTTCGCCGCAAAACGTGCTGCACGGCGCCGTCGTCTGGCGGGACACGGTTCCCGTTTTTCCGAATGCTGCCGTTCATGTCGGCGTCGTCGATCCCGGTGTCGGAACGGAACGGCAACTTCTCGCGGCAAGATTCGATCTCGGTGAAAAGACGGCAACTCTCGTATGTCCCGATAACGGATTGGCGTCGCTGTTTTTCGACGATTTCGTCCTGCTCGAAACGGTCTTTCTGACGGAATCACGATTTTGGAGGAAGAACGTCAGCCGAACGTTTCACGGTCGGGATATTTTGGCTCCGGTTGCCGCCGCCATCGCTTCCGGAGAGCCGCTCCGCAATCTCGGACCAGCGGCCGAGCATCCGATTCGGTTGGATTTACCGAACCCCGTTCCATTCGACGAGGGCGTTCGGGGAACCATCCTTTGGGTCGATCGATTTGGCAATTTGATCACGAACCTTTCAGCGGATGATCATCCCGAAACCGGGACGCTGGAACTTAATATTCCGCGCTGCGCGGCTAAAACGCAAGCGGATCGCCAAGCGGATACGAAACCCGAGGCATTTGAAATACGACGAACCGAAACCTACGGCGACGCGGAACCGGAAACGCTCGTCCTTTTGGTCGGTTCCTCCAACCGTATGGAAATCGCCTGCGTCAACGGCTCCGCCGCCGAAAAAACCGGGCTCAAACAGGGCGATCGGCTTGAGATTGTCGAGAGTTTCAACGCGTCGGAGGCCGACGCGGCTAACATTCAGCGCGTCGCAGGTCGACACGGCTAACACTATGCTCGTTCTTTATCCCAGTTACAGTTTCGAGACCCTGTCGACGGACCGCGACGACGCCGAGGCGAACCAATTGCTTTCGGCGTGGTCGGCCCTGTTTCATCCGGCGCTGCTCGAAAAAAGCGGACATATACCCCGTTGGGAAAGCGCAACCGGCTGTCCCTACGAAATCAACGCGACCTTCGTGCTCGTTCCACCCTGCTGCGAAGAGCTTTTGCCTTCCGATTGGATCGAAAAGCAGGAAGAAAAGGGAATCTCCATTCTCCGGGACTTTGCGGACCGGGAAGAAATTTTAGCCAAAATATTTGAGCGGCTCGAAATCGGCGACCACGGTTTCGACGCGGAATACGTCGCCGACTTCCTTGCTCTGGGAACGGCGTATTTCCTGACCGACATGCTGGTCCGACATCTTCGGTACATGAGCATGTTGGACGACACGCAACTCGCGAACCGAGTGTTCGACTCGATCAAAGCGTATCGGGAAGGAAATAAGGAAAAAGCCGTCGAAAACCTGAAGGACGCCTTCGAGACCGTCAGTCAGTCGAAGGAGTATTTCTATCCGACTCAATCTTACCTGCTCGACCTGCTGCTGATTACGCCGTCGACGACCGGCGAATCGTTTCGAAAACTGCTCGGCGAGTTGGACCAGGTCAACCTGTTTCTTTCTAACCGCGATTTGGAAACGCTGCCGGAGAAGAATCCCGAGACCTTTGCCGTTTTGAAAGCCGCCTGCGACGCCGGTAAGGTGCGGCTGATCGCCGACGACAGCGAGGAACACTCGCTCCGCCTGTTGCCGCTGCTCGACGTCGCGGACCAAGTTTTGGAGGGGCTTTCGGTTTATCGGGAGCTGCTCGGCGTTACGCCGAAAGTTTACGGTCGCCTGAAAACCGGTCTGACGCCGTTTCATCCGCAACTTCTTCGATTGGCCGGCTACGAGGGGGCGATTTTTTTTGCTCCGCTGGACGGCTGGAAACTCAACGAACACACGCAGAGCAAAATGATCTGGAAAGGCGTCGACGGCTCCAAGATCGACGCCTTGATCCGCTATCCGATGAATCCTTCCTCGAACGAAGAATTTTTCGACTTGCCGACGCGGCTCGGTCAGGTGATCGACAACGATCACGCGGCGACGGTGGTCTTCGCCCGGTTTCCCGGCCAGAAAGCTCGTTGGCTGGAAGACCTGCTCCGGATGAACCGTCACGCTCAGGCTCTTGGAAAGTTTTCGGGAATCGACGAATACTTCGCCGACACACCGAGTTCCGGAGCCGTACAGCAACTCGATTTCGGAAAATATCCCGGCAACGCCCTTTCCGAAGCGGCTCGCAACGAGGAATCCGATCCCGTTTCCCGTTGGTTCGCCCACTACGTCGTTCATGCCGAAAAGATTCGACGCTCTGCCCTGACGACGCTTCTTGCAATGCTCGGCAAACCGGCGGCGGATCATCCCGTTCCGGCCCTTGCCGAGGCGATTTGCGGCAAAATCACCGACCAAGGAGTCCTTTCGGACACGCCTCAGCGAGATCGGGAGCAGAGCGACCATCTCGCGGGTTTCCTCGCCGGAGCGGAAGCTCCTGTTAGGCAGACGGCCCAGCCGTCGATCTTTTTGGCGAATCCATGGAGTTGGCCGCGTCGGGCGTTTCTCGACGTCTCCGATTGGCCGGAGTTGCCTCCCGAAGAGTCGCCGATCGTCCTCGCCCGACAGAACGACAAACGGAAGGAAATCGTCGTCGACGTGCCGCCGCTCGGTTACGCCGTCATTGAGCGACCCGCTGCCGTGGAATCCGAAAAACAGCCGACACCGAAGAAAAAAGGTGTTCCGTTTCTAAAGTCTCTGTTCGGCAACCCGGTCTCGGATCAGGCAACCAAGTCGACCAAGCCGCTGATCGAAAAGCAGGAACAGAAGCTCGACGCCAAGTCGAAGCGGACGATTTACCGACTCCAAAACGAGTTTTTCGAAGCGAATGTCGACGCGACGATCGGTTTGTTGCGGTCGCTCTTTACGAACGAGCATCGGAACAACCGCCTTTCGATGCAGCTCGGCTTCCGCATGCCGAAGGAGTTACGAAAAAAGGATCACCGCGACGCCGACAATCCGAACCACGGTTACGCCGGGATGGCGGTCGACGAAATCGTCGTCGAACGGATCGGTCCGATCACCGGACGTCTTCGGATCAACGGTCGGCTGGTCTGTCCGGACGGTTGCGTTGCGGCAACGTTTTCGGAAACGCTGACGGTTCGGCGAACGAGTCGGATCATCGAGTTCGACATCGAGTTGGCTCCCGTCATGGAGCCCGGCGACTCGCCGTGGGACTCATATTATGCGATTCGAACGGCCTGGAGCGACAACACGTTGGACGTTCGCGGCGGTTTGGGAAGCGGCTCGCATCTCCTGACGGCGGACGTTTTGCAAGCTCCGCAGTTTCTTGAATTGCGGGGCGAGAAGAGTTCGCTAACCTTCCTGACCGGCGGTCTGCCGTTCCATCGGAAATTCGGTGAGCGGCAACTCGACACGATTTTGATCCCGAAAGGCGAGTTTATGCGAAAATTCCGGTTCGGAATCGGCGTCGATCTCGCCTATCCGATTCCGGCGTCGCTGGAATTCTTAAACAATCCTGACGACCTTGCCTGTCCGGTGTTGAAGCCGCCGCGCAATCCGGTGTCGTGGTTGTTTCACGTCGAAGCGAAGAATGTCGTTGCGTTGCATTGGGAGCCGCTGTTCGAAGACGGCAAGCGAATCGGCCTCCGCGTGTTTCTGTTGGAAACCGAAGGAAGAAAGGCTCATTTTGCGTTCCGTTCGTTCAAACCGCCGAAGCAGGCCCTCAAAACGGATCTGCTCGGCAACACGATCAAGGAACTCAAGGTCGACGACGACAGCGTCCTGATCGACATGCACGGACACGAACTGCTTCCGTTGACGTTGTATGACCTCTAACGAGCTGCGACCTGCGGTCGCAGAATTATCGGTACAATCCCGTCAACCGGCGATTTCGCCAAGATCGAACATTTTCCCGAATCGTTAAGATTTACCAGGGAAGCCTCCGACTTGGTAGGAAACGGATGTTCCACGGATCGTTCGCGTTCCCTCCCCCGGGAAAAGATTCAATGATTTGCGAACCGTCGCGGCTTTTAACGTAAAAGTCGTTCGGCGTTGTTCGTTCATCGACGTGAAGTCGTTATGCACCGACTTCGTTCTTTTCCGGTGTCGCTTGACGGGAACGCCGATGTTCCGGCGTCTGTTGACGTTTGTCCGTCTTCGCCCCATCCCCCCAGTCTGAGAGGAACGACACCATGACACAAACCCGCCATACGGCGTCCCACCGCAAGAAAAATCATCTGAAAACGAAGACGTTGCGAGAATCGGCGATCGACACGTTGGATTTCGACATCGAAGAGGGAAACACGCCTTTTTTCGACGACGAGTTGCTAACGCTTGACGAATTCGAGTCGCTCAGTTCTCGGTCCAAGCCCAAAGAGGGGAAGCCGGTGAGCAATCGCCAGCGGATCGACCCTCCGGCCCGATCGATGAGCCCACGGAAAAAGGTTGTCCGGCGTCGTCAAATTGATCCGTCGACCTGTGAGCGGGACTATTCCGCTGACGAAGTCGAGTTTATGAACGCGCTCAGTGAGTATAAACGAAGCAGCGGCCGAATGTTTCCGACCTGTTCGGAGATTCTCGAAGTTCTCAAGGACCTCGGTTATGAAAAATGTGTCCGACTGTCCGCTCCCGAGGTCGTCGACCTTGAAGAAAACGAATAACCGGCTTGACAGCGGCAACCCGAGTCGAGAGAATAAGGCGTTTGAATGAAGCGTGGGACGTCCTCACGCCTCACGCCTCACGCCTCACGCCTCACGCCTTCTCTTTCATGGTCGTTCTTGAAACATCGATTCCCGGCATGTCCCCCAAGCGGGGCAAGGTTCGCGATTTATATGATTTTGGTGATTCGTTGCTCTTGGTGAGCAGCGACCGAATCAGCGCCTTCGACTGGGTGCTGCCGACGGGAATCCCGGATAAGGGCAAGGTTCTCAACCAAACGGCGGCCTTCTGGTTCGAGACGTTGGGGGTTAATAATCACGTCATCACAACGAACGTCGACGAGATGCCGTTTCCGTCGGGAACCGACAAGTCGCTCTTTGCCGGACGCTCGACGCTCGGCAAGAAATGCAAGGTCGTCCCGATCGAATGCGTCGTTCGAGGATATTTGAGCGGTTCCGGTTGGAAGGAATATCGGGAAAACGGCTCCGTCTGCGGCGTGAGTCTGCCGGGCGGACTGCGGGAAAGCGACAAGTTACCGGAACCGATTTTCACGCCGTCGACCAAAGCGGAGACCGGACACGACGAGAACATTTCCTTTGAAAAAATGGTCGAAATCGTCGGTCCGACAATCGGCGGGGAATTGCGTCGTCGTGCTTTGGAAATTTTCGTCAAGGGTTCCGAATACGCCCTGCAACGAGGAATCATCATTGCGGACACGAAGTTCGAGTTCGGCCTTCTCAACGACGAATTGATCCTGATTGACGAGGTCTTGACGCCGGACAGCTCCCGTTTTTGGCCCGCCGACCGATATTTGCCGGGACAGGGACAACCGTCGTTCGACAAGCAGTTCGTCCGCGACTGGTTGACGCAGAGCGGTTGGGATAAGAACAGTCCGCCGCCGTCGTTGCCTGTCGACGTCGTGGAGAAAACCAGGGCGAAGTACGTCGAAGCGTTCGAAATCCTCACGGGCCGAAAAATCGCTTGATATTGCGTTCTCCCCATTTAGCCGGTACTCCGGCGTTCCACGAACTCCTATCGCGTTGGAAGCCGACGCGGCTAACAATTTAACCGACATCGCCATGAACCTTTCGGAGCACATTCGGACGATTCCCGACTTTCCGACGCCGGGAATTCTTTTTTACGACATCACGACGTTGATCGAGAACAAGGACGCGTTTCGGGAGGCGGTTCGGCAGCTCGCCGAGAAGGTTGTTCCGTGGGGACCGTTCGACGCGATTGCGGCTCCGGAAGCTCGCGGCTTTATCTTTGCCGCCCCATTGGCGATCGAACTGGGCATCGGCCTGATTCCGATTCGCAAGCCCGGTAAGCTGCCGTACAAAACGGTGTCGAAGTCCTATGATCTCGAATACGGCAGCAACACGATCCAGATGAACGAAGACGCCGTCAAACCGGGAGACCGGGTCCTATTGATCGACGATCTGCTGGCGACCGGCGGAACGATCGACGCCTGTCGGCAGTTGATCGAGGAAAACGGCGGAACCGTCGCCGGAGTCGCGTTCCTCATCGAGTTGACGTTCCTCAACGGTCGCGAAAAGATCCAAACGCCGAACATCGCGACATTAATCCAATATTAAGGCTTTCGCTCGAAAAAAACAGACCCATCGAACAGGTGGGTGTAGAGTACAAAGTGTAAAGTGTATATTGAAAACGGTCAGAAATTACCTTTTTTGATATCGACGGAAAAGGAGCCCCGAGTGCAGGCGGTACTCCGCCGTAACTCGGGGGTTGAAGCAAAGAAAAACGTGTAAGCTGTCCCCGTTTGCAGTGTAGAGTACCGTATTGGATGATTTGGCCGAATCGGTACTCTACACTGATCACTCTACACTGGCCGTCAACCGGGTATAAAACTTTCGAACGGAAGCCTAAGGTCGGGGTGTACCGTTTGCGTTTTAGCCGCGAAGCGTATCAGGAAACGGAATCGTCGGCCAAACGTTCCGCCTCGTCCCATCGTGTGATCGACCGCGACACGACCCAGAGGAAAAAGAGTTCGATCAGTGCGAGGACGCCGATCGAGAGTTGGACCAGGCGATTGTTGCGAATTTCTTCGATCCGTTCGGGCAGCATCAACCAGCACCAGGCGGCGAAAACGGAAAGCAGGAACAGCGGCGAGACGTATTTGATCAGGTATCGGACGAATTGCGGAATGGGGATTTGGGCTCCTCGTTCCAGTTCGAGCATTCCGGCATCGATTCCGAGCACCCATCCGAAAAGGATCATCTGGAACGTCGCGGAGAGGAACACGAAAACGTTCGTGATCCAGAAGTCGAACGTATCCATGGCGACGAGCCCTTTCGAAAAATAGACGACAAACAACGAGGCGGCAAGCATCAGTCCGGCGAGTAATAGGACGCTTGCTTTTCGTTTCAGTCCGAGTCCGTCTTCCAGCAGCGTGATGGCCGGTTGGATCATCGAGATGGAGCTTGTCACGGCGGCGAGAAACAGTAGGAAAAAGAACAGGCAGCCGAACGCCTGTCCGAGCGGCATCTGCTCGAAAACGCTTGGTAGCGTCTGGAATCCCAAGGTAAAGGAACTGCCGAGATTATCTTTGTTGATCGCGGCCTGTCCGAGGAACATGACGGCGGCGGGAACGACCATCATTCCGCCGAACACGATTTCGCAGAAACTGTTGCCGCCGACCGCAGTCAGGCAGGACGCCGCGACGTCGTCGTCGTGATTCAGATAACTGGCGTAGGTCAAGACCAATCCGAAGCCGACGGACAGCGAGAAGAAAACTTGTCCGGCGGCGGCCAGCCAGCATTCCGGATTTGAGAGATGCTGCAGGATCGTCTTGTCGGACCCGGCGGTGGTCCAGATGAATTTCATGCCGTCGAAGAAACTCTGTCCGGGCGTTCCGGTCGGATTGCCGAGTGTTGCGACTCGGATAAAGACGATGGACGAGCAAACGAACAGCAGCGGCAGCGCATACAAGCAAAATTTTTCGATTCCTTTATTGATTCCGCGATAGATCAGCCAGAAATTCAGGATGAAGCAACAATACATGCAGAGCAGATTGGGATTTGCCAATGGATTCGCGAAGGCTGTTTTCAGGACGGCCCCGTTCTCGGACATTCCGACGAGGTTGGCGAAGCTTTTCCCATAGGCTTCTTGGGATCCGAGATGCATCAACCCTCGAGCGTATTGGATGGCGTAGAGAAGGCACCATCCTTCGATGAGGATGTAGTAAGAGAAGATGACGACCGGCATCATGACGAAGAGCGAGCCGATGTACATGACTCGTCGACGCCGGACGACGCTTCGAAAGATTCCAGGAGCGGAATTATGTCCTCGGGAGCCTCCGTATCGTCCGAGGGTCCATTCGGTCCAAGCCAAGGGCAGTCCGAGAATGAGAAGCGAAATGAAATACGGAATCATGAACGCGATTCCGCCGTAGAGAGCCATTTGACCGGGAAAGCGTAAAAAGTTTCCGAGTCCGACGGCGCTTCCGACGACGGCGAGGATGACACCGAGTTGTGATTTCCAATTTTCCTTTTGTTTCATCCCGATTCTGCCGTATGATTTATTGACTTTGTCATATTATTAGCAAAATCGATATCATTCGTCAAGTCGGCGTGAATCTGTGGTGAAATCCTGTCCGACCCGGCTTGACGTTTCCGGGGTGTTTGGGTTAGAATGTCGAGAGAATTTTTTGCGGGATGGTGTAAAGGTAGCACGAATGGCTCTGAACCATTTAGTCGGGGTTCGAATCCCTGTCCCGCAAGTTTGTAAAGCCTTGCATAACAAAGAGTTATGCAAGGCTTTCTTTTTGTCCTGACGCCTTCGCTTTTTTCGGCGCAATGCGGGCGCAATGTCTGGCGACAATCACCGACTATCAATTTTTCTCCAAATTTCAGGAATCCTTCATGGAAAGCGAACCCCGAAACCATCGGCAATCTCTCCCAAACGGTTCTGAATCTGTGCCGCCGTTCTCTCCGAACCGACCGAATCGGCATTGGTACATCTTCCCGCGTTGCTTAAAAAACAACGATTTCTAAGGTATATAACCGTAACGAATTAGACTGGTTCGAAGACCTGTCATTCGCTGCCCGACACCGGAGCGTTGCATCTCGCGACGTTCTGATGTCGGGTTTTTCGTTTTCTGCCCGAAAGGGCGGCCCATATTGGCCGCCCCGGCCTGTTGGGGGCGGTCCCCGAACAAAAGGAGACAACCATGATCGCTCCCTTACGCAGAATGTCCGCCAATACGGACGAAGAACTTCACGACAAGTTCATGTTGCTCATGCCGCGTTTGTGCAAAATCGCCAGCCACTTTTTCAAGGAATACGACGCCGACAAACGCGACGACGCCATGCAATCAGTTCTCGTCACGGCATTCGAGATTATGAAACAACTCGCCGAAAAAGGACGGCTCGAAGACGCCTACGCAAACCCCATCGCGAAATACGCCATCGGCAGATACCGCGAAGGCCGCCTTGGGGGGCTCCCGTCTTGCTCGGCAGACGTTTTCGGCGAGCGTTGCCGTTGGCTCGGTCGCTCAAGTATCAAGCACTTCGGTCTCGCCACTGAAATCGCCGACAGTTTCGAGTCCGAGGCGACGGTAACCGACGCCCGGTATCCGGTCCAGCGCCAAGTTCAGTTCAAGATGGACTTTATGGAAAACTGGTATCGCCAGCAGACACCGAAGGATCAGGAGATCATCCGCGACCTTGCAAGGGGCGAAACGACGAACGATGTCAGTCGAAAATTCGGCTTGAGCGCTGCTCGGATTTCACAGCTTCGCCGGAAATACTCCGACAGTTGGTACGCCTTCATCAACCCGGTTGTGGAAGATGAAACCAACTTCATCGACGAATTGAAGGAACTGGCAGACGCCGCCTGAAACGAATCGTACTTGTCGCCCTGCTCGGTTGCGCAATATCCGACGCCGATATGGTTGCCGACAGTGATCGCCGGCGCCGCCGTCGGTAGTGCCGTGGTCGCTGGAACCGCCGGCGCCGCTGTCGCCTACCGCCCGAACAAAGCGTTCAATGCGGAGTGGACGGCGGCATGTAACGGCGAATCGGATCTATGATCCGAGCCGCCGAGGTTGCATCATGCAGTTCTTGTTTCCATTCAGCTGACGAACGGAGCCGTCCTTCCCAATGGGGAGGGCGGTTCCATTTTTTTAGATTTCAGCCGAGGCAAGCCTCTTGAATGTCGGGACGTGGCGAAATACAATGGATGTGTACTGTTTTTCCTTTTTTTACCCCGGAGCCAATCGTTCGTTTGAAATTGTAGTTCTTCGAGCTTTGCTCGAATTGAATATCGAGTACGTCAGCAAGTCATAATCGCCGTCAGGCGGATGGGTGTTTCTCACAGACGACCGGTTTACCGGGTGAGAAGTTTTCATTGACAGATGAAGTGGCGTGCTCCCGATAAGGGAGCGCTGCGTATCTGTCAGCGGGAAACTTCAGCGTCTTCGAGACGCACCACTTTCGTCGGTGGGAAGGGAACCGTCCTTATGAGCGTGGTTGCTCCCCTTTCTTTCGGCGACTTCTGCTGCCGTCCCGTTTGGCTTTCGCTCCCAATAATATACCCAAGACGCGCTGCGCGGCTAAAACGCAAGCGGTATTCAAACCGGGTAGCAAACGTCTTGCACCTAACCATTTTTTCGACTGCCATGCCGACTGAACCACTGCCGTTTTCTGTTGACGAAATTCGTCGTCTCGTTTCCAACGCCGACGCCGCCGTCAAGAATGCCGTCAAAACGGTCCCCATGACCCGCGATGATCTCGGTTTTCCGTCCGCCGTTGTCGACACGCTCGCGCACCTTCACGGTTTGCTCGATCTCGCCGTCTGCTCCGTCGAGGAACTGGAAGAATACCGGAAAACCAATGCGTAAACCGTTATTCTGCCGGAACTGGCAGTACTCCCCGTCACGACTTTTTGAATCCCGATGAGCCCCGACCGCCCCAAATATGGAATGAATCATCAGTATACCCGTTCCTTTTTTCATCTGCATCTTGTAATTACCGATCCACCCGATACACTGAAATATGTTCGAAACTTTGATTTTCATTTTGGTTTTTCTGTTGTCGGAGGTTTCTATCCCTTGTTTCGAGTGTAAGCACGTCGGCCTCGGGAAACTCGTATTTCTTCACCTTGATGGGCCGGTAACCTCGCAAAATCATCTATTTGTACTCCCAATTCCATGATTCAGGAGCAGACACCCACATCGTCGCCGGAATCCCTTGATGGCATCGGCCAAATTTCCGGAATGGCGGCGAACGAGGCCGAATATCCGACGGTTCACGCGGTTGATTCTCCAACCAAACAACAACCGCCAAACTGGTTTTACTATGATAAGAGTGGAGAAAAGATCGGGCCGATCACAACGACAGCATTGAAAGCGATTGCTGCCCAAGGACTTATCACAGCGGAAACGATGATCGAAAATCGTAGCGGACGCTCCGTCGCTGCGGGAACGGTCAATGGCTTGACGTTTCCGGAATCGACGAGCCCCACTTCTCTACCGGTCGATGCCGAAGTTTACGGTTTGGCTTCATCGGTGTCTTCGACGTCTCCGGTCGGTCCGGTTGGTCCCAATCCATTTTCTGCCGGTCGACCAAAAGGGCAGAACCCTTTGACATCCTCAGCAGCGGCAACGCCCCCAGTCGGTCCCAATCCATTTTCTGCTTCTCCACCGACGGGACCAAATCCATTTGCGGCAACCAAGCCCAAAACCGAACAAACCAAACCCCACCGCGTCTCAGCCTCAGTTCATGTCCCCGTTTCTGTTCCCATCGCTAAAAAGGATCGAACCTCGCTTTGGATCAGCGTCGGCGGCGTCTTGCTCATTGCGAGTGTTGCCGGAGTAATTGGAAAGATCATCTACGATAACGAGACGGCAAAAGCAAAACAGAGAGCCGATGAAGTGAAAACCCGAAGAGCAGCGGCGGCAGATCCCCCGATCCTCGCTCCCGTCCAGCCTAAAGCGGGAGTTCCCGCCGCTTCTGCTCCAAGAGCAGAGGATGCTTCTCCTATTCAAGCCGCTCGGCGCCCGGAACGGGCACTGGGGGCGTCCCAATGGATTGAGGCAAAGGGATTGAAAATCGGCGAAAAAGATAAAGATTGGAAAACGCTGGCCCATTTCGCTGCCGAAGAAGGTCGGATCGACGTGCTGGAAATGCTGTACGCTCAGGATCCCTCTTCCATCAAGGCGTTCGTCCGCTCCGGGGAACGATCCAATTGGACTCCATTGCACTTTGCGGCTTTCGGTGGACAGGTGGAGACCATGAAGTGGCTGAAAGATCATGGAGTCGACATCATCGCGAGAATGCCCGGTTGGCTCCCCATTCATAGCGCTGCTTCGGGAGGAAGCGTGGAGGCGATGAAATGGCTGAAGGAACAAGGGGCCGGCATCAACACAATGGTCGATCCGACACACGGGGACGGAGAGACTCCCATGTTCAAGGCTGCCCGAGGAGGACGCTTAGCGGCGATGAAGTGGTTGAAGGAGCAAGGGGGCGATGTCAATGTGAAATCGAAAAGGGGCATGAATCTCATGCAAGCTGTAATATGCAGCGGAAATGTCGAAGCCATGCAATGGGTTAAAGAACAAGGGGGGAATCCCAACTCGCTGAACACCATGTTCATGGCAGCAAGCGAAGGGCATGTGGCGGCGATGGCGTGGTTGAAAAAACAAGGGGTCGACATCAACACCGTCATCGAGGCGACCGGCGAAACGCCCATGCACCATGCAGCAAGATACGGACAGGTAGCGGCGATGAATTGGCTGAAAGAACAAGGGGCCGACATCAATCGAATGGCGAACGCTTCCCAATGGAGTCCCATGAGCGGATGGAGGCCGATCCATGTAGCGGTCGAAAGCAGATCTTTGGAAGTGATCGAATGGCTGCTGGAGCAGGGAGTCGACGTCAATGTGAAATCTAAATTCGGAGAAACGCCGATGCACGTTGCTGCCAAGGCTACGGATGGGGAGAGGTCGTTGTACATCCCCGCTTTAACCACGGACGGAGTGGAAATTCTGGAGTTTCTGAAAAGTCGTGGTGCCAACGTCAATGCCAAAACCCAAAGTGGCAACACCCCATTGGATATGTGACGCGTCCCAATCTTTTCGGACAGTTTAGTCCTTGGTAAAATACCGCGAAAGGAGAAACAGTCATGCCGAAAAAGTCAACGAAGTCGTCCGCGCCGCCGCGATACTCCGAAGAAGTCCGCGAGCAAGCCGTCAAGCTCATGAAAGAGCTCGGATACACGCCGAGCCAGATCGCCGAAAAGTTCGGTTGCTCGACCGAAACCCCGCGATCCTGGAAAAACAATTCGCCCAAACCCTCTCGCCCGAACAAGCCGCGAGCTTCGAAGAAGCACTCGATGAGATTAAACGTCTCAAAAAAGAAAACGCCTGACTGAAAACAGAAACGGAAATATTAAAAAAGCGGCGGCGCCGTATTTCAGAAATACAGTGCCAAGGAGTCGATGTAGACGCAAAGTACGCCTGGATATTCGAACACGAAGACTCCCACCCGGTCGCCGCCATGTGCGACACGTTCGACGTTTCCCGTAGCGGATATTACGCATGGAAGAAACGCAAAGACGAACCGTCGACCGTTACGAAAATAAAACAAACCGAGCGACGTGAAAAAATCGCCGAGGCGTTCAAGAATTCCCGTGACATTTACGGCTGCCGAAAAATTCACGCCAAGCTGAATCGCGACGGCGTGAAATGCTCCCCGAACACCGTTCACGCCGATTGCAAGGCGTTGGGCATCAAGAGCCGGACACGGAAGAAGTTTCGCGTCACGACGACGGATTCCAATCACGAACTTCCCGTCGCGGAAAATGTTTTGGACCGGGATTTCGAGGCTGAAAAGCCCGGCGAGAAGTGGGCGACCGACATAACGTACATCGCCACGGCGGAGGGATTTCTTTTCGTAACGGTTGTCATCGACTTGTTTTCGCGACGAATTATCGGTTGGTCGGCGGCGGACCACATGCGTACGGAATTGGTCGTCGCGGCGTTGAAGATGGCGATCGGGAATTCTCGTAACTGTCCGGATCGTGTGTTGTTGCACAGTGATCGGGGATCGCAATTCGCGTCGGATCGGTTCCGGGAATGCCTCGCTCTCGCCGGGATCACGCGGAGCATGAGCGGCAAGGGGGATTGCTGGGACAACGCTCCGTGCGAGAGTTGGTTCGGCAAGCTGAAGACCGAATGGATTTACGGACATGAATTGTTCGCGACGCGGAAGGAGGCGGAGCGGGCGGTGCTGGAATACATCGAAGTGTTCTACAATCGGGAGCGTTTGCACCAGGCGTTGGAGTACCGAACGCCGATGGAATTCGAGAAAAATTATTATTCGAGCGAAAATTGACTTGACAAGGAAAGGAAATGGTGTAGAATACTTGTGCGAAATGAAGCGGACGCAAGCTCTGCTGGGGAGCACCTTGTGAAGGAATAGTTTCGCAAACGGAAGCAGCACGGAAATCGAGAGGATCGACCATGAAAACGCGTCGATCTGCGTTCTCGCATTGCTTTTGTTTCCCATGCCTCCAAAACCCATCTTCGTCACGCAAGTGGAGCCGTTCCACTTGCTCTAAACTGTCCGAAATCGCTGGGGCATGTCACAAAGATCAACGGTACGATGGTTGAAAGCAAACGGAGCGGAAGCGGGGACTCCTCCACAATAAGTGGACGGCGTCGATGCAGTCCTCGCCAACCCGAACAGCCAATGGCGTTTCAATTTAACACGGAAAACCGTTGAACGGCAATCATTTATCGAGAGTGACGATGAACTTTTATTACTTCGACCGAACCAATCAAAGGCGTGGACCAGTCAACGAGCAGCAACTGCAAACACTGGCAATGCAAGGGATCATCACATCGGAATCGCGGATGGAAACGGACACCGGCCACAAAGGGACCGCCGGCGAGCTTCCCGGCTTGAGGTTCCCTGTTGCCGTGCCGCCGTCGAGTGTCATTCCGCCATCGGCTGTCATCCCGCCGTCACCGCCACCGTTTGAAGACGAGGGAGTGTACGTCGCTTCCGAGGCCGAGAAACTCACGACCAAACTGGCAAAGAGTTTGTCGACATCGCCGATTCCGATGGCAGTGGCGGCAGCGGTGGCGGTTGTGCTTTCATTGGCGGTTTTGGGGGTACTCGTCGCCAATGTCCGCTTGCCCTTCGGAACAGGGGCAAACCATCCGCTCAAAAAAGCCGAGCCCGGCGACTGGGCCAGATACGACGTCACCGTTTCAGCGAATGGTATGACGGTGAAAGGAACGGCGAAATACGAAATCGTCTCAAAAGACCGAAAGAGAATCAAAATCCGAATGACACAGACCTTACGTGGTCCGTTTGGTGGTGGGAATGACGAAGTCAAAGAAGAGGAAATCGATTTGTCGTTGTCTCCACAGGAAATTGACCGGTACTTCATGGAAAGAGGAATGCCCGACGAGCTAAAGAACGCGGAAATAAAGATTGGGAAAGGCAAGTCATCCAAAGAAACCACACTGCTTGCCGGTCGGAAATTCGACTGTGTTGTCAGCCTATCCACCCTTACCGCGATCGGCGGTAAGGGAGAATCTTTTACAGCCGTGGGGAAGGAGTGGGAATCCCAAACCGCTCCCATCACAGGCACCGTTAAATCGGAAATGGAGATAATCGTGGCGACAAAGGAGGAAACAAAGGAGCTCACCCTATCCATGAAACTTGCCGCCTTCGGTAACGATCCGTCGATAATACGGAACATGGAGGTAAAAAAAACGCCCGTCGCTCAGAAGTCATCAAACAGCGGCTTGGAGGGTGCTCGCATGAATTGATGTTAAACAATGGAGTCTTTGGGCACGTAGGGGCAGCCTTGAATATCGATATTGTTCCAGAATTGTTGCCAGCGTTGCGGCGTCAGACGCAAGGACCGAAGCGACAGCACAAACGAGGCGC
>JAVBQW010000179.1:0-7107 GCA_031548665.1 Thermoguttaceae bacterium
TTCGACGTAGCCTTCGACAAGTAAAACCAATAACTGGTTAGCCGCGTCGCTCTGCGACGCGCCGACCTTTTCTGCGGCTCAACTCATCAAGAGCCGGGACCTGCGGTCCCGGAGTGAAAATCGAAGCATTTACAGAGCCCGAAGCGTCAGCGAGGCTTCACGTCGGTCCCTTGCTGACGCGGCGGGCTCTGTTCGTGGCTCTGTTTCTTCGGGATCAGGACGTTCTGAATTCCTTGCGATACGCGATTGAGAACACCGGAGAGATCGCTCTTGAATTGAAAATCGAGCCGAATCTCTTTCTCGTCTCCGTTGATCTTCAGTTTTTTATGATCTCCCACTCCGGCGCTCTGCGGCTCGCCGTTGACGTTCAGCGTATATTCACGCGGTTCCGTGGAAAGGAAGCATTCGTAATCCCCGTCGGTATTTACGTTGCGAGGTCCGAGCCAACGATCCGATCTATTCGTTCCGTAAACGAAACGGGAACGTTTTCCCGAAGGAATTCCCTGGAACGACGCCGGCGGATTCGGATCGATTTCGCTGACCGTAAAATAAAATTCCTTGACGGGCTTACCGTCCGCCGTGGAGACTTTACCGTAGAGCCGGATTCCTTTTTTCAGAACGATATCGAGCCGTTTTTTCGTTTCGCCGTCGCCGATATCGTAATTGAAAATCGCTGGAGCCGCTCCCTTGTCGCTGTCGACGCTGATGTTGAACAGCGTGTTCGCATTCTCACTAAAGGAGAATTCGCCGTTTTCGTCCGTCATTCCGCTTCCACAGCTTCCGTCGTGATAACGAAAGACCAGTTGCGCCTTCGGGACGGGTGTTCCGTCTTCGAGTTTGACGGTACCCTGGACTTCGGCATGTTGCGGCAATTCGAACGTCGGCACCGACGATTTTTCGTCTTGGACGAGTTCCTTCCATGATTTGGATACTGCTCCATAGCTTTTTTCCGACTCGCCGTTTTCAGCCGTCGAATCGTAACGAACAGCGTTGAACGTTGAATCTTTCAGGAAATCGGCCGGAACCGAATCGATGGTCGCGAAACCCTCGACGTCGGTTTTGACGTGGAAGACATCCATTCCCGACGTGTTCACGAAATCACGCTGGTCGTTCAGCGAACGCAGATTTTTCGGCTTCACCGGATTTTTGATCAACCACGGCTCGACGGTCGCCCCAGCGATCGGCTTGCCCGATTGGTTCACGACACGGACTCGGAACGGCTCAATCGGACGGAGCTTCAACGCGAACGGACCGTTGCTGATCAGCGACTTGGGCGTTTCGCCGTAATAAGACGGATATTCCTCCGTCGACACGAAATCGAACGCTTTCCCCTTTTGGAGGGCGTAGACTTCCTGTAACGGTTGGTTCGTCGGATAAAGGAACGAGAATTCCCCTTTTTCGTTCGTTTTTACGATTTCCGACGTCGTAATCTGATTACATCCGGCGACCATGACGTTCGAAGCGGGGCGGCCCTCGGGATCGACGACGGTTCCCGTGATCGTTCGAGCCGGGTAAAGCGTGATCGGTTTCGCACGGACCGTTTTCGAGTTCGGATTCGTAACGAATTCGCCGTGACCGATTTGCTTCCGTTCGCCGTCGATGGCGGCCAGGCTTCCATAGTGAGGAAATTTTCCTTCCAGAAGAACGATAGCGAACTCGCCGTTCCGGTCGGTTTCGGCGAGTTTATTTCCCGTATCGTAGGAATACACGCCGACCCCGGCGACCGGCTTTTTCGTTTCGTCAATTACCGTGCCGCGAATCGTCAACGGTTTTTCAGAATCCGCAACAACAGAGCCCGAACGAACAGAGACCGAACGAACAGAGCCCGAAGCGTCAGCGAGGGGCTTACCGTCGGTCCCTTGCCGACGCGGCGGGCTCTGTGGGAATGGACTTTGTTCGTTCGTCGTCTCTTCTCGAATTTCGTGCCGGAAACGTTTTTTGTATTCTTCGGGCTTTACGTTTTGGAGGTAAATCGCTTCGATCAATTCATAAGCGGACGCTTTGGCGGCGGGCGATGTCATCGTTTCCGCTTTCTTTCGAGCTTCGTCATAGAGCCCGGCATAACAAAGCCCGCCGATGGCTCGACTGATCGATTCATTACGATCCAGTCCTTCGATCGGCGGCCCGGCGATCAGATCGTCCATCATCTTACGCCCTTCCGTCACATCGCCGACTTGCATTTTGTACGCGGCAAGATACAGTTGGTGATGCAAACGGTGCGCGAACGGTTCGAGATGAACGAGATACGGCTCCGCGATTGGAATCAGCCGTTTCATGGTCGGAATATCCGACTTGACCGCGGCTTGCTGGAGTATACGCATCAACACTCTCGCCTTGGATTCCGGTGATTTCATTTTTTCAACGGCGGCCTCCGCTTCGGCATACTTTCCTTGTTCGATCAAATGATAAGCAAGGGACGATTGGAATTCGTTGCGCATCGCCGGATTGTCGGCAAGCCCCGACTTTTCGAACAGTTTCTTCGCTTCGTCGAAGCGGTCTAGTTGAATATAAGCGTCCGCAATGTCGAACAGTCGGGGGGATTGCTCTTTCGCCTTATCGCTCTGCTCTGCGAAATGTTCGCTTTCCCGAAGGAGAGGGAGCAAAGCCGTTTCGTCTTTTTTCTTTTTTCGGAGAACGTTGAAAAGGGCGAGGAGACCACGCACTTTTCCGTCGGGGGAGAGCGTATCGATCAACGCACGGGCTTGTTGCGAGAGTCCGGCTTCTTCGTACAGTTCGGCAACCTCGACGATACCGCGTTCCCGCCAAAACGGCTCGGGAAGTTTTTTTGCAACGGCAATCGCTTCATCGAGAATCGGCACGGCCTTGTCGAGCCCTTCCCGACTTGCGATGATTCGGGCGGTTTTTGCGAGATATTCCGATGCGTTGTACTGCCTTGTTTCCGGGCTCATTTTCGCAACGGCGACGGCTTCGTCGATCATTCCGAATTGGGCAAATGTCGAATGGGTTTGCGCAACGGTCGTCAGCAATCCTTCTTTTTCTTCCTTGTTCTCGCTTCGTTCGGCTTCTTTTTCGAGGAGCGAAACATAGCGTTTGCAGTCCGAGATCAAGCGAATCGCCTCGTCCATTCGGCCTTGCTGCCGATACAGGTTGGCAAGATCGGCCGTCCGATAAATCAGAGCCCCTTTTTGCTCCGCCGTTCCGATGGTGATGTCGCCGTTCAAAGCGTCGTACGTTTTTTGATAAGCGGCTTGCGTATTTTTGAAAAGTTCCGTTTCCAGTTCCGATATCGGAACGTCGGTCCCTTGCTGACGCTGCGGGCTCTGTACGCTTGGATTTTGTGTTTGCGCTTTGGTCAGGCCGAATCCGGCGACGGCGAGGACGAGCAGGACGCCGAGAATTGCGTGCGATATTTTGTACTTTCGATGTTTGAGTATCATGTCGATTCTCCTGATAATGTTGTTCTTCTGGAACACACCGACCAAACCGGGAAGGCGTTCCCGTGCGGAAAACAGTTCCGCGAACGCCAACACCGCTTGGCCGTATTCCTTCCGATGGATCGAACCGAGCTTATCGAGAACGGCCGCGTCGCAGGCGAGTTCACGCTCCCGCTGCAGTCGGGAAACCGCGAACCACACCGCCGGATTCGGCCAGTGAATCAAGGACAAAATCGTCGCCAACCGCAACAAAAACGGATCAACTCGTTTGATGTGGACCATTTCGTGCAAGAATACCATGCGGAGTTGGTCCGGTGAATTCGACATCGCCTGTTCGGAGATCAATATTTTCGGCGCAAAAAGTCCCGTCGCCGCCGCTCCGATGCCGTGCGACACCGACAACAGTTTGACCTGCCGCCGCACGCCGATCTCTTTACGACAGCGTTCCACGATCGCTAAAACATTCGGATCGTCGACCGGTTTCCAATATCGGCTGCGGCGGAACAACCGTATTTCATCGTAAACGTACCGAATCGCCAAAACGGCAACGCCCGCCAACCAAACGGCGAGAATAATCGCTTTCCAATTTTCTTCCAACACATGTCGGAGCCAATCCGGTCCGAGCCGCGCCCGTGAGGAAGCGGTCCCCGGCGGCGGCAACGGTTGCGGTTCGATCATCGGCGCAACGTCAATCGATTGCGATTCGAAAAAAATCGGAGTCGACGGCAACCATTCCTTTTCCGCAACGGAAAAAACGTCCGACGGCTGTTGACGATCGCTCCAGACACCCCACGGCATCGACGGCAAAATCGGCAACGCCAACCGCAACAGCACGACGCACCAAAGCAGATACCGAAATCGCGGCTGCAGCCGTTCGCCGAAAATCCAGACGACCGCTCCGATCGTCGCCGCAAGGACCGCCGATTGCCAGGTGATCGCGAAAAGAATCTTGAATAGTGTGTCGGCCATGGAATGGTGATTTTAAAAAAAGACGCCGAAGTACCGGCTAAAGGGGATTACATTTCGTCCAGTTTTTTGCGAAGTTCCGTGATTTGTTCCGGCGTCAACGACGCTTCGTTCACAAAATGAGCCAAGAGTCGTGCGGCGTCGCCTTCGAACACCTTTTCCAAAAACGTTCGGCCGTGTACCGCTTCGCATTCCTCGCGACTGTAAAGCGGCGTGTAGAAGCAGAGCGGATACTCCTTTTCTTTCCCCTTCTCTTTTTCGGCACGCAAAATACCCTTGTCGGTCAAACGGTTCAAGAGCGTCCGCACCGTATTCGGACTCCAACCCGTTTCCGGCACGACTTCCGCGACGACGTCGTTCGACGACAAGCGGCCGTTCTTCCAGAGAACGTGCATCACCTTCCACTCGGCGTCGCTGATTTTTTCAGGATTCTTCATTAAAGCACCTCCATTGATTTACTGTCGTAGTTCAGTTTAATCTACAAATGTAATTCAGTCAAGCGAATTTTTGATAATTTTGGGATGTTCCGCCAAAGAACGGGAAACCTCCTATACTTTTAGGCAAAATCGATTAAATTTGTCTTTGTTCTCTACAGTCCCACCATTCACTTTCTTCTTATTTCATGGCCCGCCGGGTTTTTCGATCGCTGTTTCACAATTTTCAGCCTCAACTCTTTTCCGTTCTCCACGAAGGCTATTCTTCGCGTCAGTTCCTCAGCGACCTGATCGCCGGAATCATCGTCGGAATTGTCGCGTTGCCGCTTGCCATCGCATTCGGCTTGGCGTCGGGCGTCACGGCGGAGCAGGGGTTGTTCACGGCGATCGTTGCAGGCTTTCTCATTTCATTGTTCAGCGGCAGCCGGGTACAGATCGGCGGGCCGACCGGCGCGTTCATCGTGATCGTTTACGGCATCGTCCAGTCGCAGGGCGTCCAAGGCTTGATGCTGGCGACGATTCTCGCCGGGTTCATGCTGATCGTCATGGGCCTGACCGGAATGGGAACGCTGATCAAATACATTCCATATCCGGTGACGCTGGGATTTACGGCGGGAATTGCCGTCGTCATCGCCACGTCGCAGGTCCCCCAGCTTCTTGGTTTACATCTCGGCGATGAAAAAGTCCCCGCCGAATTTATTGAAAAGATTGTTTTCTTTTGGAAAAATATTCACACGGTGAATTACTGGGCCGTGGGAATCGCGGCAGCGGCGATCGCGATTATTTACCTGACTCCGAGATTTACGAAGCGGGTTCCCGGTTCGCTGGTCGCCGTCATTCTCTGCACATTGGCCGTTTGGGTCGTTCCGTTTCCGCTCGTCGACACGATCGGCCAGGTGATCGGCAAACCGCCGACGCCGCTCGACCTCGGCCTGCCAAAATTCGTGCTGCCGATCTCCGATTGGTCGCTCATTTGGCCGAAGCTTTCCGATATTGTCCGCGCCGCTGTTACCATTGCGATGCTCGGATCAATCGAATCGCTTCTCTCCGCCGTCGTCGCCGACGGAATGACCGGCACGAAACACCGTTCCAACACGGAACTCGTCGCTCAGGGACTCGCGAACGTCGTGACGCCGTTTTACGGCGGAATTCCCGCAACCGGAGCGATCGCTCGAACGGCGACGAACATCCGCAACGGCGGCCGAACGCCGTTTGCCGGGATCATCCACGCCATCACGCTGCTTGCCATCGTCCTCTGTTTCGGTCGGTACGCCGCGCTGATTCCCTATGCCGTTTTGGGCGGAATCCTGATCACGGTCTCGATCAACATGAGCGAGTACCGCCTGTTTTTCAAGATGGTCCGCCGGGCTCCGAAAAGCGATATCGCCGTGATGTTGATCACGTTTTTCCTCACGGTGTTCCTCGATTTGACGATCGCGATTCCCGTCGGCCTGGTTTTGGCGTCCTTTCTCTTCATGCGGCGGATGGAGCAGGAATTCGGAGCCGGCTCGCTGGACCACCAACTGCATACACTCAGCGACGACGATCCCCACGAAGACCCGTTGGCGTTGCGAGTGTTCGAAGTTCCTGACGGCGTTCACGTTTACGAGATCAACGGTCCGTTCTTCTTCGGAGCGGCAACGAAATTTCAGGAAGCGACCGAAGGCAAAGCCTGCCGTGTCGTGATTCTCCGGATGCGAAACGTTCCCGTGATGGACGCGACCGGCGTCAACGCCTTGGAAGAATTGCTTCGCCGTGCCGAAAAGGACAACACGACGGTCCTTTTTGCCGGAGTCCGACCGCAACCGATGAGCGTGATGCGAAAGTTCGGCTTGATCGATCGGATCGGCATTCAAAACATCCACCATACGATCGTCGAGGCGCTGCCGTACGCCGCCGAAATTGTCGAAGCTGAACTGCTGCGGGAGAAAACTTAGGGGCGCCTGCCAATTTGGCAGAACAACGTTTTCCGACAGAACGCTCGAAGCCCCTTTTCTCAAGCGACTTACGGAAAATTTTCTCTTTGGCGCAAAACTTGCATCTCTTTGCCGTGAAATAGTCTATCCTGTCAAAGAGACGTTAGGCGATAGGCGTTTGGCGTTAGGAGGGAGCAAGATTCATTTCTCCCCCCCTCTCCCCTAGCGCCTAACGCCTAACGCCTGCAACCCCTAAGGAGTTCAGCACGTGTCCAAGAAAATGTCGTTCGATGACGCCGCCCGGCAGCCGATTGCCGCCGGTGTGAGCAAACTCGCCCGTGCCGTCAAAAGCACGCTCGGCCCCCGAGGTCGAAACGCCGTCCTCGACAAAGGATG
>JAVBQW010000173.1:0-6275 GCA_031548665.1 Thermoguttaceae bacterium
GGGATGATCCGATTCTCTCATTACGTCCAGTATTCGACGTTTTCCGAGCTGGCGTTCGAGCCGGTCGAGGGAATCGTCGGCGTCGAGGTGCCGCTGTCGACGCTGTTCGAGCAACCGGTCGAGTGTCCGGCCGTATTCGCGGAAACGACGACGTCGGCGTTCCCGTACAATTTTTTGTTCGTTCCCGGGGAATTCGGGACGGTGTTTTATGCGGCACACGGAGCGTATAAGACCGTTTTCGATTATCTCGGCCGCGATGGTTCGGTAATCGAAACGGTAACGTTCCGGAGCGAATGCGGACCGAAGCACGTAGCGGCAACGGTCCAGCTTGGCGACGTCGTCCGGATCGTCGGCGAGCTCTGGACGAAGCAGCTTACCGATTCCGGAATCGTAACGTTTTCCGTAACCCGCCAAAATATCCGGGAAGTGTTCCGGACCGTGTTGGAAAACGGGACGCCGGTTGCCGAAGCCGTACCGATCGGCGTCGACCGTGTGAAATTGTCGCCGATCGTCTCGCCGGCGGCGTTCACGGGATCCGGCACCAAGGCGTTTGCGTGGAACTTCGAGCATACGTTCGAGGCGAATGTTTTTCCGGGACCGGGCGATTATGTTTTACGATTTACGTTCGAGCACGTCGACGGTTCGCCGCCGGGCGTCGCCGAGAAAGCGATCAGGGTGGTTTCATGACGGGTTTTTGGGACAAAAACGATAACGGATTGTATCGCGTGATCGACACGGTGTCAAACACTTTGTCGTATGTCAGGATGCGACATTTTTCCGTTGCGGCGAAATACCGACGCGGTGAAGAGTCCTGGCCGATTCTCGTTTCGCCGGGAAAACCGGAGACGCCGCCGCTCGAATTCGACCGACAACGAATGTTCCTCGACGCGACGTCGCTGTATGTCGTGTTACGGCAACCGCCGGGCTGCCTGCAATTCCTCAACGAAAAAGGCGAGCAGATTTTCATCCCGCAGCCGGGCGACTTGGTGGCGTGGAAGGTCGGCGGGACCCGTGTCCGGATGCGGGTCGCCGAACACGGATCCGATCCCTGTTGGCGAATTTTGTTCGGAAACAGAGAGATTGAAATATTTGCCGAGAAGGAACGATGAGCGGATCCGCCCGGGAATTGATCTACGTCGAAGGCCTTGCCGAGCTCAAAGAACAGCTTCGGGAGATAATCGGCGGCCTTGATGAGGCGGGGGCGGTCGAGGTCCTGACGGACGTCGGCGAATTTTTGCAGGGGAAGGCACGGGAAAACCTGCCGTCCCATTGGCTCCTCACGGAGTCGATCGGCTTCGACGTCGACGCCCCGAACAGCGGCGTGCTCGTCGGCCTGCAACACGGGTTTGAAACGAACATCGGCGATCCGGCCGAGTATGGGATTTACCATGAATTCGGGATCTCCGGTTACAAGAAAACACCGAAACCGGGAGGCGGACATTACTTTCAGGGACCGACGCCGGCGCGTCATTACCTCGAACAGGCGATCAACGACAACGAAGCCGGAATCGTACGATTGATCGGCGACAAAATCCGGGAAATCATCGAACGAGGGAAATAATGAGCAATATTCCGCAATTGGCCGTCGACTCCATCCTTGCCGCGATCGAGGAGGGCGACGTCCGTTTCGTCAAGAAGGAAAACGTCGTGATCGACAAGACGCCGCTCTCCGATTGGAGCGGCGAACCGTACATCGTGATCAATGAAGAGCTTTCGAAAGGAACGAACCACCAGCACGGCATCGGACCGGCCCGAACGCCGATTGCGATCCGTGCCTGGGGAAAAGACCGGAAGACCGCTGACTCCCTTTGCAAGGAAGCGGCCGAAGCGGTCCGCGTCGGACTCTCCAGGCTGATGCGTCGCGGCCTCGGGATCCACGGCGTCTATGTCGACGCCGAACGGTTTGAGGGAAAGAAAAACGCACAGTTTCATGGCGGGGCGAGGCCTGAAAACGTCGCCGTCCGTTTTTTGATCGTTTACAACAGCATCAACACACCATAGGAGGATGTCATGCCTGGTCCTTATGATCCGGAACAGACCGATGAATACGCCGTTTCGGTCGGCCTTTATTGTTTCTATTTTCCGTACGGAGCCTCGTCGAATTTCCTTAAGGGATTCAAAATTACGGACATCACCAAGTCGCCGAACGTTCACGACCAGAAGGAGGTCGGGCATCAACTCGCCTCCGAACGTTGGAAGAATCACATCTCGCTCATGTCCGACGCGGGCGATTTGACCGTCAAAGGGTATTTCGAGTTCGAAGCCGGATTCGACGAACTGCCTGAAGTGACGCAATCGCGAATCAAAGGTCCGGCCGGTACCGTGATGCTCGGTCTCGCAACCGATACGGAGGGGGCATTCAATATTTTTTTTCAATGCGGGGCGAACATTCAAGAAGAGGGCTCGATCGAGGGAACGTTCGGCGAGGTGATGACGACGGCCGTCAAGTTCAAACTTTCGGGAAAACCGCTCATGGGAACCGTGGCCTGTGGCCTCGAACTCACCCTGTAGTACTTTTTCACAAACATTTTTCAACGAGAGGAGAACGATAACATGGGATTTCTTAACGTAGCGACGATTCGGAGTTCGGATCATCTTGAACGACGGGAGATCGATGCGACGGAGTGGGCGCCGGTCGGCGCCGACGGCAAACGCGAGCCGGCGAAAATTCTTGTGCGACAACTGACCGGCAAGGAAAAGGATCGGTACGAAAATTGGCTTGTCGAGGTGAAGAGAAACAAGCGGACGGCGAACCTGATCAACGCCCGCGCAAAGTTGGCGGTCCTTTCCTGCATCAACGAAGACGGAACGCAAATGTTTCAGCAACACGATGTCGACTGGTTGACCGACAAACCGGCGATTGTCTTCGATCGAATTCTTCGCGCCTACGAAGAACTCAACGGCGCGTTGGAAGACGAGGAAGCCGAGGACCTCGAAAAAAACTTCGAGTAGACTCCGACTTACGATTCTGGATCGAGCTTTCGTTCGTGTTTGGGACTCCCGTATCGATATTGCGTGACATTATGTCGGCGTACGATTTTGAATTGTACCGCCGGTTCTGTCGTGTGTACGGTCCGATCGGCGAACGGCGTCAGGATTACCGCATGGCGATCCTGACGGCGTCCCAGTGCGCGAAGACGGGCGACACCGTGGAAAAGTTCCTGCCGAAGTTCGAGTCGCGGATCGTCGGCGTCGAAGACGACGAACCGGAAACGACCGAACGTCTGTTATCGAAGGCGGTTCGAATCGCGTCGGAGATCGTGAAATCGCATCGCGGAACCGTGAAGCAGGGACCGCTACGCACTTTGGAATTCAAGCCCGGTCAACTTCGGAGGATCAAACATCATGGCAAGAACGGTAGCGAGCCTGGCGGTTGAACCATTGAAGTCCTTGATCTTCAAAGCGGCTCTTTTTTGATCTTGAATTGTAATCGTGGTAAATTATAATACCGACCATCTGAAACAGCCGACGGTAATGTCACGGAGAGCAACCATGCTGATCGAAAAAACATTGACGGCCCATACAGCGTCGAATGACGTCGACAATCCGAACGCTTCAGCGACCTTTACGGTAATATCCGACAATTGGAAGGACGGACCGCTGGAAATTTCATTACAGGGAATCGCTGACCAAATCACCGATACCGAGGGAAGGCTGCAAGGTTGGCTCGCACCGGGTTCGCTCTACTGTTTCGATGGAAAAGTCGACGAACGGCTCTTCGCGAGTGCGATCGAAGTCTCGGATCCGAAGGTGCGCGACATGTACGGAACATACAATCTCGATATCGGCCCGGACGGTGTCATCATGCGGCCCGGCATGACATCCGACTTCCGCGTCTATTGGACCGTCAAACAGAAATATGTCGAACGGCCCGAATATTCGATTGACTGCAAGCAGGAAACCGAGGAAGTGCGTTTCCTGTACGAATTTGCGACAGGCCAACCGGTAGTAAACAGTGCGGGCGACTTTTTCCCGTCGGAACCCAAGATGAAGATTCCGCTCATGGTGTACGAAATCACACGGCGGGAGAAGAATAATCCAATAACCATTCGAGAGCTGTACACTTATACGGTGAACACCGATCCGTGGTGCGGCGCCGCGCCGGGAACCGTATTGATCGACTCCATTCTTCCTAAATGGAACGGAAACTACTGGGAGGTCAAGTACATCCTCAAATACAAACAACGTGGATGGGGAGAGAAATTCCTCGACGAAGGAACAAGGGAAATCGAAAACGGAAAATTGATTCCGATTCTTGATCCGAGTACAGGAACAGCTTTTCAAAAAGTGGCGAAACTTGACGGACATGGAAGGTTTCCAATCCAACGCGATTCACAAGGAAATCCGATACTGGATGAAAAGGGCAAAAAGAAAGCTCTTACCGGTTTTCCGGGTATTCAATTTCCGTTGGAGGATAACTATTATTGGAAGTACAAAATGCTCCCCTTTGCTGTGTTGAATCTTCCAGATATTTATATTCCGATTTCGAAAATCTCGCTTTTTTGATACATGCAAAGGAAACAAACAATACGGTCGAACTCATGGAAAAATTGCGTTTCGAATGCCGGATTGCCACGGTTCTTCATCGAGAAGCATTGAAAGAACAAAGAAACCGTCAGAGAAACTGCACTCAGACATACTCCAAGCCGCTAACCGATCTTTTTCCATAATGTCACCTAGAGCATCATAGCGATGAAGGTAAAACATGGTTTTTTCACCGACTGTTTCGGCTTTTCCAACTTGTCGCACTTTTTCAAAAACATTTCCCAGCTCATCATAACGTCGAGAATAATAGTAGACACCATTTTCATATGACTCATACCAACCTGCCAAGCGTCCTTTGTCCCGAATTTTCCCCAAGACATCATACCGACGAGCATGAAATGTTGGAATCTTGTCGGTTTGTTCAAGCCACCCAACGAGGCGACTTGATTCCATAACCTTTCCTAAAACGTCATATTGTCGAACGTAGTACAATATTTTGTCTTCCGTTTTTTTACTCCACCCCACCAAACGGCCGTATTCCATGACATTTCCCAATACGTCGTATCGGTGCAAATAGTACGTCGTCGTTTGTTCGCTTTTCTCACACCAGCCCGCAAAACGACTGGGATCGAACACGTTACCAATGGCGTCATAGCGACGAACGAAAAAATCAACCCTCGATCCAGTCGGTTCCGACCATCCGATAGGTGCAAAAACGGTTTTATCAGGAGCGTGAAAGACGAGTTTCGAACCTTTGGTTTCGGCGATACCAATGAGAGCGTTTTTGTTTTTTTCTTTGACGGGAACCGTATAAAACCCCGTTTTACCATTTTTCGTTTCGGAATACTGGACGAGCGTGCCGTCGGCTTTGCGGAACTCGGTTTTGGCACCGTTCGTTTCGCTCCAACCGAGTAATGGTCCCTTACCCGAATAAAACACGGACCTGTCGCCGTCGGGTTCGTTCCAACCTAATAGATTTCCTTTCACGTCGTAGAATTCCGTTTTTTTCTCCTTCGGTTCGCTCCGGCCGACGAGAATTCCCTCGGCGTCACGAAAATCCGTTTTTACGCCGTTGGGCTTCGCCCACGCCACCGCCGGACCGAGAAACCAATGTTCCACAGCGTGAAGCATGTCCGACGTCGTCGAAAACAGGATGAAACCGATCACGAAAAGAAGTTTGATTTTCATAAAAGTACGGTTGTTTCGAGAAAAGGCCGGGAAAGGTTTCATACGTTGGATAAATGGCAATCCGTTCACCGTTTGCGACACCTCGATTATAAGAATTTTGAACGATAGAGTCAACTCACGACTTTTAACGATACGAAACGGCCATGACTGAAAATTTCGAATCATTTTCATTGGCGGGCAACTTGTTTTCTCCCGTCGTCCTGACGTCGGAGTGGGAAAACGCCGCCGACCCGGACACCGGCGCGACCGGCGGTTGGAAGGCGACATTCAGACGCCTCTGGTTCTTCCCCTCGACCGGCGGCTACGAAGTGGTGGATTGGAACGAGGAAGAACACGATATCTACGCTCCGCTGTCATCAAAGGAAAAACTTGACAATAAAAAGGGAGATCGTCTTTTCGCCGTTTTTCGCGGCCGCTGGGAAGTTTTCGAAGGTGGCGGCGACAGTAGAATCTGGATCCTCCACGGCAAGCTCGACTCAGCGTTGGGGGAGAACGCGGCGACCGTCAATGTCAAACCGGACGACGACGGCGAAGTGATCACCGTCAAATTGCCGTCGTATCGTATCCAACAACAGTCGGCCGGAACCAAATGTCGTTACTTT
>JAVBQW010000074.1:0-37105 GCA_031548665.1 Thermoguttaceae bacterium
CAGCGGCTCAGTGATTCGGTCGACGATGCGGCGGAAATCATGCAGGAGACCTGGCTGGCGATGATCCGAAGCGTGACGAAGCTCGACGATCCGGCAAAGTTTCCGGCGTGGGCCTACCGTATCGCCTCGAACAAGGCGGCCGATTTCGTGCGGAAAAAGTCGCGACGCCGAATTGTTTCGCTCGACGAACCGGAGCAAGTCGGTGCGAAAACTCCGACGCCGGAATCCGACGACTTGACCGTCCTGCTAGGCAAGTTGTCGGTGGAACATCGGGCCGTCGTTTCGCTCCGTTACGGCGAAGAGATGCCGCTCGAAACAATTGCCGAAACGCTCGGTGTCCCGCTCGGAACCGTCAAGTCGCGTCTTCATTACGCCCTCGATTTTCTGAAACGACAAAACCTCGAAACATGAGAGGAAGGTGTGACATGGACATTGGAAACAAACTGAAAGAGACGTTGCAGAAGAACGCCGAAGAAAAAGTACCGGAAATTCCGATCCCGATGCGGGACGTGCTGATTTCCTCGTTCGAGGGCGAAATGAAAGAGTTCACGCTGATGGTCTGGACGCTGGCATTGGTGTACGGCGGCTTGGCGGTCGCGTGCATTTTCGGATTTCTCGTAACGGACGACGTGAAGACGATGATCGGCCTGGCGGCGCTGGCCCACCTGTTTGTGCTGTTCATCGGCCTCGTAAAACTCTGGTACTGGATGCTCGCCAACCGCCACGGCACGAACCGCGAAATCAAACGCCTCGAAATTCGTATCGCCGAACTCACGGAACTCGTCTCGAAAAGGGGGTGAGCCATGCTCACAGCAATACGAAATCGAAGCGGTTTTGTTTGACATGAATTACCGGTTGCCACTGCATTGCTGATGATGACTATTGCAATCGTTCTTCCCGTCATACAAGGCTTGAAACAGGGCATCCGGAACGGTTTTAGCATTCAAGAGCTTGTCGGTACGGTGGTGATTCAATTCGGAATCGGTTTGTTCACGGGATTGTGCATCATCGTATTCATGTTTACGTTGTTCTGGGTAATTGCCGGCTTGGTGATTGCCAAAGATTACTTCACAGGCCGTTTACGGAGAAAGTGAGAGAACGATCATGACGTCAGCAGAACAGAACAACACGAAAAAACGAACGCTTTGCACACTTCAAACCATTCGATTCGTACAAATTTGCGGAGCGGCGGTCACGGCGGCGGCGACCTTGGCGATCATCATTGCGGATGCAATCGTGTGGTTTCGGTCGCCGGAGAACTGGTGGAGCGGTTTTGTCTATTGCTTCCTCGTTCTTCAAGTGATGGGAATATACGCTTGGGGAGCCATTTGCCTGATCGAATCCGCCGGTCAGGCGGTAAAACCCCCGAAATGGCTGGCGCCGATCTTGGTCGGCATTTTCGTTTCCGGATTTTTTTCGTGGCTTCCGTTTCAACTGATTCTCATCCATACCGAGACGAAGAGCCTGCCGTTGATCTACAGTTTCCTTGCGATGATATCGTTTCTCAGTTCGCTTCTCCTTTTCGGATGCGCGAACGATACGAGCTTCGCTATTCGTAAAAAGCTCGACCCGAATTTCAAGATTTACCGAGGATTCTCGTGATTGACGCCGTTTGGACACCGTGATTTTTATGATCCGGTATCACAAAGTAATTTGTTACTGATTGAAATCGTTTCATTTCATTGCTCAGCACAGACGCCAAATCTTTTTCAGTTGAGGAGAAACCTTGACAACATCTTGTCCGTTACGATTGATGACGAAGGTGTATGGAATGTCGACTTGATCGAACTTTTCACCAATTTGCTCGATCCACGACCGGTCGAGTTCTCTTGCCACGAAAATAGCGATGGAAATCTCATCGTAAATCGGAGTGTAAAACCAACGAAACCGATCAATCCGATCCACGAGAAATTGCCAATCATTGTTTTGTTCATCCAATGCGGTCAATTTGGGGATGTCGGTATGAGCGTCAATAACAAACTGGGGATAGAAGCAGCCATGCTCCGACAAATAGCGTTGACTTTCATTCCGTTTCCAATTCATGAATTCATGTTCGCATGAATCATCTACGTCAGGCGGAGTTTCATACATGATCCCACCTTTTCGGTCGATAGCCCGAAGGATTTGTTTCAAGGAGTTCGGGCTATGGTTTGTCGCGATATTCGGCAAATGAGATATCCTTGGGAATTCGCCTTGAATGATGTCGGGAAAGAAGTATTCCATTGTCGTTTCAACTCTATATCAGTCAACGGCAAGCATTTCATTGAGGTTTTTCAGCAACTCGGGTTCATCTACCAAGTCCAATGCAAAGGCGTAGGGACGCAATCTCGGCAATGAATTGGAATCCGTTTCGAGGTTCCTTTTCAGAAATGAACGAAATCCCTCGATCCGTTCCAGGATCGTGACTCCTTCTTTCGTCGGATATTTCAGACGGCGTTGAAAGAAACACACGAAGAACACGATTTCGATCAGCATGGGAACCGCCCACCGGGTCGTCAGCCATCCGTAACAGACGGTGACAACGCTGCCGATCAAGAAAAACAAGGTAAAGGCAAAAGCGACGGCAAACTTGTCGTCTTTCGTTTTTGTACTCCATTCACGGAAGTGCCGATCCGCAGCGGAGGCCAACGCCAATGCTCCGATCAATAAAAAGGGAGACATAAACAAAAGGGCAAAGGCTTCGGGAACGTAAATCATCTCGGCCAATGGAACCAGTAAAAACAAGGCAAAGCATAAAATCGTCCCAAGATCGAAACAGCCTCTCTTTTCCGTAAAGTAACGGTCGCCGAAATTCAGCGATTCCACCGCCCCCTGAAGAACGATTTTTCCCTGCCACAACTGTTTTCCGTCGACGACACGTTCATTCACGGCCTCGCTGTCGTCTTCCAGAAACAATGTTTCGCACACCAACATTTCCTCCAATCCCAGCGGAGGTAACGGTTCTTCTTCACCGCGTCGCAAAGACAACGTGTGACCGTCGAGCAACTCCATTTGCAGCAACTTTCCCGCTTCCAGATTCATCAGCGTCGCCGCAAAACATCGATTGTCAAACTCATGTTGACGCAAAAAACGAAGGGCGGCAGGCGAATAAGGATGACCTTCCTGATCGCAAGGAACTTCGCTTTCTTCCTGTATCGAACCGTCCTTGATTCGACTCGCTTGTTTTGTCAAACACCATGTCAGCCCATAGTAAACCGCGAGAACAATCATTCCGGCGAGAGCAATCCATGCGGTGAGATTGGCTTGCCACGCTTCCATGCGGAGCGTTTCCTCCGACGGCGGATCGACCATTCCCGGAGGAAAACCGACATAAACCTTCAAGGAAAGATTGCCGGCCAGCGGCGCGGTCGTTTCGAAGCAGAGATGACCTTCGTCGTTAAAAAATTGCCGATATTCGTTCGGTTCCGCCGGTCTTCGCAAATAGGGACCGACAATTTGTGCCGTCACTGTGAGCTTCTCCGGCGGAACATCGCTGGGGAATCGGATCGTCAATCGTGCTTTTTTGACCGGTGTCTGATGAAGAGTCCCGACAAGATTCCACTGCAACTGGTCTTCGGTTGGCAGATGATCGATCCATCGCCCGACTTTGTACTGGATTTCAAACAGATGATCGCTGGGAACTTCAAGCGGTCCATCTTTGCTGCGAAATTTGAAGCTGATATTTTCTGCGTTGAATAAATGAGTCGTGTATCGAAGCTCCTTGCCGTCGATTTTTGCGGACAGGATTTTTACTTTTGTTCTCCTGCTTTGGCGGCTTTCCGACGAATAGAAACGGACGGGAATCGGACGTGTGATGCCGTTTTTGAACTTGTCACCTTCAGCGTGAATTCTGATCGTTTCAGAAACGAGAATCCAGCCGTCTTTCTGGATGTCGACAGTCGCGCGGAAATTCAGTGTTTGTTCCTCGGCTTTTCCGGTGGACGATGAAAAGGCCAGAAGTACAATCGCTGAAATCGAAAAAAATGTTGGAATGTAAGATTTTAGGGTAAGAAGCATTGCCGTTTACGCGATGGACGAAAAACACGCAAATGAGTTTTCAAAAAGGCCAGTAGGGTGCTGAAACGATCAAAAGCAGGGTGGCGAAAAATAGCGGTCCGCTCAATCCGATGAAAATACTTCCCCAAACATGGCGATTCGATTGACGTAGCGCCAAGCGTCCATTTTCGATCTTGAGATTTGGGCTGATATCGACAAGCAGTTTGGCTTGATTCGGGTTTTTCGGTGAATAAAAGACGATTTGTTCGGCCGGGGCAGGATCATTTTTCGGCTGCAAAATGACTCGGAGCGTCGAATATGGATTTCCGTCAACGCTAAACTCATAACTGTCCTGACGACTTCCAAGCACGATTTCGCTTCCGGCCAGTCGTGCCGTCGTCGTCTTGCCGTTTCGCAGGAACCAGAGACTTCTCCACGAAAACCACGAGAGAAGCCAGAGAAGCACCAACAGAAATACGGCAAAGAATGGAAGTCGCCAATCTGACGGATAGGCCCGCGTTCCCGCGACTCGATGGATGTTTTTCAAATACTTGTATTTTTCCAAGGGCACGGTGTCACCCTTTTGGAAACTTTTGTCGTCCTGAAATGTAAACGGTACATTTTTATACGACTCGCCTTCTCGTTGAATTCCTTGTTGATCCTTGAAAGTGTACTGGAGTTCATGGCATTGATAACCGATCGGCGTTCCCCGCTTGTGCCGGTAGACGTAAGATTCGACCGTCCCTTTTTGCTCCATCGGTTCCCACCCGGCGTGGTGTCGGTCGATAAAACCGCGAGTTCCCCAAAAGTACAGGCAAAGAAACAGGAGTGCGACAACGGCCAATTCAATCCAGTCCCAACCGGTGGCAAACTCGCCGTACTGCAAATACCAGCGAATGCGAAGGGGAATCTTTCGTGGAGGCACTGGGAGTTGTGTATGATGGTCGCTCATGGATCTCAGTTTATTGTGCGAGAACAAAAAATCAAACCTTGTTTTATGTCGGCTCTTTATTGACACCTGTTGCATTTTCAAGCCAAATTTTCAGAGACGCAAGCGATTCTTCATGGCTTGAAACGACAACCAAATATCGTACTTCGGAAGCGTTACGACGGCATCTCGATACAAGTTCGAAATTTTTATCGCGATTCGAACCCGATTCCGAGCCGACGATGTCAAAAGAAAGGATTTCAGAAAAAGTCACGGACGGCCGATCGACATGGGGAATTTCAGGAAATAAAATAATTTCGTTCCGGGAATCGATCAGGAGCATCTTCGCCGTCCGGTGAATACTCCGCTCGGCGTGAATCAAACCGAACACGCCAGAAATGGCAATAAACCCGGCCATTGCAGTGACAATCGCAATGTTCAGGTCAAACAACAAGAGGTAGGCAAGTGAAAAAACAATGCAAATCATTGTTGCTCCAAGGACGAACAAGCCGATCATTGTCAATGTCCCCAGGAAGTGCAATAGAACCTGCTTGACATTCTGTTCTTCAATCAGCGAATAATCGCCGATTGTTTTCCATCGCAAACGGCGTACTACATCATCAAGCATCGCTAAAATCGGTATGATGCCGATAAAAGCAAACGGAACAATCAGGATCAACGGCAACACGTTCAGGGGCGAGATTGTTTTCGTCAGCACAGATTCCGTCGGTTTTTGGGGATCGTAAAAAACAGGCAATTGCTTCCCAATCGGATAGTATTCGTTGATTTTCGCGGAAGATGAACGAAGAATCGCATTGTCGACAAACGAAGCTCTGCCGCTCCAGTATTGCTTGCCGTCGACAAGATAAGTGCATCGAATATGGAGGGCATAAAAAATATTGTCATCCTCGTCTTTCAATCGATGGCGATTGTTGAACGTAACCGTCCCCGTGGTTTCAAGATAGTGCCTCGATTCGAATTGTCGATAGAGCATGTGCGAATAAACCGAAAGAAGCCCGACCCCGATCAATAACCAACCGAACCAAATGAAGACGAAGACCGTTTTCATGAGGCCGTTGATGACCCAGTCTCGGATTTTTTTCTTTTTTCGTTTCACGCTCATTGAAAATAGCTCCGAATCAAAGTATACCCGACGACGCCCAAAAGTGTAACGGCGGCAATCGGCTGAATGCGATTTTTCCAGTGCAGCATGGCGAACATGCCGACGATCAGGATGAGCGTGTTGCCGACGTCGCCCCAAGGGACAAGCGGATACACGAAACCTCGTTCCGAGAACGGCCAAAGCAGCTTCACGTCCCAATCGGAAAGCGTCGCGGTCCCTGATACAACCATATCTGCCAAAAGATGAGAGCAAGCGGCAGTGATACCGGCGGCAACCCAAACGGCGTCTCCGACGACCGTAAAGCAATGCCGTCGTTCAAATTGCTCTGGTGGAATGCCGGTTTTGATCCATCCGGAAAAGATTCCCGCCAATCGGGTCATGGAGTCGAAACGATAATCGAGCAAGGCGAATATCGTCGTAATAATAAAACAAGGCAGGAGGGCGTGGCCCCAGGCGCGGTGAGCGGCGTCGAACAGAGGAACGCTCCAAAGGATCGTTAGCCCGTCCCAATCAGGCAAGACAGCGCAAACACCGGCCACGGCGACAAGCTGCCAACCGAAGCGACGATTCAAGCCGCTTGCCAGAACGAGATTCGCTCCGACCATTGCGTGTTCGAGCGTCGTCATGGCATGGGTTCCCGGCTCATTACCTCACGAAGCAGATCGGCGACTTCCTTGTTTTGAAGCTGGCATTCCAAGGCCGTTCTGTGGCTGTTCGAACGCAAATATGGATTGGCTCCATGCTTCAGTAAAATTTGCACGATTTCCGTGTTCGCGGCACAATGCAAAGGCGGGTAGACGGCGGATTTCGAATTGATATTGATTTTCTCCCGAAGAAATCGTTCGAGCAACGTCTTCATTCCCTTTCGGCAAACATAAGTCAAGGCCGAATCGCCCCAGGCGCCTTCCTGATGCGTCGTGATCTGGGCTCCGGTGATCGACGCGCCGTATTTAAGGAGCAGTTCGACCGCGTCAAAATTTTCGTACTCCAAGGCAATGACGAGCGGTGTCTGGTTCCAAATCGCCGAATTATGTGCCTGGGAAGGCCGACCCGCTTCAGCACGGTCTCGTTTCAACGCATCTTCGAGCAGATCGTTTCGATGAAGCATGATGTCATAGACGACCGGCGAATATGTTTGAGGAGGGAGAACGGAAGCACCCCGTTCCATGAGAAGGTTCGCAATCTCCCGGTGCCGTCGCGTGATGGCTATATCAAGCGGTCGATGTTGAAAACGGTTCATCGCATCGATCTTCAATCCGTGATCGAGGAAATAACGCACCCATTGAATGAGCCCGGATTCCACGGCGGCGTGCAGCAAGGTGTTTCCGTAATCGCCGATCTGGGTAATATCGACACCCTGGTCGATCATCTTTTGGATCAACTTGGAATCTTTACTTTGCAACGCCGCAAAAATCGGCGTCGACGAGACATCGACACGGTGTCCGCAAACCCGTTTTTTTCGTGATTCGACATCGGCCCCCTGTTCAAGAAGAAAATCGACGACGGCGGTATGTCCCTTCTGCAAGGCGACATGTAAGGGAGAGCCGAAATCCGCTTTGCGATTGACAATTGCTCCGGCTTCGACAAGCATTTTGACGATTTCAAGGTTGCCTCCACTGGCCGCTTCGTAAAACCTGGGTTCTTCAAGCGTTCCCTTTTTATTCGGATTCGCTCCGTGTTTGAGAAGCAGTCGCACCATTTCCGTATCGGATTTCTCGATGGCGACACGAAGCGGAATCTTCATGTCGAAACGATAGGTGTAGTTCGGGTCGGCGCCGTCGACGAGCAACGCCTCGGCTTGAGGATGATTATGTGTTTCAACCGCCCAACGCAATGCCGCGATTTTCTTCTTCGCCGGTTCGAGTCGCAACCCGTGCGATTCCAACAGTTCCAGAAGTTCCAGCGGAACAGCGGGAATTTCCTTCTCCCAGCGCTCGCTGACCGTCAACCCCTCAAAATCGCGAACCGTTGGATCGGCTCCATATTCAAGGAGCAATCGGATAACATCGTTCTTTTCAAAACTCTTGAATAGCAGGAGGAAGTAGAGTGGAGACCACGGTCCGCCCTGGTTCGGCTTTTCACCGGATTCAAGTAGGTATTTTACGATTGCTGTTTGCCCGGCGACGCTCGCCTCAAAAAGCGGCGTCGAGTAACGATTTGACGAACAAGGAGCCCCGCTTTCTTTCCATTGCTTGATCCACTCCAAATCACCTCGTCGAATCCGCTCCCTGATTACATCAAATGTGATCGCCGAAGATCCGATTTTCGGCCTGGACGTTTCATCGAAAAATTCCACCAGAAGCGGAAAGCCACTGTCCGTAGCAAAATCTCGCGGTGTTTTGCCTTGCTTGTTACACACATTCACTTCGGCTCCATGTTCGACAAGAAGTCGTACAATATCCATGCGACCGTTTCGTGCGGCGGAGTGGAGCGGGAAAGTGGCCATCTCGGGCCGCTTGGCGAGATTGGGATCGTCGCCACGTTCCAGGAGAAACAGCACCGTTTCACGATGGGCGTGTTCGACGGCGGCATGGAGCGGCGTCCAACCTTCCGAAGTCCGTGTGTTCAAATCGAAATCGTTTTCAAGAAACAAACGAACGATTTCCGTATGTCCTTCCAGAGCCGCCAGATGGCACGGCGTCCAGAATCGTAGGTTTGTCGACGTGTTCATCGCTGCCCCGGCCTCGATCAATATCCGGCAGCAATCGAGATAACCGTACCATGCCGTGAAATGAAGAGGTGTCCAGCCGAGTTGAGTAACGGCATTGATATTCGCTCCGTTCCGAATGAGTCGGGACAGCGTTTCCGTATCGCCGTTCTTCGCTGCCGTGTGCAATTCCGTCCAGTGGTTTGATTTTGTCGTGTTCATGGCAGGCTTTCTAATCCCCATTTATGGCATTCCAAAATAGCAGGCAACTGAAAAAACGGCGATCCAAAAAAGACAGACCCAAATACATGCCCTTGCATAGCGAATCATTTCATCAACGGCAACTTGAATATCGGATTCATCACTTTTCTTAAACGTCCTGGGATGACACTTGACAATTTCTACAAATGCTCTCAACACTAATCCCCAAAATACAAAAGAAAATAAATAAACGAAGCAATAAACTGTTTCCCCATGTTTCATCCACCACATGTTCTGCTGTATCAGCAGATAATTCGGTTTTACCGGATGATTGAAAAGCCATACCATCCACACCATCATGCCGACCACTCCACCTATAATGGGCATCAGTTGCATGCAACGGATCAGGATTTTCCAAGAAAATTTGATCCCATCCAATCTTCCAAACGGTTGTTTTTCTTCTTGCTGAAACATCGATAGTATTCTATTTGTTTTTTTACCGTTTTCTCATTTTCGCATTAACTTTCTCGGTCCCATCTTCCTGTCAACACCCAATCGGACTCCCGTTCGGAAAGCGACTTGCCGGTCCACCACGCCCACAGACGTTTGAATACACCCGGAGGTTTTTCGACGTATCTTTCTTCGTAAATTTCTCCATTTGAACGATACTCTTCATCGTTGTCACCGACAAGCCGGGCGTTGAACACCGTAGCCATTTGTGTCATTTTCCAGATTTCTGACTTGTTCGGGTTCTTCTCGACGATTCTTCCCTCGTTCCACCAGAACCCTCCGACACACTCCGACTGGCCGGGACGTCCATCTTCTCCGTACCAAGCCGCACTCAATTCGTCATCCTTGCTGCTGTCCAGCTCCGGATCGGATTCGACATACGTTCGCCATTCCTCGCGAGAAATCGGCTGCTCTGCGCTGTCGAGCCAATCAGTAGTCCTGGTAATGTGTAAATCGTAGCCCATGATTTTCTCCGAATGTTACAGTTCCAGCAGTTTTTTCGCCAGTTTCGCGGCTTTGCCGGAGCCTTTAAAGTCTTCCAGCAGTTTTCGGCACTCCGGAGATTCAACGGAATGTTTTGATTCGATGCAAAGTTCTAAAAGCAGTTCCAGGAGCGGAGCCAAACTCGGATTCGCCTCGCCGAAAAGTCCCAGGTCGAGGGCTTGGCGTATTGTTTTACCGTGAATCGGAGATTGCTTGGCCACTTCGGAAAAGCACTTGGCAAGTCGGGACGGTTTGAGATTGGCCGTTTCGAGAAATAATCGTATTGATTTTGACAATGTTTCGCCGTTTAGTCTCGCTTCGGCAATCGCCGGGATCATGATGTCGACGTCCAGCATAGCGACCGTTTGGTTCGCTGAATTCATGCCCATCAACAAAACGCTTGCAACAATGTCGTCCAACGGTCGGTCGCTCTCAAGTATCCGCTGCAGGAAACCGGGAAAGGCAATATCCTTGTCGTCCAGTTCTTTTTCATGATCGAAGTAAATCCTGAAAACAGCGGGAAAAAGTTGAGCGGGATCATTCGGCAAGATACTTGCCGTCAAATACTGCAATCCGATTTCCCGTCCAATGTTTTCAGGCCGAAAAGCCAACCGCGACCTATTTCGGTATGGATACAGAAATCCCTTTTCCCGCATCGGCATTGTTTCTTCTTCCGGGAATGTCGGTACAAGCCAAACCTCCCACGGCGGAGGAAGAGGAGCGGCATCGTGAATAAAACGCTTGTCTTTGAGCGTATGCGGCTTTCCCGCTTCTTTCCGGGCCCAATTCGATATTTCGGCGATTCCTTTGAGTTGCCAATATTCCTGGTGGCTTAAACCTGACGGCAATTCCGGATCGCGGGGAGCAAGGGCGTCCTTGACGATTCCCCGCAATCCGCCGGAAAGCGTCTTCTTTCCATGCAGTGCGAATCGAATCATGATAATTTCATCGTCCGATTCCAATCCGTTTTCCGCGACCGATTCGTCAAGTATCTCGACCGCCTCGTCGCGATGGTCCAAGGCCAGGAGGTTGCTGAGCTTGTTCAAAATGAGCCAGGTCGGTAACAATTGAGATTCGAACAACGACCGGCCTTGCTTTCGCCAATGGACGGCACGTCGTGCAAACAAACGAGGATCGATGATGCCGTTCGGGTGCGTCGCCGAATCCAAATGTAACGAAGCGACATGATCTCCTGGTTTCGATTCGATTCGGTAACGCTCCGCTGCCGATTCGCCACGATTATTTTTTGCCGCCACCCAAAGATATCGATACGGAATCTCTTTTCGATCCTTTTCCACTTGATCGTTTCCGAGCAGGAATTTTAGGGCTTCGATAAATACCACAAGGTTTTCGTCGGAAATCGGATCGATTTTTTTGACAAGCTCTTCCAGCCTTGCCGAAGCGTCTTGACGTTTATCTTCCGCGATTCGACAAAAAGCGAGAACCTTGTCTGTTTCATCGTAAAAACACCACGCTTTCATGTCGGACAGAATGTCGTCCAAACGTTCAACGAAGAGAACCGGATCGATCAAACCGCCTTCATGGGTTGGCGTACTCAGAAGTTGAAACGGTTTTTTGATTTCGTCATGAACTTGCTCCACTTGACGAAAAATCGCGTTGTTTCGTTCCAGCAGCAATGCAAACAAGGTCGCGCCTTCTTTCGGACCGATGATATCCCAGTGCTTGATAGCTGTTTTGGAATAATGCTCCCGAAAAGAAAGATGACCGATATCACGTTTGGGATCGAACAGATAAATCCAATGCCGCAGGACGGCGAATATCTCTGTTCGGTAATCGACGTAATGAGGCAATTCGCCGTTGCCCGGATTGACATGAGCAAAAAACTCGTCGAAACGCTTGTTCAAAGGAGCGGCCATTCTGTCAAAATCGTCCGGATACAAAGACGACAATCTCAGAATGCCGTCGTACATCAATTCGATTTCATCGGCGTCGTCGCTGTTTTCGAACAGTTTGAGTCCGAGGTCGATCAGTTCGACATGATTTCGTACTGGATGCAAACGTCGGGATTCCGCAAGGCGGTCGATACTTTTCTTCGCCGGAAGGGTCACCGGAACATTTTTATTTGGCGCATCCTGCACTGAACCGGGGACAAGCAATCGGGCCGACGGAGCCAGAAGCGGAGCGGTTCGGTCGATCTCCTCGCGGACAAAATCGGATAGCATATCGGGATACTTTTGGAGCGTATTCAATGCGGCGGATTGTACCTCAGCGGCTTCGTGTTCAAGGGTTTTGAGCAGAAGCTCGGCGTTTCGCTCGCGAAGAGCAGGAGTTCTCGCTGCGATCCTTTCAAGAATTGCAATAGCTTTGAGTATTTTCGGCTTTGATTTGTCGTAGAGAACAGGTTTGCAATGTTCGATAAATTGCGCATCATCGAGCATGCCCTTTTTATCAAGAGTTTGAAGCAGATCCAGTGCGGCAGTAGAAACGGTCGAATAGGAGTTTTCGAGACATGGATAAATGCTCTTTTCGCGGCCCTTGATTTCTTCAACGGTCGGCTTGATCTCCTGAAGCAACTTGACGAACCAGCGGGTATCGGATTCAGGATATCCGTAATTGAAGACCTTCAGTAAGTCGTCGATGAGGCGTTCGCGATCTAATCGACCTCGCTCGACAAGGGTCCGAAAAGTAAGCACCCAAGGCGTTTTTTGCGGTCCTGTCTCGGCATTGTTGAATCGATACAGATTGCGATGCTGTTTTTCAAAAATCAGCCAGATCTCTTCATCAAGAAACTTGGACTCTTCGCACAAAAAATCAGCAATAACCGTTTGAGGGGTAAATCGACCGGAGATGGCGAAGGGAAGGTGGGACAAAACGGCATTCAACTCCCAAGTTTCCTTAACCGGCGGCAGCCAGGAACGGTTACGCATTTCGCGGAAGATCAGCCAAGCTCGAGCGCAATTGCCATCGTCTCTCAAGTATTCCATGAAAGCATCACCGATTTCTTTTCTTTCTTCGGCCGTTTTGCTTTCCAGAAAAGCGACAATGTTTTGCTCTTTGGGGGTGGTTTTGAAGAGACGCTCGAACTCTTGAACAAGTGGGGTTTTAATTTTTTTTGCGCACATGTCATTTTCTCATTGTTGTAAGCGATCTTCGAGCATAAGTTGCACGGCGAGGACGTGTTTGCACGGCCCTCGTTCGCCTTGGTTTTTGGCGTACCACGGACAGGTGCATTTCGATTCCGTTTCACTAATCCGCACGAAATGCTCTACATCGGTTCCTGCGACGAACGCTTCCGTTCGTTCCGGCGTTTGCTTCGAAATGCGCACCTTGCCGTCGGCGATCAATTTTCGGGCGTTGACCAATCGTGGTTGAAGCTGCTCCACCAAACTCAGGTCGAACGGCAGAACCCGGTGGAAGTAGGAAGACGTTTCCAAATCGTAACCGACAAGGCCGCGCGTACCGAGAACTGCAAGGGAAGATCGGACTTCTTCAGGTGAGGCTCCGGTTTGACGCGACAATTTGCCGACGTCGATCACCGATTCCCAGGCAAGCGACTTTTCGATCTTGTCGAGATGTTTTTCGTGCGCACTACTTGCCAAGGACGTGAGAACCTGACCTTCTCCGGAAAAACCACGCCAGACGTCGGGGCTCAACAGTAAATGAAACCGGGCTTCCGGCAACACGAGTTCCCAACTGCTCGTTCCGCTTTCCTCGTCGCCATAAATTTGTAACGAATCGGCATAATGGACGAGGTTTTCGAGAACCCGTAATCGTTCGAGTCCCGCCGCCTTCACGCCGCCACGCCCGGAAACTTGCGAGAGCCGCAATCCCCGCCCCGATGGAAGAATGTAAACCGGCGTCCGGCTTTTTGTGCGCGGAATCGACCGCAGGAATCGACGGGCTTCGATTCCCGAAATTTCCAGCACCGGAGCCATGCGAGCTTGGTACGCCTGAATTTCGACGAAGCCTTTGAGCCAACGGACCGGCAGCGATACTTTGCGTTCGACGGTCTTTTCGGCATTCTTCGAAAGCTCAATTTGCTCGGCTCCGATGTTCAACGCAACGTAATCGCTGTCACGGAGCGAAGCAAGAGCGGAGAGCATCGCCGGATTGAAATCGACGTTGGTCGTTCCCCGTGTCGGTCGGTCCCCTTCAACGGCTTCGGGCAGAAGGTCGAGCCGGGCATAGGCACTACAACAACCGGAAAAGCCCTCGAATCGCATGCGGTCATCGCCGACGGTGATCACCGGATCGGCCAGCCGTCGCCAGTTCGGATTATTGAACCGGGCCGTGACGATTTCCGAGACACCGCGCAGCAGATCGGCCGTCCGCTTCGGCTTGAGAAGCGTTCCGGTGAAAAACGTGGTAGGCGTTTCCTTTTTTTTGGCCGGGGTTTTCAGTACGGACGAGTCGACGGCCAAAGCGAGTCGGCCGCGTTCGGAACCGTCGAATCGAGGAACGTACACCGAAGCAAACCCGTAACGGTAAGTGTGGTCGATGGCGGTCGTGGCCATGATGCTTGTCAAGAGAAGGATTATTGAATTGCCAATAGTTTTTTTGCCGTCTGCCCGTTTTTTCCGGTCAACTTTTTCAAAAAGTCGATGGTCGTTGTTTCTGAAACAGGCGTACCGGTGGCAACGCTGAGTTCATGGAAGAGAGCGACCAATGGAGCAAGCTGTTTGGCGGGAAAAACGGGAAGAGTCGATTCCAACATCTGCCGAATGACGGCGGCATGTTCCGGCGAAACGTTGGCAATCACGGAAAATCGTTCGTTCCAACGATTCGTTTTCGGAAGCTCCTGGCGAAGATGTAATGTGACTGCCGTCGACAAGCATTGCGGATTCAAGCGTCCGTCTCCGATGGCGGCAATCAGGACGTCCTGTGCGAGCATGGAAAGTCCTTGAGGTTTGGCGGCCAAGGCAACCAGCGTTGCCGCCGTGGCCCCGACTCCCATCGGTTCAGGAAGATCGAGCAGCGGCTCCAGAAAACCGTGTGGGGCCAAGTAGTTTCCTCCCGCTTCGATCTGCTCGGTCAATGAATAAATCGCATTCCAGTAAAGGGGCTCACGATGCGAAGGAAAAACCGTCATTCGCCAACGAACGAGTCCTGTGACCCACTTGTTTTCGTAATGCCTGGGCTGGAGAAACGGCTTGTGCATATAATACAACGGAAAATAATCCTTGTCGGAATTTCGCTTGAGAAAACGCGTCCTTATGGATTTTTCGCCGTCCGGATATGCGTTCGTCGAGTATCGGATCGGGTCCGTGGAGGGATTGCGAACACGAATGGCCGCCGTAATCAAAGCATGTCGCAAAAGCATCTCTTGCCGTTTCGTTTCCATTTCCTCTTTCATTGCTTTTACCGTTGTGTCCACGTCGGCTTCCGGTTCCAGTTCTGGATAATGTAGCGATAATAGCGACGCCAACTCCTTGGCGACTTCGAATTCGACAAACGGCGTGGGATTGGAACGAAGGTTTTCCAGGGACTTTTGACGTTCTTCCGAAGTCAGAAATTGGAGTCGCTTGACAAAGCCGATCGCGCGTCTCGATGCGGCTTCCGTGGCGTGTTCAAGATGGTATAGAGCTTTTTCTTTCCACGGATTTTTCTCAGTTTTCACCGATGGTTCGCCTTTGAGAATATCGTCTTCCGTGTATGAATAATGCGGATCGCCGAGAAGAAATTTTAGCGTCGTCGTAAAAATATTTTCGTCCTTGTCATTCTCCAACAGCGTCAATGCTTCGGAGCGACGGTCCGGTGCAAGACGATACAGAGCGAGAATGTAATCGTTCAAGTCGTGTGTTGCCAGATTGTTTGGGTCGGCATTGATTCGCTCCACGAAAACCACGGGATCGATCCAGCCGCCGGAGTGCGTCGGTGTCGACAAAGACTGGTGTGTGATTCCGTTGCACATTCGCCGGGCCAGATGAGTGATTCGATTGCCGAAGATCACTTCCAGGTTCGGATGTCCGATGAAATCAAGGGCCGTCCGCTTTCCTTCGAAGGTGGCGTAAATGATCGCGCCGTCCGGCGACATGCTCCGCTCGTCGGCTACCCAAAGGACGATAATCGCGGACAGATAATATCCGTAGAGGTCGATTTCGACGGGATCTTCGTCATGGTATTTGCCCGACCAACTGTGAATCGGAAAGATGCCGATCGGATTGGTATCGCGAAGAACGATTTTTCGAATCGACGACGTCTTTTTGATGAAATCATCGCCTCGCCGGTCGTGGAGACGGTCGAGGCCGTCGAGCAATAGTTCGTGTTCGTCGCAATCAATCGGTGATTCGATGATTTTCAGTGCCAAGTCGACCAATTCCTCGACTGTCTGGACCGGCTGGAGTTTGGCGAGATGCCGCAACCGGCCCGTCGAATCAGGTGATTCAGGTTTGGGCAGAGCTTTGACGGGTTTCGCAACGGTTGTCGTCGGTGAGGAAATGTCGACGTTCAGTTCCTTCTGAACCGACGGAGCGAGAGACGAGGCGATATTCCGCAACAGTTCCGTTGTTTGCGAATCATCTGGTTTGCGGTATTTTTGGACAAGTTTTAACGCCGTCGACTGAATCTCGGCGGCTTCATGGTGAAGCCCAGCCAACATGCCGGAAAATACTTTGTCGTAAAGGCGGGCGGATCGTTTCAGTATTGTTTCCAAAAGGGACAAGCATTGTTTCGCTCTTGTTTTTGATTTGTCCTGGAGCATCATTTGCAAAGGAGCGACAATCATTTCGTCAAACGAAGCATTCGCTTTGCCGACTTTCAGAATGATGTCACAGGCGAAAGTGTAGACCGGTGCTTGCCTACTATCCAGGAGCGGAGGAAAACCGTCGAACATGGCGGCGATTTCCTTGTCGGTCGGTTTTGAATCCTTGAACACGCCGATGCACCATTTAATGGCCGGTTCGTTCATTCCACGATGGAGCATGTCGACGAGTGACCGGAACAATCGCGGCCTGTCGATTTCGTTGTTGTTTGCGAGATCGACGAATGCCGTTTTCCATTGAGGCCTGTGACTGTATTGATCCTCTCGAAGTGGAGCGGCATTGAGAGGAAGTTCGAAAATCCGCCAAATTTCCGTCTCTAAAAAGTCCGGCATCGCGAGTAGATCGTCCCGAATGGTTTTTTCCGCGTCGGCACCGTAATGGTTGGGCAACGCATAGACGATCCTTGTGATCATTTCATCGTCGAGACGCCGTTGGCAAAGCCCGGCTTTGAAAAGCTCGTAATAAAGATGAATCCATCCGTTATGCTGAAAGAGATGGTTCTGGCTTTTGAAGAAATCGTCAATCCAAGCGGGTTTTCGATCCGCAAGTATTTCTGCCGCGAAAGGGAGGGCATCGAAAGTCCAATAGGCGGTGCCGTATTCTTCCGGCAGCAAGGTTGCCATTGCGGCAACGGCCAAGGAATTTTTGAACTGTTGGATTTTCGGGACCAGCTGAAGATACTGTTGGAGATATCGTGGTTTGTTCAAAGCGAGTCGTTGCATCAAACCGCTAAGTTCCGCTTCCGGCAGTTCGTGGATTTCCGGAATCGCTTCTTGGGGTATGTTGCCGATCGAATCGGCGACGGACGTCCCCAACGTGAAAATAATGGGAGCGAGTATTCGGCGTTTCTCTTCCTTCATGCCCCGAAAAAATGCGAGTACTTTTTTTTCGTCCAATAAATATAATGCTTGACGAAATTCGGCTTCAAGATTTGTCGGCATGGTTTTTCACTGAGGCAAAAAAGAATCGAAATAAATGTGGAACAACCGAATTAGGATAATACGCTCCAGTATACAAAATTCCGTCCATTTTTGGAACACACAAGCCCCCTTTGACGCTGAATTTACGTTCCTTCCCTCGGAGCCGGTTTGATGCCCAAGATTTCGAGACACTCGCGGGTTTCCCTGAGCGACTTAGCGTCGTCCCGAAAATCGGATAAAACGAGTTTGGCCAGGATCATCAGGCCGCGAAGATGCGCCAAATGGTCCAGTTCCAGATTCGGAAATCCTTCGGGGTGGTCGGAGTCGTAAACTTTCATGCTCCGGGTCAATTGGGCGACATATCCGTCGAGCGCCTCGACTTTTTGAGAAAGTTCCTCGAAGAACGGCGGTAGCTTAAGTTCGGAGTCGTCCTCGGCTTCACCGGTTCGAATTTCCTCAAGATCGCGGTAAATGCTTTCAGGCGTGATACTTTCCATCGCGGCGACGGCCCGGACGACGTGATCGCGGATCGTTTTCAGGGCGGCAAGATCGTCCGGCGTTCGCGGTTGGGCGTCGTAGTGGCGGTCCATCGTTTCGCGGATGCGGTCGAAAAGCGATTCGCCGATGTCGTAGTAGACGTCGAAAAATTCATCGTGGCTTGGCATGGGACTCCGGGGTAAGAGACTTGGAAAATGCAAGTCGAAGCGGAGCCTTCTTCATATAGAAGTGGGGTACGCCATGTGCCCTTGAGTACGAAGTCATCCCCCCCGCTACAGAGAGCAGCACGGCTCGCGCACATGCCAATACGACAGGACCACCTTGCGATGGTACGCCGCACGATGCTTCGCAAGTCGTCCCCATGACGCCCCCATTTTCAGGGAGTGCATGACTGGAACGACAAGTGTATTTTCTTTCAACCGGCAAGCCGGGTAGCGATGAAAGAAAGCCCCATCAAAAGATGGTCTCAAGGGCAAATACTTGCGAAAAAACAGGTTGTTAACCGGCAACGTGCCGGGTCAAATTCGGTTCATCATCCTCCGGGAAAAAACGAGGTTACGGATTTTAATCACGGTTTCATTATATTCTGACGCCCCGGCGGTTGCAAGAAGAGGATTCGACCGTATTTTGCCTCCGTGGCCGCCCCGTTTTTCGCGTGTTGTGTTCTCCCGCCGCGACCGGGTTTCGAGCCGGGCTCCGTCCCGGACGCCGTGCCGACGCCTCGTTTCGCCCTTAAAAACAAGGTGCCGGACGATCGCCGCCGTCGCGCCGACACTTATTTTTCAAGGTGGAACAGCCGCCGACCAAAAATTTTTCCGTCTCGATTGACAACCGCGAAAACCCGTGCTAAATTACCCATAGTGAAGCGAAAAGCTTCCGACTATCGTTAACGGCGGTGAGTGAGAACCTCATTGCCTTGGGCGCATGTTCACCCTCGCGGTGGCCTCTGGACGGAACAGAGTATCAATTTCCGGTACAGGAGTTTTTCTACGGCGTTCGCGTGTCACTGCGACACTGTCTTAGACGCCTTCGGTTTGCGCCCGATTCTTCGACTCGATAGATTCTTTCCCGCCACGATTCCCGGATCGGTTGCGCATGGTTTTTTCACGTTTTTTCCTTACTCGAGGTACCACAATGATCATGACCGCATTGAAAATCGATCCGACGCTGCAAACCTTTCTCCCGCCGCTTTGCGAGGAGGAGCGACGGAATCTCGAAAGCAACCTGCTCGAACGCGGCTGCCTGTCGCCGATCGTGACCTGGCAAGGAACCATCGTCGACGGACATAATCGATACGAAATCTGTTCCCGATTGAACCTGCCGTTCGAAACGAAGGAAATCGAATTCGAATCCCTGGAACACGCGACGTGGTGGATTTTGACGAACCAACTCGGCCGCCGCAATCTTTCGCCCTTCCAGCGGGCCGAGGCGGTGTTGAAACTCAAGCCGTTCGCCGAGGCCGAAGCCCGGAAGAACCAGGGACGCCGCAACGACCTGTACGACAATGAAAAGAAAAGCGATTCGATGGAGTCGCTCAAAAAGCTGGAGACGCTGGCCGACATGTCGCACGAGACGCTCCGAAAGGCCGAACGAATTATCGAACGGAATGACGAAGCCGTATTGGAAAAACTCCGGACCGGCTTGACGACCATCAACAAGGAATACCGCGCGATCAGGAAAACGGAGGGAGCGGAGCAGAAAGTTCGGGGGTGGCAGGAGCCGTTCACAAACGAGATCGACGCGAGCTACGTCGATCCCCAAACCCCCATCGGATCATTCGCCGATGTCTCACCCCGGCACTTGCTTTTTCATCTCGGCACCTTTTCCGACGAGTATCTTCGCGAGGCGGTCATGCTTCTCCTTGAACGCATGTTGGGCAGTTGTACGCGGAAAAAGGCGGCGATGCGGATCATCGACGGCATCGTGAAAAAATACGGCAAGCAACCACAAGCCCCTGAGGAAAACCATGCACCGCTTACTGCCGACGAAGTCTGAGAACATGCGGGACCGAGATTGCGCAACGGCGGAGGAGCATGTCGAACGAATCCGAAATTGCGTTACGAAGAACAAGCGGTCGTTGCGTTTTTCCATCGACGACATGGTCCATGAAATCATCGTCGAACTCCTTGAGGAGCATGAAAAGCTGGATGTCGACGACGCAACGCTTCAACGGATCGTCAACAAGCACTTCTCACGCGAACGCCGGGCGCTTAAAAAACGTCCGGAATCGTGGAATGAATACATTCACGACGAGGATGCGCACCCGGCAGCCCGGCCGGAAACCGGAGTCGACGAAGTCGACGAGTTGGTCCTCGATTTCTGCAAAACACTTCCCGCGCGATTACGTCCCGTCGCGTCAATGATGTTTACACATTCCAACGCCGACATCGCCCGACGGCTCGGCATGGCCGAATCCAACGTGAGCCGCGACCTCAAGTCGCTGTACGAAAAATACTTCCTGTTCCAGGACAACCGGCTGCGGGCCGAAGGAATTCACCGGCGAAAACCGCGAGACCGGTGGATTTTTGATACGGAAGAAGAGTAATTGGTCGTTCGTATTCGGGAGAATTCCATGCAGACACGCATCGATCCACAAAAAATCATTATCGATCCGAAAATACAATCGCGGATCAAAACGAGTGAAGAAACCGTCGAAAACTATGCCGTGGCGATGGAACGCGGCGACAAATTCCCGCCCATCGTCGTTTTTTACGACAAGGAACTCGACGCTTACATTCTCGCGGACGGTTTTCATCGTCTGTACGCCCATCTCCGGGTGCGCCCGTACGATCCGATCCTCGTCGATCAGCGGCTTGGCGACCGGGACGACGCCGCCTGGCATTCGCTCGGTGCCAACAGGGGACACGGACTTCAACCGGGCAACAAGGACAAGGAACACGCCCTTCGCTTGGCTTTGCTTCATCCCAAATGGACCTTGCAAAGCAATAAGGTTATCGGATGCCACATCGGCGTTTCCGTCCCGACCGTACGGAAGTACCGCCGCAGTCTTGAAGAGTCCGGAGAGATTCGGCCGGCGCCTTTCCGCATCGGAGCCGACGGTCGTCAATATTCGTACAAATGGATCGACGGAAAAAAACTTGTTGACGCGGCCTGCGGCGACTGCGGCTATTGGAAGAATTCGGTCTGTACGCTGCTTCATGAGGCAACGCCGCCGGACCGATCTTCCTGCGAAAATTTCATCCTGCCGATGCCGTCCGAGGAGCCGGAGGCGCCCGACGATACGGAAGACGAAGACTGCCGAATCGGCGTCTACGAAAGAAAGGCGGTCAGACCTTTGGTTGCCAAGCGTCGTTCGCCCGGCCAGGGATGGAAAAACGTCTGCCTTGCCGAAAAGAATTCCGACCTGTCCGCCGTGGAAATTCGGGACGTATTCGGCGAAAACTACGCGGGGGCCTTGGCCAAGTCACTGCTGAAGCTTCTTCACGACAGCGCAACGGATTGAAAATAAAGAACTTCCAATTTTTTTGGATTTTTTCGGATTCTTGATAAGGTTGCCGGGGTCGAAAAATACATTGCCTATAGAGGGGTGAAATTTTTCCATGTCGCCCCGGCATCGACTTCTTCCACGTGCGTGGAAGAAATTCCATGTGACATTTCGGGGTCGCCGCGTTTCTCGTAGCATTGCCGCACCGCGACCTTGATCATCTTGTCTCACTTGCCGTTTTTTCGCATCCCGGCCTCTGCGCCGAAAATGCGTATTTCTCTATTCACCGACTGACAAAGGAGGTGCATGCAGCATAACGATGCGCCGGAGCGAAGCGCCGATTCGCTCAAACCATTATCGTCCACATTCGATTCGGAACAGGTCCGGTCGATGCTGCGCGACGATTCAACCCGTTTTACGAAAGGAAATTTTTCATGATCCGCAAGTTCAATTTCGATTCTCTCGCCGTGGCCGAAAAGAATCGGTCCATCCGGGACGAGCAGGACTATCAGAATCTGTTGCGAGAAATCGCCGCCGAAAAATGCGGCCGATCCGACGAGGAAGTCCTGGAAATCCTGCACCGGGCCGGTCGTGACGGCAAGACGCTCGAAGAGGACGCCGCCAAACGTGCCAAACGTGACCGCATGATCGCCGAAGTCAAGCGGCTTGACGAACTGAAAGCCGAGCGAGGCGAGCTGGCCCGGCAGGAAAGGGAATTGCGAGAGGAGTTCGAGAAGATCGAAGCCGAATACGAGGCGAAGCGGAATCCGCTCCTCTGGAAACATGACTGTCTCAATAAAACGATCACAGAAATCTCGCGGCACCGTGATACGCTGTTCGAAAAATGTCCGGACACGCAATTGAAACTCGAACTCGAAATCCTGCACGGTCAATGGGACGGCGGAGCGGAACACCGTCTCTGGAAGAGACAGCAGGAAATCGAAGCGGAAATCCGTTACGCCAAGCAGGAGCTTGACGAGAAAATCCTTGCACCTGGTCGCCGGGAACGCGGAAAACAGTTGCAGGCGAAGATCAAGGAATGGCAGGCCGAATACCGGCAGATCGAAGTCAAGAAGGCGGAACTCGCCAAGAAAAAAGCGGAGCATGACGCCGCCGTCGCCGAACTCCGTGAACGCATGATCTTCGCATAATTGCACGACAAACATTCGTTATTTAGCGGCAGGGTCGCCATTTGGCGATCCTGCTCTCTTCTCCGAATCCGAGAGGCTATTTCGGCTGTTTTTTCACATTTCGGAGGTGATCGTCGGATCGCCTTCTTTTACCTTGCAGAATTCATTTATGCAAAAACTTGTATCGATTGAAGAAATCGTTTCCCGTCTCGAAGGCAAAGGCTGCACCGTCAAGAAAACCGGCGACGTTTACCGTTCGCAATGTCCCGCCCATGACGGTGAGGATTTGAATCTTGCGTTTACGGAGGGCAAGAAGGGACGGGTGGTGTTCACCTGCCATTCGCACAATTGCGGTTACGATAAAATCATGGAAGCGTTGGGACTTGAAAAAGAGATGCCGGTCGAAATGCGAACACCTATCAAAAAATCGATGTTCGGCAAGAAGATTCACCGTACTTTCGAGGACGCCGTCGCCGCTTATGCCTGCGGCGACCAGCCGAAGGAAAGACCGGACAAGATTTATCGCTACGTTAACGAAGACGGCGGCGAGAATGTTTTCATTCTCCGCTGGGATCGTGCCGGGGGCAAGCGGATTCGTCCGGTTACGAAGGTCGACGGCGGATACATTTGCGGTGAATCGACCGACGGCGATTTGCCGATCTACAATCTGCCGAAGATTGCCGGACATGTTCGTACCGCGACAGGCAATGTCCGCATTATCGTAACGGAAGGCGAAAAGGCGGCGGACACGGCGACCTCCCTCGGCTTCGTGGCGACGACCTCGGCCTTTGGGAGCAAGTCGGCTCACAAGGCGGATTGGGCGGCTCTCGACCGCTTGGCCCTGAGATATGGTAAAAAGTTCGAATTGATTCTCCTGCCCGACAACGACGAACCCGGTCGAAAATATGCCGAAACGCTGGTCGGCATATTTTCGAAATTCAAATCGCAACCGATTATAAAAATCGTTTCGATCCGTGATTTCAAGGACACGACCGGTCTCGCCGAGTTTCCCAAGGGCGGCGATTTGTTCGATCTTTGCGAATTGCTCGATTCGAAAACCGATGAGGAAATTCGCGGGATCGTCGAAAACATGATCGGCGAAACCGTACCGGAAATCGAAATCGTCGAGGACGACGAACCGAACTGCGTTTATCCCTGGCATCCGTTTCCGGTCGATCTTTTGCCTGAAACCGCCGCTCGCTTTGTTCACGAAGTCGCCGCCGCGAACTGTTGCGATCCGGCAGGGGTGGCCGTTGCCGCACTCGTCGCTCTGGCTGCCGCCATCGGTAACAGCCGACGTCTTCGGCTCAAGCGAGGCTGGGTTTTCCCCGCGATTCTTTGGGGCATGCTCATCGCACGAAAAGGGTCGATCAAATCCTGGGCGATGGCTCCGGCGATCAAGCCGCTCGACAGGAGGCAGGAGGAATATCACGAACAATACAGCCGGGACAAAGCGAATTACGACCGCAAAAAGGCCGAGTACATGACGCTTTCGCCGAAGCAGCGCCGCGAGGTGCCGCCCTTCGATCTGAAGGAACCGGTCATGAGGCGGATCGTTTCGCGCGAGGCAACGGAACAAAAACTCGTTAAAAATTGTGCGGAAAACCATCGCGGCCTCTGCCTGTTCACCGACGAACTCGCGACGTTGCTCAAGGGCATGGGCCAGTATTGCAAGGACGGCAAGGGCGGCAATGCGCAGAGCATGTTCAACTCGCTTTTCAACGGCGAGGGGCTCGAAAGCGAACGGATCGGCGAAAGCCGGTACGCCCCGCATGCCTTCGTTTGCATTCTCGGCGGCATCCAGCCGGGCATGGCCAGAAAATGCTTCGATCAGGAAGCCTTCGAGAGCGGTTTCGCGTCCCGTTTCATTCCCGTTGCGCCGCCGCTTCGAGTCGCCAAATGGTCGGACGCCGTCATCGATGAAGAAACCGAGCAAAATTATTTTCAGTTGATCTTCGATATTCTCGGCCTTGAGATGGAGCAGATTTACGGCCCGGCCCATGTCGAGGTTTCGGAGTGGAGCCCTGAGGAAAACGCCATCATCGCCGTGAACGGTGTGCCGACGGAACCGACCGGCGTCCGGCCGATCCTGATCGAAACCGCTCCGGAGGCGTTGGCGGTCTTCAAGGAATTTTATGACCGAACCGCCGAGGAAATGCTCACCCTTGAGGACGACAACATTCGCGGCACCTTCGAAAAACTGCGAACTTACGCCGCCCGGCTCGCGTTGGTTATTCACATCACGCGGTTCATGGAGCAGGAAATGTTTCTGAAACGAAATATCGATCCCGAAATCGCTCCGTGGGACCGATCCACGCCCCGGATCGACGAATTGGAATGCGACGCCGAGTCCATGCGAATCGCCGTCGCCCTGGCCGATTGGTTCAAGTACGAAGTCCGCCGCGTTTACTCGACCTGGGGCGGCTTGGCCGATGAAACGCCGACACCCAAGGGCGACCCGCTCCAGCAGCGGATCGTCGAATTTATGGAACAAAAACATGAGCCGGTGACGGTCAGCGAACTGAAACGTCGCTTTAAATCCGACAAAACGAATATTCTGCAGGCGGTCGAACAGCTTGTCGACCGGAACATCTTGCAGGCGCAGGAGTCCGAGAAATCAGGGCCGGGACGTCGAAGTGAGTCGTACCGGCTGGCAAAATAGACACTTTTCAAACGGAGAATATCATGTACATTTTATTGGATCACATCGGTGATACGATTTACCCGTTGGGCGAAAAGCCGCTCGAGGCGTGTTTGAAATTCTGCGATTATACCAAACGCTGCCTGCCGAACGACGGGCTCTATCCGCCGGGTTGCGCGAGGCATGCCTTCGACGCTTTTCGAACCTATGTAAGAAGTGGAACGTATGGCGATTTACACAACCTGGTTTACATCACTTCACAAAGATTGAAAAAAGGAACAAGATATCCGTATATTTTCGAGCTGCGAGTTCTGCCGTGTCCAACCTGTCGGGATTGTCGTCATTGGAAAAACGATGGGGTTTACTGCGAGGGCGGGCAGCGCGAACAATCCTCGAAATCGGAACGGTGCTTGGCATCCTTCCTTTCGGAAGGGAGGCAAGAATCCCACCCGGAGACGGAGAGCCCCGAACCGCCGTAGACCTTTGTCATCGACCGGTCATTTCTGCACATTTCCGCACCGCCCGGTGCAGATATTATTCAATCTAACTCATTGACAAATATAAGCTTAACAATTTCTGCATTTCTGCACCACGTTTTTCCGGAGAATGAAAATTTCGTTTTTTGCGAATGTAAATGAGAGTATTAAGATAACAAGATACGAGTAAAAATTTATCTATATCTTAAAATTTTAGGGCTCATTAGTTCAAAAAACAAATTTTACTTTCTCGCCATTTTGACGGTGCAGAAATGCAGTTATTCGCAACCCATTACAAAACAATGGATTACAAAAAATAATTTCTGCACATTCCTGCTCCGGTTGGTGCAGAAATTCAAGCATGGGTGAGGTTACGACTTCGACAACGGAAAACCGTTGGGCGAACGACACTCACACAGGCCGTTTAACGGTCGACGTCCCTATTTCGTGTAAATGTACATTTAGACCGCGTTCACGTCCGTGTCGGCCCGCACGAGGGCTTAACGGCGATTTCTGTACGGACGTCGAAAAAATTTTGGTTCCTTCCGGGGACTTTTTTCTCTTGATGTCAACGGGAACACCCCCCGTCTTGTGGTAGAGTTTGTTGCGCGAGACGACGATTTTTATTCCTTGTGTCGTTTGGAGTTACGTCGATTCGGGAACGGTTCGGACGGCAAATTTCTCCCAAACCGCTTTTGGGCCGATGACGCCGGTTTCGGGCGATTCTCAGCCGCTTTTTATTCCCGAACGTCGTTTAGCTCCGTTTCGGTGCGATTTCCATCATGTTACGACAATCGTGATGGATGTGCAAATTACGAGGTTTGTGAGACCTCGAAACAGTCGATCCGTCATCGGTTCTTGCATTCGCACGCCAACCGTGGCAACTTCACGCAACATTATCGCACGAAAAAAATTGCGTCGAATAGGCTTGATCGCGGATGTCGCTTTGGCTGGTTTGTGAGGAATAAGAGGGACATGCGCGGCCCTGAAATTGCTCGTTTTGGAGCTATTCGGCATGAATGTCTTGGACAAAACCGAGGACGCGGCCCAGGCACGAAGCATCAAGCGCGAACTTACCCAAACGGGTAAGTTGACTTTGCTTGAAAAAACGCGGTAAGCCTCGCCCATCGCAACAAAAGGCCCGGAAACAGACGGCGAATGAAGTCGTCACGCTGGTTCCTGACAACAACGGTATGGAAGAAAAATGTTTTTTCCAAAAAAATTCCGTACACCCCAATGGCTTTCACGAAATGGAGGAGTAAGTTGTTCAAACGATGGAGCGAGGTGCTTCGTCGAATATCAACTATACCCTGAAAAACAAGGAGCGAAACCATGAAAGCCGCAAACATTCAAATTGGGAATCTGTACGAAGTCAAAGCCGGTCGCAACGTCACCGTCGTCAAGGTCAAGTCGGTCAACAAGACCACCGGCTGCTGGGTCTGCGAGACGCCCAAAGGCAAGAAGATGACCATCGCCGACGCCGAGCGATTCGTCCGCGACGTCACGCCGGGCAAAGAATCCAAAATCGGGAAAGCCGCTCCCGCGAAGGCGATCGGCAAGAAGGCGTCGCTCCGGGAGGTCATTGAAGCGAAGGGAATCACGATCATCCCGAAAAACCGCCGGGCGACAAGCACGATGCGCGACCTCGACGATCCGACCTTCACCCGGAATCACCGTGTTACGAAAAAAGGCGTCCTCGTTCTCGAAGCCGACGAAAAGCCAAAGCACCTCGGGCCGAAGCCGTTGGGTAACATGTCCGCGCTCTCGGCCGCGCACCGGGTGCTGAAGGAAGCCGGGAAGCCGATGCGGATTCGCGAGATCATGGAAACGGCTATCGGAAAGGGCTACTGCGAACTGCACGGCAAGACCCCGTTCTGCACCTTCAACGGCGGGATTCAAAAGGAGGTCAAGACGAAGGGCGACAATTCTCGCTTCGTCTGGGTCGACAAGGGGCTGTTCGCCGCCCGGTAGTTCACGACCGTTTTCCTGTGAAATCATTTTTCAAAGCGCCTCGGCCCGACGGTCGGGGCGTTTCGCTTGTTTGGCCGACAAGGGCTCCGTGAGGCCGTGTGCCGCGTTCTTCCGCTCCGTTCGGGTAAAAAGCCAAAAGGCCGGAATTCGCCGTGTGCGGCCCACTTTCACGTCTCGATCCGGGACGATTCTTCCCCGCCCGGTCCGTTCTCGCCGGGCATTTTTTATTTGAAACATTTATCATGACACCGTTACTGCTCAAAACAAGCGAAGCCGCCAAACTTTGCGGCGTGTCGCACAAGCTCTGGCGAACGTGGAACGCGATCGGCAAAAATCCCGCGCCGGTGCGGATCGGACCGACGCTCTTCTGGAAGCAGGAGGAACTTGTTCGCTGGGTCGACGCAGGGTGCCCCGCGCGCCTCCGCTGGAATTCGCTCAAAAAAGACGGAGCTACGGATTCCAAATCCCGGAAATAGGAGTAAGTTCGTTGTAGGCAAGGCGATAGGCGCCTTTGCGAAACAACCGAGCACTCGCGAAACGAGGATGAAATCATGGCGAATCTCTACAAGAAGAACGTTTACGTTAAAGACCTGAAAACCGGCAAGCGGGTCAAGGGGCCGTCGAAAAACTGGTGGGCTCGCTATACCGACGCCGACGGCATCGAGCGGCGGGTCGCTCTGGTCGCCGATAAAAATGTTGCGCAAAAGATGTTGGCCGAACTGGTCAAGCGGGCCGAGCGCTGCATCACCGTCGACACCTACGCCGAGGCGATTCGGACTCCGGTCGACGAGCATGTCGACGATTTTGAACAGTATTTGATTTCAAAGAATAATTCGCCGGAGCATGTTTCGCAGACGGTCAACCAAATCAAGCTCTACATTGGCACGGCGAAGCCGAGGACCATCGCCCAAATCGACACCGACTCCGTCGAGAAATTTCTGACCGGCTTGCGCCGCGGCAAGAAGAAAATCTCGCTCGGTACTTGTAACCACTATATTCGTGCGATAAAATCGTTCTGCAACTGGCTCGTGAAGCGGAAGCGGCTTGAACGGCATCCCTTGTTCGACCTTTCGCTGTTCAACGCCGAGACCGACCCGCGACACCTTCGCCGCCCGCTTGAGCCGCAGGAGTTCGATTACATGCTCAAGGCAGCGCAGGAAGGTGGATCGGTCGAGGGGATGGCGGGCAGAGATCGTCGTATGTTTTACATTCTCGCGGCCTGGACCGGGTTTCGCAAGGGCGAGTTGGGTAGCGTGACCTTACGGCATTTCAAGCTCGACGGCGAATATCCGACGCTGACGATTCACGCCTCGCATTCGAAGCGGAAGCGGGTCGACACGCAGTTCCTGCACCCGGACGTGGTCGCCGAGTTCAACGCCTGGGTCGCCGCGAAGAATCCCAGCCCGGACGAGATTTTGTTTCCCGTTTCGGATAAATCGTCGCCGACCGAACGCAAGACGTCGGTCATGGTCGAGCGCGACCTCGCCTCGGCGCGGGAGGTTTGGATCAACGAATCGAACAGCGACGCGGAACGGGCGTCGCGGGAGTCGAGCGATTTTCTAAAATACGTCGATTCCCACGGCAAGTATGCCGACGTCCACGGCCTGCGGCATACGTTCGTGACAAACCTCGCAAGGGCGAACGTCTCGCCCAAAATGGCCCAAACCTTGGCACGGCACTCGGATATCAAATTGACGATGTCAATCTACACGCACGTCGCCCCGGTCGAGCAGGCGGCGGCGATCAAGTCGCTGCCGGGGTTGGGCGGCTTGGCGAAGGGAAAATGAGAGACGGTTGACATTTGAACCGCTCGGTGGGACGCGATCCTGCCGGGCGGTTTTCTGCTGTTCCCCGCTTGCCGCTCTTGTTTTTACGGGATACAATGACCAGAGTTTGCATTTCACGTTTCCAACCACCTCGAATGAATTGGACTGAGCGGGTTTATTGAAATCGTCGTCGAAGCCGATCGTTCACCAAGTTTTATCCGCTCCGGTCGTCTACCGAAGGTTCCGTTTGTTCCGCTCGTTCCCGCATCGCCGATATTATCGCACGAGACAATAAAATGAGCCGCCTTATCGTACTGATCAGCTTTGGGTTTTTCACTATCTCGCTGGGGCTGCCAGCGTTCTATGTGGAACGCGGCGGCTATTGGTACGGGATTTTCTGTCTGCTGTTCGGTTGGCTGGGACTGGGGGAATGCATTGAATCATTGTTCTCGAAAAGCATCTATACATTGTCCTGGCTTGCCAACCCGGTTATTCTAGTCGCATGGATTCTGCTGATCGTGAAACAATTCAAGTATTCGTTCGCATGCAGTTCGCTTGCTTTTTTGCTGTGCCTTGTTTTTCTTGTCGGCGATAAGACAATCGTCGCGAACGAAGCTGGTGGTACCGAAGCGATTACCGATTGCGGCACCGGTTATTACCTCTGGATGTCCAGCTTCGTCGTCATGTTGCTCGGCAATGGTCTGCTGATCCTGTACGATATTTTGTCCTTGAATCGCGACGAAATACCGCTCGCATCCCCAGCTCGTTGAAAAGTTTGCTTTGTTAAATGCCCGTATTTCATATCGAGCATGTGAAAAAATCAATCAAGCGTGCCGCCCCCAAGAGTGGACCTCAGAGCCCGAGAATCGCAAGCGAGGGAAGACTGCGATGCCGGGGAAGAAAGGCCCGCGCACGTCGCCAAGTCGAGTAGACGCAGGCGATCAAAGTCGCTGCCGGGGCTGGGCGACTTAGGGAAGTCGAAATGAGGAACGACGGTTGACGTTTGAGCCGCTCGGTGGGATTCGTCTTGCCAGGCTGTTTTTGTTTTACCATCAGTTAGAGCAAACGCAACGGCGCTGGTGAATCACCGGCGGCCGGAGAACATGTGAGATCAAATCTTAAAAATGCTTGTAATAAGAGCGAAAGCCAACGCGGCAAAGGCGAGCATAAAGTAAAAGCGAGCGACCTTTACCACATCCGCCAAGTAATCTATCCGAAGATCATTCCTGAAAGCGGCTAAATGATATTCTTTGATTAGGTAAACTTTCAAGTCGCTCCCTTGGCACTTCAGCAGGTCATCATCCAGCCTCACGACCGACCAGCTCATCTTGTCCCAAAACACCAAAAGCACCGCGACTGACAGGCATACAAAAAGCACTGAAACCACGACGGGGATCAGTACCCAGTATGCGTGGTTATCACCTACGAGAAATTTTGGCACGAGGAGGCCAATCACGCCAATAATCAAAGCACAAAACAGACGAATTTCTCTGCACTTTTCCTTTAGCACATCGTGGCGTTCCCCGCTGGCCCTGTATTCAAGTTCAGCGATTTTCAACAACGGGTCGAGGTCCCAGTTCCCGGAGAGATTCATCTCCTCACACTTCTTTTCTCCCTCCGCATTGCGGTATGATCGTTCGTCTATTGCACGAAACGGGATTTCTTCGAATCCGTAGAAGATAAAAGAATAGTAAACAACATTGTCCAGCAGATATTTTCTGGTGTTGTATAAACCGTCAAAAACGAAAGTAATCAGCGACTTTTTGCACATGAGGTTATTTTCGTGTCAGCACATCGATAAAAAATCCGGCAATGCCCGTTCCGGCATCTTGGTCAAGCCAAGCCCACTGCCCGTTCGGATTGACTTCTAAAAAGAACCAAGTATCCTGACAGTCAACGATCATATCAATCGCGGCGAAACGCAAAGAGTAGTATTTCATCAGCGACGTCACGCCACGCCGCACACATACAGGAATATCAATTGGTGAATAAGCGATCCCCTGCATGTTGTTGACTCGGATATCGACCGACGGTGGGCAATCGCAAACTGGAGGAATCATTTTGACGGCAACTATACAATCATCAAGAACCGTAATCCGAACATCGGCTTTTTTTGAAATTTCTTCTTGAAAAAGTGTTGGACACGATTTTACCTCGCGAATTTTATCGAGGTAAGATTTTGAGATTCGATTGGTATAAATGAGCGAATCGTTGCCGCTACCGCGCCGGTTTACATACCCGGAATACAGAGGTTTGACAATTACACGACCATCATGCTGTTCAAAAAAATTGCTAAAATGCTTTTCCGACATGGTCACCAGAGAGTCTGGGACATTCATGCCAAGGCTTTTTGCCACACAAAGCTGGTGGATTTTGTGTGACGCCCTCGCGTTGTTGACCGGATGATTGATCCAACTTTCTTCCGGGATCATTGCGAAGAAGTTTTCAAACATTTCGGCCCATTCATTGACAGTAAACGACTCCTCGGGCGTCATATCCGGAGAAAGCAACGATTCCGGTCGTCTGTGCCATACCCCCGTAAAAACGTCCGGCGAATAGGCTACGCCGTCGTACTCTAAAACAACCTTGCCGTCCTCAAACGACAACAAAGATTTACTCAAACAAATATCGGTGTCAAACCTTAAATGCGGTACTGAAGATTTGATTAAATGCGGGACAAGGTGGTCGACCGTGGCGTCTTTTGTATTACTGATGATCAATAGCATAATGGAATTGCTCGCAAGGAATACGGGAGGGCATCCTGGTCGCCGGATTCCGTTCTTACTGCCGTTTTTGTTTGAGTATGAGAAGCATAAGCTCCAGACAAATTGTCTTTATCCGCTTCCTCAAGCCTTACTCTCGTGTGCGTTGGGTTTTGCGACCGCGGAATAACACTTGCAGGATGAAAGATGCTGTTTTCCGACTCGGCACCCTCTCGCCTTACAAAGGTGTGAGTCATGGTTGTGTGGCATCCGTTCAAGACCACCGCCCCGAATTGTGCGTTGTCCGGCGCCTCAGCCTTTATATCGGTGAAGGTTTTGGGCGGGTAAGACGGCATTGGCTCAGGCTCTTGGCAGGGAACCTGAAAGTTTAACAAAAATGAGCGTAGCATGTCACTTATGCGGCAGGGGGTAGTTTGAAGTTTGCGAAGTGGCAAGGTTCGTCTATTCTACCCGTTTTATAAGCCCGCGTCGAGAACCGTTTTCAAAACATTTTCTACTGAGTTTCATTGCACCGAAGACAGAGTGTTTCCTTGCGCGGACGGCGGTGCTTGAAAAACGGGGCCTCGTGCGGGGCGTGCGTGACGCGCTCGCGGGTCGCTTGGGTAAAGAAACGGGAATCAAAAAAAACGGCACGAGAAGACTGGTTGCCTTTTCGTGCCGTTGTTGTGACTTCACTGGAAAGATTATTTCTTTCCTCCCTTGGAGCATCCGCAACCGCCCTTGGCGGCGGGCTTCGCTTCCGACTTCGCGGCCGGTTTCTTTTCGTCCTTCTTCGGTTCCGGTTTCTTGGGTGTGGTAGCCATGATTGACTTCCTTGAGACATTGTTCTGATTCGCACCGGACGACATGTCTCGGTGCGTTTTCATCATTCTATCGACTTCCTCACCGTAAGGAAAGAGGAAAATCCGCTTTTGCGTTTCATTTTTATGAAAAGAATGCCAAACACGGAATTGAGATGATTTTTCGCCGAAGCCGAAAGGTCGAATGCGTGACTTTTGAGGCATTCGCAATCATCGCAACTTGAACTGCGAAACCAGTTTTTGCAGATCGCTCGCCGTGGCGCTCATTTCATTGGCGGCGCTGGCCGATTCCTCGGCACTGGCCGTATTCTGCTGCGTGACCGCGTCGATCTGCTGCAAGCCGACGGTCACCTGGTTCACGCCTTGGGCTTGTTCATTGCTGGCCACCGCGATTTCCGAAACCAAATCGGTCGTCCGTTTGATCTGCTCGACAATCGTGTTCAGCACTTCGCCCGTATGTTCGGCCACCTCGCCCCCCTTTTGAATTTCCTGACCGCTCGTCGCGATCAAGGCCGAGGTTTCCTGCGCCGCCTTCGCACTCCGGGAAGCGAGATTACGGACCTCTTCGGCGACGACGGCAAAGCCCTTGCCGTGCTGTCCGGCTCGGGCGGCTTCGACGGCGGCGTTGAGTGCCAACAGGTTCGTCTGGAACGCGATGTCGTCGATGACCTTGATGACCCTCTGGATTTCGCCGGAGTTTTTCGTGATCCGCTCCATCGATTCGTTCATCTTACGCATCGCATCCTGCCCCTGCGCGGCGGCTTGCGATGCCTGTTGCGCCAAATCGCGGGCTTCGGTGGCGCTCTTGGCGTTCGCCTTCGTTTGGCCGCTGATTTCACTCATCGATGCCGTGATTTCCTCCAGGCTCGCCGCCGATTCCTGGGCTCCGCTCGACAAAGCCTGCGAAGCGTTCGAAACTTCACCGGCCCCGGTCGCGACCTGTTTGACCGTAACACCGACCTCTTTCAACGTCGTGTTGACCGACGCGGCTAATTTTTTGATGGCGATACTCATCTGATCCTGTTCGCTTTTCGGAACGACGTCGGCCGTCCAGTCACCGCTGCTGAATACTTCCGCCGCTTTGGCGACATTTCTGTAATCAGTGAGAATCATTGTCGTTCCACGTCCGAGATCTCCGATTTCATCGCCGCGTGATTCAATGTCCTTGGGAACCGTCGCGGAAATTTCACCCCGCTCCGCAATACCTCGCAAAATGGCGACGCTCCGCGCAATCGGCGAGGCAAAGGAACGACCGACGAACACGGCAATCACGACAGTAAGAAGGATAATCACCACCGAGGCGCCGATGACGATGTACGTCGACTTAGCGTTGTTTTTCTGCATTTGCTGCTCGGCAGCCTTGTTTGCGTCGTCCACTTTCGATTTCAATGCACCGACCTGTGTGTTGACATCCGTTTCCAGAATGTCGATCTTGCCACCGGTTTCCGTTGCCGCCTTCATGAAATCCTGGACGACGGCACTGACGATGACGCCCCAGGTTTTGGGGCTGCGACCGAACTTGATGGGAACATAAGTCTGGAACATTTGTTTCGTCGGGTCTTGGGAGTCGGGAATCGTCGCGTGGCCGAATTCGGCCTTTTTGACGCATTCGTCCAGCTTTTCCCGGCCCGGCAAGTCGCTCAGTTTTTCCAGGATGATTTTCTTATTCGGATGCCAAACGATTTTTCCCGTATCGTCGACGAGGTAGGCGAAGCCGGTTCCGAACGGTTTGTGTTTGCTGAGAATGTTTTCCAGATGAATCGCATCCAAGTCGGTCGTTACGACGGCAAGGAGATTCTCGCCGTCCAACACCGGAATCGCGACGGTGATCATAACCGTTCCCAGATAATCGTACGGCGGCGTGACGAATTCCTGTTTGGTTTTCTTCGGCTCGGTGTAATAGCCCGAAGCGTCCTCGTCGGGATTGTCGAGCGGAGAGAAAGCGAGCTTACCCTTTTCAACGGTAACCCAGGGAATGAACCGTCCCGTTTCCGAGCAGCCGAGTTCCTTTTTGTTCTTCACATCCGTTTCGTTGTCCTTTTTTTCATCATACTTATAGGCCTCGTCCTTGCCGTCGAAGACGTTTGGCTCGAAGCAAATGCCGCCGCCACAGAAGTCGGGATCGGAAACGTGGGCGCCGAGGAATTTCAAGAGTGCCTTGCGGTCGCGTTGTTCCTTTGGAGTTTCCTGTAAGTAGACTCGAACGGTGTTGGCGAAGTTTCGGGTCTGCCCGACGGCGCGTTCGACGAACATGCCGGTTTCGCCACGAACCTGCCAGGCGAGATTGTCGATGACGTTCGTACTGAGGGTCTGCACCGTCGTGCCGACGTCTTTTTTCACGTCCTCCAGCTTCCCGTCGAGATCGGTTTGCAGCTTTTGCCCCGATTCGTCGAGGGCGTCGCTCGTCGCCTTCATTCCCGCGTCGAAAACGGCCTTGGTCGTCCATTGGCTGTAGAAGATCAGGCCGAAATACAGGGCGCTGACGAAAAGCGTGATCAGCGAAAGAATGACGACCAGTTGGGTCGCCAGTTTCAAATTCGAAAGCTTCATGGGAAGACCTCTACGAAAATCGCGGCAAAATACCGAGGGTCGGTGGTTTACATTGGAGGATATACGTCGATAAATTATAGGTTGCAAATCGCCCTTGTGACGGGATAGGTATTCGGATTTATGACTTTTTTCGGGTCGCAATGGAGACAAGTCGACGGGGACATCAGGCCGACCTCCGCTGAGCACCGCACCACGTGTCAGCCTTGCCGGAGCGGGGTGTTTTCTTGCGCGGACGGCGGTGCTTGAAAAACGAGGCCTCGTGACGGCCGTGTGTGACGCGCTCGCGGGTCACTTGAGCAAAGATAGCTTCCCGGCGGGTAGGGCCACAAACGGCCTGTGTGGGTGTCATACCAAAACCGGGCGAACGGCCCTCCCGAGCGCCGCTCAAAAACTGGCTGAAGCAGGGGCTGGAGTCCGTAGGGAAAACAGGCTTTTCACCGGGAAACAGAGGGAGGCCCGATGAGGGCAGCCTGGCAAAACGTGCCCTTTCGAGGTAAAACATTCCTTTCCTGACGGTAAGCACTCCACGAAACGCATGTCTTGACAGATGCGGCTGATCCAGTAGGATCACAACACGTCATGATTTTGGCTTCCAGCGATCCGGCAGGAGATCGTGCAGTTCGGCTTCGGAGCCGAGATCGGCCAGGCGATCCAGCACGTCGCACAGGTACGAATATTCGTTCAATCCGTTCCGCTTGGCACTCGCCAGGATCGAATGCAACACCCCACCCGTGCGACCGCCACGCTCGTTGCCGTAGAACAACCAGTTCTTTCTTCCGATCGCGATCAATCGCAAGACTCGCTCCGCCGCGTTGTTGTCGATCTCCAGTCGGCCGTCTTCACAATACCTTCTCAATGCGGATTCATGGTTGATCGCATATTGTATCGCGCCGGACAAAGGATCTTTCGGCAGGAACTTGTTGCAATGGTCGCGACACCAAGTGAAAACATCATTGAGAATCGGCGTGGCGTATTGTTGTCGTAACACATGACGCTGCCCGGCGGTCGCCTTCTTCCATTTTCGTTCCAGTTTGTACAAGCCGCCGATCATGTCGAGAACGGTGAACGCCTCCTTGTTCTGCTCCCGCGAATCGTAGAACTTGCGGCGACCGTGAGCCCAGCAGCCCACTTCGACGGGAACGGGCCGCGCAGCATCGACCGGTGCGAAGATTTGGTCGTAGACCGAATGAGCATCGCACTGCAAGTAACCGTGATACTGTTTCAAAAACGTTTCCGGTCCTTCGCGACGACCGTGCGTCAAAAATTCGTACAGAACATACGGATGTTCGTGATCGCCGTTGTATCCCCAGACCGTTCCCTGCTTCGCCTTGCCTCGAACTTGCGGATCGATATATTTCGCACCCGTCGCATCGACCTGTAAAACATGGGACCGGAGCATCTGCTCGTGCATCAAGTCATAGAGTGGTGACAACAAGTCGGCGAGGCTTCCCATCCAACGACACATGCTGCTTTGCGACAATTCGACGCCGCTGCGCCGGAACAGTTGCGTCGCCTGCCGTGCCAAGGGCAGATGATCGAGATATTTCATCACCGCAATAATGGACAGTAATGATGTCGAGGCGATTCCCTTGTCGA
>JAVBQW010000076.1:0-31115 GCA_031548665.1 Thermoguttaceae bacterium
TGTTTGTTTTTCTTCTTCGGAATAATCTCGGCGAAGCATGGCGACGTCCCTGTCGAAAAGTGATGTTACAAAACCGACAAGGACATTTTAACCGATTTGAAAAGTATTGGAAAGTCCAATTTATTGACTGCGAATAGTATAGTACAAAGAAAATAACAGTTGATAAAAGAAAGCATTTGATGTATATTGAAAACATAAGGAGTTAAACATGTCGAAACCAACAAAAATACCGCCGTCCGAATGGGAAATCATGGAGATTCTTTGGAACGAGTCGCCGCTCAGCGCCGCCGAAATCTTCGAACGCATGCCGTCGGATACGTCGTGGAGCGTCAAAACCGTCCGCGCATTTCTCGACCGCCTGCTGCAAAAGGAAGCCGTTTCCCGCCGAAAAATCCACGGAATGCTGGTGTTCGAACCCATCGTTCCGCGAACCGATTGTTTGCGTCTTGAAAGCAAGTCGTTTCTCGATCGCTTTTTTCACGGTAATCCGATTTCGATGATCGCCCATTTTCTCGAAGAAGAGCCGCTTAATCCGGAAGACGTCGAACGGTTGCGAAGCATTCTCGACAATCAACCCCGATCACCGCAATGAATCTGCCCGACTTGTCCGTTTACTTTACGGAACTCCTGTTCTGTGCGTTGCTGATCGTCGCCGTTCGGACGCTCGGCGGTCGCTGGCTCGGTCCCGGTGCGCGGCGGCTGCTCTGGACGCTCTTGATTCTCAAAGCCCTCGTTCCGTTCACGTTGCCGACGGCGTACCATCCGCTGCGGATTTCGGAAGTTGCTTTGATCCGTCATCCCCGCGCAGGCGGGGACCTAGAGAGTGAGCGTTCTGTTCCGTTGCACAGTCTGAATCAAGAACTTCAAGTTGAGCATGTGCAAGAAAATATCGGCGTCGGTTCTCTTGGTCCCCGCCTGCGCGGGGATGACGAAAAATTTTCAACCGAATATGTTTTATTTGCCGTTTGGTTCCTCGGTTTCCTCACGCTGCTCGGTGTCGCCGTTGGACGGAATCGGACGATCATCGGTCGCGCAACGAAAAATCCGATTGCCGTCCCCGATTGGGTGCAGACGATCTTTCTCGATTGCCGCGAAACGCTCCGGCTCGGAACCTGGCCGGTGCTGATCGTGTCGCCGTACGTTCCGACGCCGTGCCTCGTCGGAGCGGTGCGGCCGCGCATCCTGATTCCCGAATCGCTCATCGAACAACGCAACGAGGAAAACGAAAAACGAGTCCGATTTTTGCTGTTGCACGAACTCGTTCACCTGAAACAGGGAGATATCTGGTTGGCGTGGCTCTGGACGCTGGCGCTCGCCGTCCATTGGTTCAACCCGCTGTTCTGGATTTTTGGGCGTTTTCTCAAATTCGATTGCGAAACCGCCTGCGACGACCGTGTGCTGACGATTCTTGAACAAAAAGAACGCCGGGATTACGGACGTTCTTTGATTGAGATGATGATTGAACTTTGTCCTTGCGCGACGAACCCGGGGGTTGCGCGCGGTATTTCTGAAATACGGTGCTCCACCCCCGGCTCTTTGTGTGTTGTTGAAACCCGCTCGAATATTGAAAGGAGATTGATCATGATGAAATCGTACAAATCGCCGACGTTGCTGCGCAACGTTTCGGCTTGTGTCGTTTTCCTGCTGCTCGGAGCGTTTTGCCTGACGAGTTACGCGGAGCCGAAGCCGCCGATCTCCGCCGAGAAGGCGAAATGGATGGGCTACGTCGAAGACTTTTTCATGAACAATTATCGTGACATCACGATGCGGAAGTCCTTGGCGTGGGGGGATCCGAAAACCGATGACAAGGGAAACGTCTCGATCACGTACAAATACGACGCTCTGATTTGGGACAAAGAACGCGTCGTGATCGAAGATCAATTTACGTTCGACAAAAACGGCAAGTTCGTCGACGTCAAAAAACTGTCGAAAGAGCCTGAAAGCGTCGACAAACCCGCAGCCAAAAAGCCCGATGCGGCGGCGTCACGAAAAAAGGCGCAGGAAGGCTGGAAATGCTTCATGCAGGGAAACTCCCCGGAAGGCGAACCGCTCTTTCTTGCGGCGACGGAACTCGATCCGAAGAACGCAAACGCCTGGCAGGGGCTCGGCTGGACACAGTGGGCGCAAGGAAAAGGGGACGAGGCGAAAAAAACGTTCGAAACCTGTCTGACGCTCGACAAAAAGAACGTCGCGGCGATCAACGGACTCGGCCAGATTGCGCAGTCGGAAGGAAACACCGACAAGGCGATCGAATATTGGATCGAAGGAACGAAACTTGATCCCCGTGCGACCGGTCCGATGGCGGCGCTCGCCGCCGTGTACGACGGCAAAGACGACTATCCGAACGCGATCAAATACTACGAAATGTGGTTGCGTGCCGAACCGAACAACGACGACGCCAAGGCCGCTCTCAAGAAAGTCAAGGAAAAGGCCGCGAAGAAATAAAACGGTTCCGAAATTCAATTCACGTCAACCTCAATGAGCCGGGAGCTATTGCTCCCGGCTTTTTTAGGTATAATAATGTAGGAAGAAGATCAGAAAACAATTAACGAGGAGACCGATCATGGGGCTGACTTACGCGGAAATCACGTTGGCAAACGGAATCGAATTCGGTCTTGCCAAACTGGGACGTTTGCCGAAAAACGAAGTCAAGCAGTTGACGGTGAGCGCTCTTGTCGATTCGGGGGCGTACATGCTCGGCATTAACGAGAATATCAAGTGTCAACTCGGTCTTCCCGTCTACGAAACCCGTGAAGCAAGACTCGCGGACGGGTCGATCGTTGCATGCGAAATCGCTGGTCCGGTCGACGTCTTTTTCAAGAATCGAGAGACGACTTGTCGAGCGATCGTGCTTCCCGGCGACAACGAAGTGCTGCTCGGCGCGATTCCCATCGAAGATATGGACGTGTTGATCGATTTGAAAAGCAACGAATTGATCGTCAATCCGGCCCGCCCCTACATGGCGGGAACGACATTGAAATAGAACAAATCCGAGCCGCGACCGTTAGGAAGCGGATGTCCTGCCAAAACCTCTCGAACCGTTGACGTCAAGCCTCAAATCGCCTACAATTATCGTGGAAGTTGCCGGGAAGGCGGTTTTCGCCGGGAGCGTTTTCCGATTGGGGGCGGAAAAGCAAGTAAAATACCGCGAAAAGTCTTAAGATTACCGTCCCCTCTCCCGAGGGAGAGGGGAGGGGTATCAATACGTGTTCAAATGCTGATGTCGCCCCCAATCGGTAAACGCTCCCGTTTTCGCCTGTATCGCGCTGACGACCACGCTCTCAAGTCGAAACGGAAGCCTCGGCTTGCGTCGTTGCTGTTTGCACGTCGCCGAAATTATTTATCGAAACGGCAATCACTCGAACCTCGTTTCTCAAAGGAAAACAGGGCGCCGAGCCGGTTGATTTCGATCTCCTGTGGTAGGGATGGTACGAACAACTCAGTTTCGACGCCCTTGTCTGGCGACCGGCGTTCAAAGTGTTGCTAATGGATATTTTGCCTTGGTATTCCCTGAAAAGACTTTAATTTACCGTCCCCTCTCCCTCGGGAGAGGGTTAGGGTGAGGGGCTTTGTGGTTGAAATTATCAAAGAAACCAACACCAACCGACAAAATCGTCTCTTTATTCTTTGTATCTTTCACATATCGCCGAATCGCTCGCCCCTCACCCTAGCCCTCTCCCCAGGGAGAGGGGAAGGGTATGTGAGTTTATTCAGGCAATATCAAACAGAAACCATCACTAATGTTTAAAATCGTGAATTTTTTTCATGCAGTGCCAGCGAAATCGGGAGCGAAGCGACCATTTCGTGGGTTTTGGCGCCGGAGCGGCAGTTCCTGTTGACGGCCCAGCCACGCTGGGTTAGTTTGTATATACTCTTTTTCGTCCGACCGCGACACTCAAATGAATATTCTCGTTACTGGAGGAGCCGGATACATCGGTTCCCACGCCGTCAGAAAATTGATCACCGCGAATCATCGGGTTGTCGTGTTGGACAACCTGAGTTACGGTCACGTCGAGGCGATTCCCAAAGACGTTCCCTTTTTTCAGGTCGATCTCGCCGAGACGGATCAGATTGAAAAAATTCTCCGTGAGAATAACATCGACGCCGTCATGCACTTCGCGGCTCTGATCAGCGTCGGCGAGTCCGTCCAGCAACCGCTCCTCTATTACCGCAACAACACGGCCGGAGCCCTTTCGTTGCTCGAAGCCATGCAACGGGTCGGCGTCAAACGCTTCGTGTTCAGTTCGACCGCCGCGACCTACGGCGAGCCTGAAGAGACACCGATCTTCGAAACGACAAAGCAGCTGCCGATCAATCCCTACGGTCGCTCGAAATGGTTCGTCGAGCAAATCCTGAAAGACGTCGCTGCCGCGGATCCAGATTTTGCGTTCGTCGCCTTTCGATATTTCAACGTCGCTGGAGCTATCGCCGACGCAAGTATCGGCGAGGACCACCAACCCGAAACGCATCTGATTCCGCTGGTTCTTTTCGCCGCAATGGGAAAACGGGACAAAATCACCGTTTTCGGAACGGATTACCCGACGCCGGATGGAACCTGCATCCGGGACTACGTTCACGTTGAAGACCTCGTCGCAGCTCATGTTCTCGGTATCGAAGCCTTACGGGACGGCGACGCCCGGTTCTACAATCTCGGCATTGGTCGCGGTTACTCCGTCAAGGAAATTCTCGACGCCGCTTATCGGGCAACCGGCAAGGAGATTCCGACCGCTTACGGCGAACGCCGCGACGGCGACCCGGCCCGACTTTTCGCAAACTCCCAAAAAGCTCAAAACGAACTCGGCTGGACGCCGCAATGGACCGATGTCGAAGCCGTCATCGCCTCCGCTTGGCGCTGGCACACGACGCATCCGAACGGATACTAAGGCGGCGTGCGAAAATAAACGACCCAAAGAGCCGGGGGTGTAGGCGGTACTCCGCCGTAGCCCCCGGATGGTTGGCGTTCCGAATAGTAGGAAACCTTGGATGTATTTTTTCGAGCGAAAGTCTAAAATAGTGTTCGCGGCACGCATTATTTCGTTAATCGAATGTTTGCGCAGTACAAAGATCAGCCCCGAACGTCAGCGTGGGTTGACGGGAACGGCGTGAGATCTGACGAAAAGTCGATATGGATTGACGATTTTTTGTGTCTTGTTTTTCCCGGTCCAGCGCCTAAAATAGTGATCAGAACTTAAATTTTGAGGGCGAGTGTCAAGGAACCCGATTCCTAACCCTTAACCCCTAACCCCTTACTCCAACATACCATGGGCAATATCGGTATCGGTTTGAATCTTGAAGCGGTTCGGACGTCGCACAAATCATTCGAATGGGGCGTTCAATTCGCGGCGGAACTTGGGTACGAATACATTGAGCCGATGGTCCATTGGGGCCGCGAGTTGCTCAGCGAGGCCCGATATTTTCACAGTGTTTCAATGCTTGACGATCCCTACCGGGTTCGCGATTGCGTCGAAAAACACGGCCTGAAACTCTCGGCCCTTTCCTCGCACAGCCAGCTTTCGAAGCCGGAAATCGCCGTCGAATATCTCAAACAGGCGGCTCGGTTCGCGAAAGAATGCGGCGCCCCGGTCATCAACACGCACGAAGGACACAAACAGCCTTGGACGACCGAATCGGAAGATTTTGTCCTGATCAAATACTCGATCACCGAAGCGGAAAAGATCTGTTCCCGTCGCGGCATCAAAATCGGCCTCGAAATGCACCAGACCTATTCGCTGATTCCGGAAAAATACGATCGGATCATGGATCTCGTCAAATCGCCGTATGTCGGAGCGAATTTCGATACCGGCAACGCTTATCTCGGCGGACAGGATCCGATTGCGTGGCTCGACAGGATCAAGCATCGGCTCGTTCATATGCACGCCAAGGATATTTCGGTCGAACAGTCGGACGCCGAACGCGGAAAAGTGATGGGAACCGCCGTGGGATGTGCTTGCGGCGACGGCGTCATCGATTGGGAAAAAGTCGTAGCGATTCTCAAACCGCTACCGCAAGACGTCGTTCTCAGCGTCGAATGCGGAACGCTCGACCAAGCCGCCCGGAGCGTCGAGCATCTCAAAAAAGTAATCGGAAGATAAGACTCGGAATCGATGGGCGAAGGAACGTTGAATTCGCCCGTTCCACGAAAACCCTGCAACTTTCTAAGTTGCAGGGTTTTTTCTTGAAGAGCCTTCGGCTCCTTGAAAAATCTGCCGTATGTCGTTTCGCAGGATACGGCGAGAAAAAATTCTTTTATTCGCTAAGGCTCCGCTATTGACCTCTTCGCACTGAAATGCTATCATTGCAGCATCTGCTGTAATTGTAGCACTTCAACATCTTTGGAGGTATAATGGCTCAAGGACAACCGCGTTTGGAATCGTTGGCCGCACGAGAGCGGCAGATCGTCGAGACCGTTTATCGGCTCGAAGAAGCCTCTGTAACGAAGGTCTTGGAAAACCTGCCCGATCCGCCGACGTACAGTGCGGTCCGGGCGATTCTCAATGTTTTGGTCCAGAAAGGCTTCCTCGAATACCGCCGGGAGAAGACGAAATATCTGTACCGTCCGGTCGTCACGAAGGACGCCGCTCAGAAATCGGTGTTGCGAAACCTGATCGACACGTTCTTCGCCGGAAAGCCGACCGAGGCGGTTGCCGCCTTGCTCGACGTCGCCGCCGCCGATTTGAGCGACTCGGATTACCGTGACATAAAAAACCTGATCGAAACCGCGAGAAAGGGGGGCCGTTGACATGCCGAATCTTTATTTCGTTCAGATATTGTTCAGCGTTACGATCCTGTTGCTGCTCGCTTCCGTGATTGCCTTGACGATGAGAAAATTTTCGGCGTCCGCACGGCATCGGATTTGGAGTTCGACGATCGTCGGACTCCTGCTGCTGCCGGGCCTCGTCGTCTTCCTGCCGCAGAAACCGCTGGCGACGATTCCTGCTTCCGAAAAAAACGTTGCGCAAGAGCCGGGAGCTGTGCTCCCGGAGCGTCCGAACGCGTTCGAATTTCCACGAATCGAAGAATCGCAATTTCCCGAAACGGTATTTGAAAAGCCGCAAATTGACGAAACGCAATCTTACGAGCTGCGACCTGTGGTCGCAGAGAACACGCGCAACGTCGAATCTCCGCGACCGCAGGTCGCGGCTCGTGAAGTTGAACCGCTTGATGTTGCAAAAATTCTCCTCACCGCCTGGGCTCTCGGCACCGCGACGTTGCTCCTCCGTTTGATCTTGTCCCTTGTTTCGGTCCGCCGCCTGATGCAACGTTTGACTCCGTTGAACGATCCGGCGATCGAACGGATTTCCAAAGAAATCGCAACGAAATTAAAGATCCGGCGCTCGGTCCGGCTTTTCCGGAGCGAAGTTTATTCTTCCGTTCCCTTCACGACGGGAATATTCGCTCCAATGATCGTCGTTCCCCAGGAGTTTACGTCATGGACCGAATCCCGTCAACAAGGTGTGTTGACGCACGAACTGGGACACGTTGCGCGAACCGACGTCCTTTGGCAGATTCTGTGCAAAATCGCCGTCGCGTTGTATTGGTTTCATCCGCTTGTCTGGCTGGCGGCGTGGCGGATTCGGGTCGAACGGGAACTCGCCTGCGACGACCTCGTGTTGCTGCACGGCGGCCTGCCGAGCGATTACGCCTCGGTGCTGCTCGAATTGGCGGACACATTGAAGGGCCGAAACCGGGAACACGTTCTCGGTTGTACCGTGGCGATGGCCCGTCGAAACGCCGTGCGGCAGCGAATCGTTTCAATCTTGAATCCGGCGACACGACGCACTCCGCTCGGAAAAATCGGTTCGACGCTGCTGTTCCTTTTCGTCGTCGTCGGAATTTCCGTAGCGGCAATGCTCGGCCCGCCGGAGGAACAACGCCTCAACGAGCCGGGACCTGTGGTCCCGACCAGGCCGTACGTCTATACGTTGGAGGCGCCGGACATTATTTCGGTGGAGTTCAACTCCGAAGGATTCGATGCTGAAAAGGCAAAACAAATCAACGGACGACATCTGATCGGCCCGGACGGTTACGTAACGCTCGGCAATTTCGGGCGGATCTATGTTGATGGGTTGACGGTTGCCGAGTGTGAAGACGCGCTTCGTTTTCATCTGAAGAAACCTCTCGGCAACAATTTTTTTACGGTCAAGGTTTCGGTCTTTGCCAAAAACAGCAAGGAATATTTTATCATTTTTCGCAGTTCTTCCGGCGGTGAACAGACCATAACATTTCCTTGGGACGGCGAAAAACCTCCCACGGCCGTAACGGCAATCGAAGCGATAAACGGACTGCATCCCAACTGCAAGAGGACGGTCCAGCTGGCGAATCCGTACACGAAACGGAATATTGTCGTCGATTACGACGCCGCCTTGAAAGCGAAACCGGGCGACGCCGCCAATCCGTACATTGAGAACGGTGACCGGCTCGTCTTTTTTGAGAAGAATGAAAAGACGAACGGCGAACGGAGTGTCAACGAGCCGGGACCTGTGGGCCCGACTCAATCCGTCGAAGATCACGTTCGGGAATTGGACGAAAAAATTAGGGAACTCAAACGGGAAAAACAAAAAATCGCCGATGCCGTTCGGCCTCAAGTCGTTTCGACGAACCCGCCGAACGGAGCGAAGGACGTCGACCCGAACGTCACGGAACTTTCCGTAACGTTCGACAGGCCGATGCTGACGGGAGGATACGCATGGTACACCAGGGACGGCAATAAGACGTTTCCGGAACGGTCGAAAAAGTCCGATGCGTTTTGGAGCGAAGACAAGCGGACCTGTACGATGCGTGACGTCGTCCTGAAACCGGGAAAGACGTACAATATTTGGTTCAACACCGAGGTGGAATTGAACTCGGACATCCCCGGCGACGGTTTTCGCAGTGCCGACGACATTCCGCTCAAGCCGGTTCATTACACGTTCACGACGGGAGCGGAGACGAAACCAAACGATTCGCAAGCCATCCGGGGGCTTACACCCCCTGCTCTTGAACAGGGTGTTTCCGTAACAGGTCGCGTGATCGACGAAGACGGCAAGCCGGTCGCCGACGCCGTCGTCGCCGGGCGGACTTCGTTTGGAAACGAAACGTTCGAAACGAAAACGGACGCCGACGGAAAATATACGTTCGACAATTATCCGGAAACCGCTGCGGCGGTCCTCATCGTTTGGAAAGCGGGAAAAGCGGTCGATCTGAAAACGTTTACCGTCGACCCCAAAGCTCCGCCGGTCGTCGATTTCACGCTCAAAACGTCGAAGAAACCGATCCGCCTCAAAGTCGTCGACAAAGACGGCAAACCGCTGGCCGGTTTTTACGTAACGATTACGGACTGGGGACAAATCCGGAATCCGCCGCCGGTGCTGCTGAACGGGACGTCGAAATTTCCCATGACGGACGAAAACGGCCGATTCGCCTGGAACGAGGCTCCCGATCACGAAGTCTTTCTCGACTTGAATTATCGTGATGGTAAAAAATCGCCGTATATGGATATTCGCGGACGGAAATTCATGCCGCGAAATGAAGAGTACGTCTTGACCGCCCCGCCGAAACTGGAAATTTCCGGCAAGGTCGTCGACGCCGAAACCGACAAAGCGATTCCGAAATTCAAAAGACTTTTCGGTTGGCGGAATGAAGGAAGCGGCTTGACAATCTGGGACGGAACGAAACTCGGAACCGATGGAACGTTCACTTTTTCCGAAACCTATCCCCGTTATCGGTTTTACATTCGCATCGAAGCCGACGGATACGAACCCGTCGAATCCCGGGCGATTGCTTCCGACGAAGGAAAGATCAACGTCGATTTTTCGCTCCGAAAAATGTCTCCGGACAAGTCGGCAAAGCTCATTCGGGGAACCGTGTTGACGCCGGACGGCAAGCCGGCCGCCGAGGCGACGGTCGCGATGACGACGCTCGGGCAACAGCCGCCGTTTTTCGAACAAGGCAAAGTTCGCGGCGGCTCCGAACCGTTCGTGATCAGCTGCGATGCCGAGGGAAAATTCAAGTTCAGCGACATTGATTTCGAAAACGAACGAAATAATCTCCGAAGCATTTCATTCGGGAGACAATACGATTACATCCTGTATTTCCTACACGATTCCGGATATCGCCGCGTCAAACAGGATGAAATGGAAGCGTTCCTCAAAGACGGTAAACCGATTTTACTCGAAAAATGGGGCCGCATCGAAGGAACTCTCCAAATCGGCATGCAGCCGGGACGTTTGCAGCGAATCCAAACGAGCTTCCGGTTTATGGACGGAAACACGATCGACAACAGTTCCCCTTGGACGACTTTTACGTACGAAGGAATTCGCACCGACAACGACGGCAACTTCGTCATCGAGCGAGTTCCGCCGGGTTTGGTGACCGTTTCCCGATTGATCAGCCTCGACAGGCCGGGATGGAATTCCAGTTTCAGTAACAACAAAGCTTTATTGACGATCCGCTCCGGCGAAACGGCGAAGGTTCGGCTCGGCGGCTCCGGTCGTCCCGTGATCGGAAAAATTTCATCGCCGGATTCCGTCACGGAAAAACCGGATTGGAGTTACGCCGCCGTCCGATTGTATTCCGGCCGAGCCGCCGTCGGCTTGGCGACGGATGAGTTGGTTTTCCATGCCCGGCTGAACGAAATGGTCGACAAAGCCCCAACGAAAACGCTCCCCGATTCGTTGAAAATCGTCGGCGACGACCGGCAGCGCTGGACAAACGAATTCGACCGTTGGATCCGGGAAACCGAAGCCGGAAAGCATTACGCCGCCGAAACAAACCGACGTTTGACTCTCGAATTTTTCGACCGCGTGAACGACGCCGGCTGGCCCGTTTCCGGCGACGGTTCGTTTCGTCTTGACGACGTAAAGCCGGGCGAATATCGGCTTGATGTCGAGTTGTACGCTCCGCCGACGTTAGAGCGGCCTTACGATCAGGGAAAACTTCTCGGTTGGATCGGCAGAAAATTTACCGTTGCGGATATTCCCGGCGGCGTTTCCGACGAACCGCTTGATCTCGGAACGTTGACGCTTGCTCCGTATGAGAAGAAGGCGGAGTCGAACGAGGAACGAGCGGTCCGGGGACTGCGCGATGCTTCGTCCCCGGCTCTTTCCATGACGCTCATCGTGCTTGGACCGGATGGAAATTCGATTCCGAATGCGGCGGTTGAATTGGAAACCTATCCCGGCCTTGCGCAACTCGATGTCCTTACCGGTTCGTTCGTCGAGAAGAAGGGACGGTCCCACGGATTCCACGCCGACGTGAACGGACGTCTTATTGTGAAACAACCGTCGGAAAAAATCGAGACGATGCGTTATCGAATCGATATTCCCGGTTTCAGTCCGGCTTTCCTGCGTTGGGAAAATTTGAAAGACGCCAACGGACTTCCCGCTGTCTATACCGTAAGACTGGACGCCGGTCAATCCGTCGGCGGAATTCTCGTCGACGAAAACGACAAGCCGGTTGCCGGAGCGGAAATTTTTCCGTTCATTTCGCCGACGAAACGGATCGAGGATTTGGAATCCCTCGGTGGCGGACGTTCCTGTACGACGAACGCCGAAGGACGCTGGCGCTTCGATTCCGTTCCGAAAAACTACGGGACGCTGAAACTCGAAATCAAGCATCCCGAATTCATGGCGTTCAAACCGGAGGTTTCGACGAAGGATTATTCGCTTCAAAAAGATGAGACGCCGACGGTGAAACTCGTCCTGCCGCGAGGGCGAACGACGACCGGAACGATCCTCGACGCCGACGACAAGCCCGTTGCAGGGGCGGCGATTCAAACGGTTTTTCTCAACGACCGTCGCAAAACGGTATCGGATGAACAGGGAAAATTCACGCTCCGGGGAATCCCCGTCGGCGAGATGAAAATTGTCGTTACGGCAACCGGAAAAGCCCCCGGTTTCCGAAAGATCGATGTCGAACCGGACTCAAAGGAAATTCTCGACGGCGTCGATTTTCGTCTCGATACCGGCGGAACGATCAAACTCCATATCGTCGACCGTGAAGGCAAGTCGTGTCCGAAAGCGAGTGTTTCTTGCGGCGAATGGCTCATGGAATTCGGCGGTTTCGCGTTCTCGATTCCCGATCTCGCAGCCGATGAAAACGGAAATTGGACGTGGAACGAAGCGCCGAACCGTGAACTGACGCTCGACGTTTACAAGTTCGGTTTGAGGGCGACGAAAATCAAAGTCGTGCCGCGCAACGAGCCGTATACGGTCGTCATGCCGCCGCCGTTTGAGATCACCGGCTCCGTGACCGATGCGGCAACAGGAAAACCCGTTACGGAATATACGCTGATTCCCGCTTGGATCAGTCCCGGCGACAGAATTTCCGGTGAAATCGTCAACTGGGTTCGCAACCGTTCACAAACGTTCAAAGGAACCGATTATTGTTTCACGACGACGGACGGTACGACGAAGGCGTATCGGTTACGGATCGAGGCGACCGATTACCTTGCGACGGAATCCCGGAACGTGCTGCCCGACGAAGAAAACGTCCGGATCGATTTCGTTCTGAAAAAGGCGGACCAACTCGAATCGACGGTTCTCCTGCCCGGTTCGGAAAGCATCCCGGCGGCGAGGGCGTCCGTTTATCTGCTCGATGAAAACTCACAGGCGAGTCTCCGTAACGGTAAAATCGAACTCGAACTTTCCGGAACGGCGACCTATGCCGACGACAACGGTCGATTCTCGCTTCCGCCGTGGGACAAACCGTTCACGCTCTGGATCGTCCATCCGAAGGGCTTTGCACGGATTCTACCCGGTGAATTCAAGTCGAAAGATGGTATTCGCCTGACAGCGTGGAGCCGTGTCGAAGGAACCGTCCTGATCGGCGTCAAACCGGCGGGCGGCGAAAAAGTCGAATTGAACCGTTTCGGCGAACCGAACGAATTTAATTCGTTCGGTAAAGGAAAACCGAATTTTCAGGTTCGCTACGACACGAAAACGGACGAAAATGGAATGTTTTCGTTCGATTTTGTTCTGCCCGGACGGGGAACAGCGGCAAGAGTCGTCGAAAGCCTTGAAACAAAAGCGACGGGGCGCGGTGGAGGACGTTACGCCTATTTCGAATCGTTCGACGTCAAACCGGGCAAGACGGCAATAGTCAAGATCGGCGACAAGGGGCGGCCCGTGACCGGAAAATTCGTTCTCGAAAAGGGAATCGTCGATTGGACCAGGGGAATCCTGACCGCCGACCGTCCCGATGCGACAATCGCCGCTCCGATCCAGGCAGATGGAAGTTTTCGTATCGAAAACGCTCCGTCGGGGAAGCTGACATTGAAGCCTGTCGTTCCCGTTGACGGTAAAGAGAATGATTTGCTGAAGGTTGATGTTGAGATTCCTGCGATTTCCGGTAATATTTCCGATGAGGTTTTCGATCTTGGAACACTGACGTTGGAACAATCGGTCCGAGGACTGCGCTCCGCTCCGTCCCCGGCTCTTCGGGAGGCGAAGAAATCGTTCACGTTGACGATTCTCGACGACGCCGGGAAACCGATTCCCGGAGCGAAATTCATGTACGGCGGCGAACCGTTACCGAAAGAAATTGCTCAACAACGAAACCGTGCGGAAACCGACAAGGACGGAACGTTCGTTGTCGGACTTCTTCCCGATGCGATGCTGAAAATGTTCATACTGATCGTCGATACACCGGGTTACGCTCCGTATTTCGCAATCTGGAAGAATCCGGAAACCGATCCCGTACCGGAATCGTTTACCGTAACGCTGGAGAAAGCGATCACGGTCGGAGGTCTCGTCACGGATTCGAAAGGTAAGCCGCTTGCCGGGACGAACCTGAATTTCTCGCTTCCCTGGGAGAATCGCTGCCGAGCCCCGTTGGAAAATCACACGCATTTCGTCGAAGTAACGACGGACGAACGGGGACTCTGGAAATACGAATCGATTCCGCCGTCGCTGCGTGAGAGCGACGTGTATTGCCGACTCAACGGCAAAGGCTTCAAGCCGATTGAAGAAACACGGCGACTCTCCGAATTCCTTCCCGATGCCGCTGGGAAATTCATCGGAAAATTCACGCTGACACCGGGAATCGTCGTCAAAGGGAAAATAACGGACGAATACAAAAAACCGATCGAAGACGCGACCGTCGTCGGATGTTACGCCGAAGCCCGAAAGGATACGGTCGTTAAGACCGATGCGAACGGCGAATATTCGTTTGAAAATTGGCCTGAAGCCGAAGCGGCGTACGTCGGCGTCTGGTCGGACGGTAAAAAAGCCGCCCTGAAAAGTTTTTCCGTGACGAAAGAAACAGCACCGGTCGTCGATTTCGTCATGGAGCCGGTCGGCAAGCCGGTCAAGTTCAAAGTCGTCGACCGCGACGGCAAACCGCTCAAAGGCTTTTCGATTTGCATCGAACGCTGGGGGAAGAACCGGCTGATCAGCAGCGTGCTTTTGTACGGAAAACAGGGCCGACCGCAAACCGACGAGAACGGTTGTTGGACTTGGACCGCCGCGCCGGAGGAGGAAGTCGTTTTCGATATCCTTCCGCCCGAAATCGATCGGTTCATGTATTTCCGTGGCGTTAAAGTCGTTCCCCGCGATGAGGAATATCTTCTCACGGCGACGCCGGCATTGAAAATTTCCGGAAAGGTTTTCGATGCGGAAACGAACAAACCGGTTCCCGTGTTCAACGTTTATTGGGGGGTCCGTTGGGAGGAATCCGAATCGAAACGGAACGAATACTGGGAAGTTCGCCCCAACGTCGGCGGAAACGGAGTTTACCGCTTGACGGAAACCGAACCGCGTCCCGGTTATTGTATCAAAATCGAAGCCGACGGTTACGAAACGACGTCGTCGCGACCGATCAAGTCCGATGAAGAGACGATCACGATCGACATGCCGATGAAAAAACTTTCGCCGGATCAAGCGACAGAAATATCAGGAACGATATTAACGCCGGACGGCCAGCCTGCCCGTGGGGCTCAAATCGGCATGGCGACACAACGCGGAAGCCTCGGTATTCGCAACGGATATTTCGAAAACGTTCGAGAACCATTCTTGACGACAGCCGACCGTAACGGGAAGTTCAAGTTTCCGCATGTCGACTTCGCCGCGCAACGGGAAAAGAATTCGTATCCGAAGCATTGGAAAGTCGCCGACTACACGTTGATCGTCATACATCGAAACGGCGTCCGGACCGTCAGCCAGAAAACGATGGAAAAATTGATCCGTGACGACAAGCCGGTTACGCTGGAACCGTGGAGCCGTTTTGAAGGAACTCTTCTTCACGAAACGACTCCCGTCGCGGTAGCAAGTATTTGGGGAAATGCCTGGTTCGGAGGAGAACGAAAGCTCGAAATGAACGATGATGAGACGCCGGATTACGTGATCGAGCCGTCGTCCTGCTTTTTGTACGAAACGACCACCGATGCCTCGGGGAAATTTTCGTTCAGCCGCGTTCCACCGGGTTCGGCCGAGTTCGCTCGGTCTTTCCAAACGAAAGCGGGAAGCATTCTCTCTCATCGGGTAAAAGTCGACGTTCTCGCCGGAAAAACCGTCACGGTTTCGATCGGCGGCGTCGGCCGACCCGTCATCGGAAAACTCAAGTTCGACGGCGACGTCGATTGGGGTTACGGTATCGTTCAGTGTCGACCGTTCGTCGAAAAGCTTGTCCCTCCGCCGACATGGGCCGAATATTCGAAACGCAGTCAGCAGGCGCTCGTCGAAGAGGGCGATGTCGGGAAACGAAAAACCCTTCTCAAGGAATTGGAGGAATTTCGCCGATCACATCCTGAAATCGTCGCCTTTGAAGATCGTGCCCGTCTTGCCGGCGAGGCCGAACAAAAAAGTCGCGGCTGTTCGGTTGCGACGGACGGCAGCTTCCGACTCGACGACGTCTTCGAAGGTGATTGGATTCTCGAAGCGACTCTTGAGGCCCCGAAGCAGGAATCCCAATCTTACGGAACCGGCGGACGAATCGGGAAATTCGATCGCCGGTTTAGCGTGCCGGAAATTTCTGGTAAAATTTCCGACGAACCGCTTGATCTCGGAACGCTGACGCTCGACGCCGTTGAAATGAAGAAAACCCCAAGCAATTAACGAACACGAAAATCCGATGAGCAACCGCTTCTTCTCCCCAGTTTCGATGGAGTACTATCTGTACTGGGGACTCCTTTTGATGTCGGCTCTTTTTGTCGTTCCCGAAACTTTTGCCGGAGAGGAGCGGTCGCCGTATCGGATTCTTTTCAGCAACGACACGACGAATATCATGAGTTGTCGGACGCCGTTCAATCCGAACGACGAACGGTTCCGCGAAGAATTTCTTCGTGTCGAAGTCGGCGAAGCGGCCGACGCTGACGTCCAGATGCTGCAACCGGGTTTGGGTTGGGTTCCGCTCTGGAAAAGCAAACTATTGCCGATACGGAATCACATCGATTGGCTGGCATCGAAAAACCGCAGGCCGAACGATCTCGAACGATATGTCGAAGGCGGCGGCGATTTGATCCGTGTTTTCTCCGAAGAATGTCGGCAAAAAAACGTTGCGCCGTTCGTTTCGCTCCGGGTCAACGATATTCATCACGTTTATCGGGGCAACGCCGAAAAGACGAAACGAAAAAATTCGACGCCATGTCGGAGTTCGCCCTCTTCGCCGAACACCCGGAATTCCGTCTCGGAAAAGGAGCCAACCGGGACGTCCGCATGGAACATGCTTTCGATTTCGCCCGACCGGAAATCCGCGAGTTCAAGCTGCGGATGATCCGGGAAATCGCCGAAACGCAGGACATCGACGGCCTCGAACTGGATTTCATGCGGCATTGGGCGCTCTTCCATCCGGAACGAACCGATTTTCCGGAACGATTACGCTTGACGACCGGTTTTCTCCGTGAGGTCCGCAACATTTTGGACGCAACGACGAAACCCGGCGGTAAGCGTTGGCTCGGCGTCCGGATCCCCTGTTGGCCCGAGATGTTCGACGAAATGGGGATCGACCTGAAAGCCTGGCGGGAAGCCGGCGTCGACCTGTTCAATCTTAGCGGACATTATTTCACCGAGTCGCAAACCACGCTGTCGATGTTCAAACGGGAAATTCCGAACGGTAATTTCTATCCGGAGCTTCATTACGCGGTCGCCAGTCGCCCCAAGACGCCGGAAGAAGCGTCGCGGCCGTCGGTCCATCGGAGGACGACGGCGCAACAGTTTTACACGGCGGCCCACCTGGCGTATGCGAGAGGAGCGGCCGGCGTGAGCCTGTTCAACTTCCATTATTATCGCGGCACGAAAAATCCTAACGACGTGTTCGGTGAACCGAAGGAACCGCCGTTCGAGGTCCTGCCGAAGCTCCGCAACCCGGATTGGCTGGCGACGCAACCGCAACACTACGCCGTCGCTTACACGTTCCGTCCGGCGGGCTGCGCTCGACCGTTTTTGAAACCGATCGTTCCGCAGGCGCCGCCGGAGAAACTCGACGTCGATTTGGCGCCGCCGAAAGGCGGTTGGAAGAAAGGCGGTCGACTCCGCATCCAAGCCACGGAATCGCTCGCCGGATCCCTCTGGGAGGTCCGGCTCAACGGAACGAAACTCGAACCGACGAGCGACGTTTCAGAGCCGTATGAAAATCCGTACACGACGGGAATCGGATCCCCGGAAGATTATCAAGCCTGGTCGGTTCCCCACGGCGTTCTGCTCGACGGCGTCAACCGGATCGAGCTGGTGTTACGAAAAAGCTCGAAACCTCTCTGGGTTTGGTATCTCGATCTTGCCGTCGAATGAACGGAAATTCAGGATTCGCCGCGAGGCGGGAACGCAAGCGATCGGCCTTGCGGATTCACTGAGGCGGCACCAAATCGATGACGACCAAGTTCGGGAGACAGAACAACCGGATTCGGGGAGCCCGGCCCCGTTCCATGCCGGTTCCGTTCGAGACGATCAGAGTCGCTCCGTTCGGCAAGGTCGTCAGGCCGGAAGCCCAGCGTCGCGGCAGCCCTTTCGACATCGTCAGGATTGGTCCGAAACCGGGAATTTGGACTTGTCCGCCGTGCGTGTGTCCGGCAAGAAGCAAATCGACCTTTGGATTCCCCAATGAAAAAATCGGGGCGTGCCCGACCATGACGTGATATTTTCCCCTGGGATTGCTCGGCCGTTGGCGGAACGGCGTGAACGACGGATGCACGCCCAACAACGTCAATCGAATCTCGCCGACGTCCAGGGAGATCGTTTGTTCCGCTTTGAAAACGCCGCTTTTTTCGAACAATTTCTCCCAACCGACCCAGGAACCAAGCTCCACGTTTCCTTTGACGGCGTAGACGCCCAGCGGCGCGGCAATCTCCAGGGAACGGTACAACGCGTTGAATTCGCCTTGGAGCTTTTCTTCTTGCTCCTTCGACCGCGCCTGGATGTAATCGCCGCCGAAAAGAATCAAATCGGCCCGTTGCTCCTTGAGCAGCATCAGGGTCCGGCGTTCGTAGTCGCCGATGATATCGGTTTGGAAATCGGCGAGAAACGCGATCCGGAGCGGCTTCGTGATCTTCGACGTCGTAACCGTATAATGTTTGACTTGGAGGGCCGTCGGTTCGATGAGCAGGCCGTCGATGCCGACGAACAGGGTCAACGCCGCCAAGAGGCCGAGAACCGTCGTCAGGAGCCGCCGCGGCTTACCGTCGATTCTCTGCCGGAAAATCAGGAAGCACGCAATCGCCAGAAAAATTCCGCCATGCAAAAAAACGCCTTGCGCCGTGTATTTCCAATACGGCAGCGAGAGAACAAACGCCGCGAGGCCGCCCAAGATCGAAAGAAAAGTCCCTCGTCGAAGCGTCGTCGGCGGATGCGCAACCAAAAGCCGCAGCAACACAAGGACAACCGTTGCCATCGAAAGGTGGTAGAACCAGGGAAAAATTTCTTGGGGCATACAGCGGGGCTCCGTGACCGCAGGTCACGGCTCGTGAGATGAAGACTCGTTGCGAAAAATCGTGATGATTCGGGGAATGATTTGTCGCATCGCCCGGGCTCGGTGGCTGATACAACGTTTGATCGCCGGACTCAGTTCCCCGAACGTTCGATGATATTCGACGACTTCGAACAAGGGATCGTAACCGAAACCGTTGGTTCCGACGGCGTCAAAACGAATTCGGCCGCCGCAACGACCTTCGCTCTCGGCGTGGAGGTTTCCTTCCGGATCGGACAGCGCCGCCGTGCAAGTATAGTATGCCGTCCGTTTTTCGAACGGCAAATCGCCGAGCCGTCGGAGCAACAACCGATTGTTCGCGGCGTCGTCGGCGTTCTCGTTGCCGTCTTTCGCCGCATATCTCGCCGAATAGACGCCGGGCTCGCCGTTCAGGGCGTCGACTGAAAGACCGCTGTCTTCACCGAGCACCCATTCACCGAGGAATTTTGCTTGTTCCACCGCCTTTTTCCGGGCGTTCTCGATAAACGTCGCGCCGTCCTCCACGACGTCGAGCTTGCGGGAGAAGTCGGCCAGCGTCTTGACCTCGATGCCAAACGGCGTCAACAACTCCGCCAGTTCAATTCCCTTTTTGCGATTGTTCGTTCCGAGAATAAGCGTTTTCATGACGTTTTATTGCAATTCGTGAAGGAGTTCCACGGCGGTTTGACGGATCTTTTCTTCGGCGTCGACGTCGAGACAACTCGTTTGCGTTCGCCAAGTGTTGTATCCGCCGAGCCGATGCTGTTCCATGGGCGGAACGTAACCGAAATATCCGTTCGCCAAACCGATGTTCAACGTCGGGGTGAACGGACTCCGGGCCTTGATTTCGAGGCCGGTGATTCCGTAAACCTCGGCCGGCAACGCCGTGATGCCGAGTTCGCCGATTCGGATCGCCTGGATCGGAATCGTCGACGTCTTCGGCCAGTCGCTCATCATCACGGTGGAATGGGCGTAAACGTCGGCCCCCGATTTGAGTTTGCCGTCCGGCAACGTCGCCAAATGATCTTTCGCGGCCTGGACTTCCTCGGCGGTCGGAACCCGGTTGGCGACAACGATTCGTTTTTCGACCATTTTGAGCGGTACCCAGTCGAAATACTGAATGTTCGGCCAAACGTCCATCGCGGCCCGGGCTGTTTCCTCTCCGACGCTCTTATAGTCGAATTTTCGGTCCGGATTGAGAAAATCGATGCAGTTCGCGTCGCCGCTGGTTCCGTTCGACATGATGCCGACGAAAGAATCGGGAACCTTGTCGGCCCCGACTTTTTCCGCGATCATCTCCTTGATCCGTTGGGCGAACACCGCGAAGTAGTCGCCGGAAAGCACGTTGCCGGGAACCCCGGCGTAATGCGTCGAGTAATTCGCGAACACGGCAATCGGCTTGTCGTCCGGCGTGAGCAGCGACAGCACCGTCACGGCGCTGTCGACCGGTCCGGTCCGGGCGATCTTGTTCGTGTTCGCGTGTCCCGGATTCATCTGGGCCCGATCGTTCTTTTTACCGCTGAACGGATTCGTCGTCGCGGTGCCTTCCTTCATCAGGAAGCGGCGGCAATAGATGTTGTTCGTATCGTTTCCGACCGCCCAGCCGATCTTGGCCGGAGCGAGATTCTTCACGGCGGCGGCGACTCCCTCGACGATTTTATCGGGAAGAAATTTGACGTAATCCGGATCGACCGGCGTTCCGAGCGCCGCGACCAACGACGGGGCCGAATGACAATGGGTCGCCGACATCATCTGCCGCTCCATCGGAATCTTCAGCTGCTCCTCAATGAGTTTTTTGACGGCGTCGACAAGCGAAACCGGCAACATGCACGTATCGACGACGACAAAGGCGATTCGCTCCTTTCCGTCGTCCAACACCAGGCAGCGGGCGTGCAACGGGTCGCCGACCTTTTCGACCGTTCTCGACACGAAGCCGCCGTTGACGATCACGGGCAGCTTGGTCGGCGTGATGTCGACGACCGCGGCTCCGGCTCGAAAAACGTCGGCACTCCACGCCGCAAGGGAAAACGCCAACACGAACACGCTGGATAATAGGATCTGTTTCATGGCACGTCAAAATGTTGGGGGATGTCGTTGGTTTTTCCTCTGGTAGCGTTGTTCTTGTTTTCGTCATCCCCGCGCAGGCGGGGACCCAGAGAACAGATATTAATGGGCTTTTGCACTCGTTAGGATTTGTAAATAAATAACCTGTGCAAACGTACAATATTAGCTGCCGCTTCAACCCCCGAGTTACGGCGCCGTATTGATTTTCGGCCGCCTCCACTCGAGGCTCTTTGTACAAGTTATTTCTTTACAGTTCCTTATTGACGAATGCAAACGATTCGCGATATCTTTCGTCTAGGTCCCCGCCTTCGCGGGGATGACGATATTTTATCTTTCAGTGAAACCGTCAGCGTCAGAACCCCAGCGTTTCGCCGATCAGGATGACGTTGATCCGACCGGCGGGGCGGCTGATCCGGGTCGTGACGACGTATGTACAGATACAACCCGGCGATTTGCAGTCTTCGCAGGCCCCGGTTTTCGTACACGGCGTGTCGAGATGGGGGATCCGCATCGCGTTGATCGGCGAGGCGAAATTGCGAGCCCGGGAAACGGCGTCGTCCAGGGATTTGACGACTTTGTTCATGCCGGCAAGGACGATCACCCGCTTCGGACCGAAAGCGATGGCGGCGACCCGATTGCCGTTGCCGTCGACGTTCACCAATTGGCCGTCTTCACTGATCGCGTTGACGCTCGTCACGTAATTGTCGCAGCAGACGGCTTTCTGCATTGCTTCATACCGTTCGTCCGGCGTCGATGTCCGGTCCCGATCGAGTACGGAATACCGGCCTTCGTGGAGCCGTTGCGGCAAACCGAGAACTTCCAAGGTCATCGAGCCGCCCCAGGAAACGCTTTCGCCTTCCGGAATGAGCGAAAGAACTTTTTCGACGGCTTCGACTCCGGTTCGGCAATAAAAAGCCGAGAAATGTCGGCTTTGCAGCGATTTGACGACCTGCCGTCCCAAGAGATCGTTGCGTTTTTCAAAGGGTGTTTCGCTCATGCTTGGAGTTGGTATGAATGATTGAAGGTTTTTTCGGCATTCTCTTCAGGTAATCGTCGCGAAGGCGGGTGATTCGGCGAAGTTCGGCGTCGTTATCGTTTTGTTTCGCCGTTTCGATTCCTCGTTCAAATGCTTCCAGAGCGTCGTCCTTCGCCACCGGATCGGACAACGTCGCCAATTCGGTTCCGACCTTGGCGTACAGAGTTTCCAAATCGGTGTCGGCGGCTGCGGTTTCGGTCGGAGCGGCCGTCGTCATCGGATAATCGAAACCTTTGTACAAGGCAAAGGTCGAGTTCCGACGAACGTTGTTGCAATAATATTCGATATAGTCGACAAGTTCCCGGAGGGAAACGACGCCGTTTCGATTGCCGTCGAGATCCCGGTCGGCGAAACCTTCGAGTCCCCTGCGTAAAATGTTCGTGAAACCGTCGGCATGATCCGGCTCGAAATCGAACTGGTTGTTGACGACAATCTGGGCTAACGCCGAACCGGGAACGAAGGCTTTCGGCGATTCGGTCGTTTCGCCGACCTCCGCGGAACGGGTCTTGAACGCCGAGGAACGGATTCCGCTCAACGTCGGCTTGGTATTCGTCGCGCCCCGTGTCATCGTGGGAGATGTGATGTTCAATACGAACAAACGCCGTTCAATGCCGCTTTTCAAAAGCACATCGAGAAACTCCTCCGCCGGAAGAAGCGTTTCGGCCAAGCGTTCGAGATCGGCGTCGGCGGAAATCTCCATTCGATCCGACGGACAAAGAAATTGCCGTTTTTGCTCCGGATCGGCGAGTCCCCGCATCTGAACGAACAAAAACAGTTCGGCGTCGCCGTCGACTTCCTTGCGAAACGACGTTTCGGAACGACGGATTTCATCGAGTTGCCGCCGGATGTTCACAAGGGTCGGTTTCAGAGCGGCTTCGGCGTCGGGCTGCATGACGAAAACGTGATCGTCGGCGAATCCGGTCTTCTTCAGCGTTTTCTGAAAATCTTCGACGACGAACCGAAGTCCGGCGTACGGCGATGCTTCCGGATCGGCAAAGATCAGCAGCGCCCAACGGTTCGGCGTCGGCGTCCGCTCCACCGCCTTGATTTCACCCTCCAACGAAGAGGAAGCAAATTCATCCTCCGCAAAAAGAGGAGAACAGAGGAAAATCAACCCGATGAAGAAAAGAAAATACCGCATGAAATTTGCTGATCGTCTCAGATTTAGGGAGGCGAAAAGCCTTTGTTTTTGGTGAAAGGCGGATAAAAAACTCCGTGAAGTTTTAATTACCCCTCCCCTCTCCCTTGGGAGAGGGCTAGGGTGAGGGGCGAGCGACTTGGCAGAATACCCAACAATGCAGGGACTGGAGAATAGCTTTGTCGATTTGCTTAATGCTTTTCTGTAATTTTATCCACAGAACCCCTCACCCTAACCCTCTCCCGAGGGAGAGGGGACGGTAATGTGAGTCCTCACAAACTTCCCCCAAATCCGAAACAATCATGAAATTTAGGAACCCCCGAGTATCAATTTTTTAACGTTTGATAATGTCTTTACCGACGATTGCCCGGAGAACTTCCGGAACGACGATCGAGCCGTCTTTCCGTTGGTAAAGCTCCATGATCGCGACGAGAGCCCGACTGATCGCAATCGCGGTGCCGTTCAGCGTATGCACGAACTTCGTTCCCTTTTCCCCTTTGACGCGGTATCGAGCGTTCAGGCGGCGGGCTTGGTAATCCGTACAGTTTGACGTGCTCGTCACCTCGCCGTACTCTCCCCCTTTGCCGCGACCGGGCATCCAGGCTTCGAGGTCGAATTTCCGGTACGCCGGACCGCCGAGGTCGCCGGTCGCCGTGTCGACGACTTGGTACGGAATGCCGAGCCCGTCGAAAATCTTGCATTCGAGGCCGAGCATTTCGTTGTGCATCGCGTCGCTCTGCTCCGGGGTCGTGAAGGCGAACATCTCGACCTTCGTGAATTGATGAACCCGGTACAGGCCTCGTGAAGCGCGACCGGCGGCGCCCGCTTCCGTACGGAAACAATGGGAGATGCCGCAAAGCCGCAACGGAAGCTGTTCCGCGTCGACCGTTTGTCCGGCGAGCATTCCGCCGAGAGGAATCTCCGCCGTTGCGACGAGGCTCAAATCGGTGTTGTCGATGCTGTAAATCTGCGTTTCTGGACCGCGAGGAATGTATCCGGTTCCCTGCAAGACGTCGTTTCGGGCGAGGTCCGGCGTCGTCGTCAGCGTGAACCCGGCCTGCATCAGGATTTCGACGGCGTAACGCTGCAAAGCGAGTTCCAAGAGAACCGCTTCGTTTTTGAGAAAATAGAATCCCGCTCCGGCGACGCGGGCTCCGGACTCGAAGTCGATCAAGTCGAGCTTTTCGCCGAGCACGACATGGTCCAGCGGCTCGAAATCGTAGGTCGGAATCGGCGTTTTTCCCAACGAACGGCGGAGATTCGATTGATCGTCGGCTCCGATCGGAGCGTCGGGGTGCGACATGTTGGGGATCGACCGTTGAATCTGGTCGAGTTCCGTCTCGATGTCGGCGAGTTCCGTGTTGACGGCGGCGGTTTTTTCCCGAAGCAGGCGGCCTTCCTCTTTTTTGGCGTCCCGCTCTTCGGGCGTTGTCGCTTTGCCGATCGACTTCGAGACGGCGTTCGCCTCGCCGTTGAGACGTTCGACCTCGGCTTGGAGTTCCTTGCGTTTCGTTTCGAGCTTGACGAAGCCGTCGACGTCGGCCCTGACGCCGCGACGTTCGCAATTCGTTTTGACGGCTTCCGCGTTTTCCAGAATAAATCGACGATCCAACATAATACGATGTCCCCGGTTGAAAATCCGCTTGCGTTTTAGCCGCGAAGCGCGAGATGAACTGTTCGTCAACGGAAAACGCCCCGCAGGGCGGGGCGGCTAAAGAACAGTGTATCAGAAACGTCGAATCGTTCAAGTGTTCGTCGCGTCGATCAGGTCGAGCGTTCGCTGGACGACGGAATCGATCAGATCGCCGACCGTTGCGGATTCTCCGTAAAAATGGGGGACGGCGGGCTGGATGATGCCGCCGGCCCGGGTGATCCGTTCCATGTTTTCGAGTTGGATCAGCGACAAGGGCGACTCGCGGACCAGGAGAATCAGCCGCCGCCGCTCCTTGAGATGAACCTCCGCCGCTCGATGAACGAGATGTCGATGGACGCCGGACGCAATGCAACCGAGCGTTCCCGTCGTACAGGGAGCGACGACCATGACGTCGGTCCGGTACGAACCGCTGGCGATCGGAGCCGCGAAATCCTCGGCGTCGTGAATCATGTTGACGCAGACATCCACCGAGGGAGGGGCGTCGTAGTATTCGTCATGGAGTCGACGAAAGCAGGCATCGAGAAATTCATACGGCGACCGTTCGTCCGGTTCCAATCCAAACTCGTGTTTGACGACACGAAACCACGCCGGACTGAGAACGACGTCGATCTCATGTTTCGCTTGGCAGAGAAGTTCAAGCAGGCGGATTCCGTAGGCGACGCCGCTGGCGCCGGTCATTCCGAGAACGATTTTCATGGAAGCGTGATTGGTTGGCGGATCGCTTGCGTTTGAGCCGCGCAGCGATTAGAGAAGTCTTTCAATCAAAGCCGTTATGCCGGGAGAGCGGACGAGGTGAAACAGATCAGGAAGCCGGCGCTGAAAATCGCGGCGTCGACGATTCCGTGCCCGATCCACGGTCCCCAGATCGAATCGCTGCGTTGATACAGCCAGGCCCAATAGAGTCCGCCAACCGCGACGCCCAGCGAGCCCAGCCAGCAGAACGGCGACGCGTATCCGAAATAGGTTCCGAGCAGCAGCACATGATGGGCCATGAAAGCGAGGCTCGATAAAACCATCGCTCCGAACCACGGCATTCCCCGCCGCAACATTCCGAAAACGAACCAGCGCCAATAATATTCTTCCAAGCCGCTGTGAATCACGGCGTAAAACAGGCCGAAAAGGAGAAATAGTCGGGAATCGGAAATTCCCATGCCGTTGACCTTGGCGAGAATTTCTTGCGTTGCCGGAGAACCGGCGCCGAGCAAGTTGCCGGGCAAACCGAGCCAGACGACGTAAAGTCCGACAATCGCGGCAAACACGGCGAGCCCGAACAACGTTCCTTCCAAAACGCCCCGCCGATTGAACGGACGAACCAACCAGCGATCCCGTCGTATGACGCCGATCCAGAAAATCGGAATCACGAACTGGAGCGGCTTGCCGATCCCGAACGCCAAACGCTGAAAGATGCCTGAAGAGTCTGAGAAGAACACGAAATAGACGAACGTCAACACCGTCGGAAAGAGCATCGCGACGAGAAGGACCGTCCCATCGAATTTCGTCAATCTGTTGCGGTTCATCGGACGGCGTTCCCCATGAAGGCGAGGACCGGAACGAAAGATACTATTGATCGTTGATCCTGCCGATCATACCATGTTTATCTTCCGTCGACAACCTGCGAGGGAGCGAATCGCCGACTTCGTTCTCAGACGGCAAGTAGGAGCTATCCAGAAATAACCTATCCAAAGAGCCTCAAGTGGAGGCGGTACTCCGCCGTAACTTGGGGGTTGAAACGGCAATCAATTTTGTACAATTGTACAGGTTGTTTCCGGACAGGTCCTTATTACGACAGCGCCATGAGTTTTCGTTTCGGAGAACACGAAAATCACGAAAAGACGAAAAACACGAACATTTCGACGAGGGAAAAGGGTTCAATCGCATGAAAAAAGTTCGTTTTCAAATTTTCGTGTCGTTCGTCTTTTCGTGTGTTTCGTGTTCCTTTCGGAGAAAATCCATTGCGCTGTCGTATTATTCGACGCAACGAAAACCGACGTCTTGGAACGAGAGCGGTTGCGGCTGCGAACCTCGGGCCGTGATTCGATAACCGGCGTCGCCGTTCTCGGCGCTGAGAAAAGAGCCGCCGCGAATCACTCGTTGCGAAACTTCGTCGATTCCGGTAATCTCCTCCGACACGTATTTTCCGTTCTCCTTGCGAATTCGGAGCAGCGGAATCGTCGCCGTTTCGCCGTCTTCCGGAGTCGGTCCCAGCGGATTGTCAAGCGAACTTCGACGATAGTAATCGGCGGTGTAACGGTCCGCGCACCATTCCCAGGCGTTGCCGCCGAGATCGAAAATTCCGTAACGGTTTGCCGAAAAGGAGCCGACGGGGGCGAGCCGCAAGAATCCGTCTTCGGAGGAATTTTCGTCCGGGAACCAACCCTGCCAGTAATTCGCCTGATGTTTGCCGTCGACGACGCGGCGGTCGCCCCAGGGATACACGGCGTCGAGCAACCCTCCCTTGGCGGCGTATTCCCATTCGGCTTCCGTCGGCAGGCGTTTGCCGGACCATGCGCAGAACGCCTGCGCGTCGTCCCAACTGACGTGAACGACCGGCTGGTCGTTCATCGCGTCGACCGCCGCTTCGCCGTTGGAGGTTTTGCCGAGCGGATTCCGCCAGCAGGCGCCGACCATGCGGACCCAGGCTTTTCGTTTGAAGTCGAAAAGATAGCTCCAACCGAAGCGTTCCGCCGTCGTGATGTATTTCGTTTCGGAAACGAAGAGCCGGAATTGCCGGTTCGTGACTTCATATTGGTCGATCCGGAACGGTCGCAGCCGAACCGTATGCGCCGGTCGCTGGTCCCGCTCGCCCGCCGTGTCGCTGCCCATCCGGAAGGAGCCGCCGGACAGCGAAACCATCGGAGCGATAGCGTCGAGCGTCGAACGGTCCGAAATTTTCGGCAGCGCAACGGGAACATCCAGCGGCGACTCGATTTCCCGCTCGTCGGAAGTTTTCAAGACGGAAATCGAGGGGATTTCCTTTTGTCCGAGTTTTTGTCCCGGTTCCGGTAGTTCGACGAGGAAGGTGGTCCGTTTCGTCGGTTGGAATTGTTGCGCATATTCCGGATTCGGCGTCGCGTTCCGGGGCTGCGGCGGCTTCGGAGTTCGTGCGACGAGTTCGCCGTCGCCGAAACGGTCCTTCGTCATGGCGGCAAGCAACACGGCGGAACGGTTCGCCGCCGAGGCTTCGGGAATCAACTCGCGTTCGTCCGGCAAGACGTCGACGGTTTTCCCGATCGGCGTCGCCCGGCGGAGGTCGATGTCGACGACATGGTTTTCCAATTTCGACGACACGGAATAATCGAAGAAATCGTCGAGAAAACGAAACGCCGTTTGCCGATGGAAAATCAGCGTCGCCGCGAAGAGCAAAAAACTCCAGGCGACCAGTTTCAGCATTCCGTTGCTGCTCGGCGGCGTCCGTCTCATGGTTGGTGTTTTAGCCGCGTCGGCCTCCGACGCGCTTCCCGGTTATCGCAAGTTGACGAAAATCGAATAACGGCTGTTTCGTGCGTCCGTTACGGTAAGTCGATATCTTCCGTTCCGTTCAATGGAGTCGCCCTGAAAGGAAACCAGGTTTGTTCCGGCAACCAAGTCGATTTCAGTATCGTAAATCGTTTTGTCTTGCGCATCGTCCAATTGCAACGTTCCCTTGCCGGACGATTTTGAATAAAAATCGATTTCGTAACGTTCCCGGTCGGGGTGCCGCATCATGTCGTAAACCTGCGTTTCGGATTCGAGCATTGCCAGATAAAAACCCGGCGGATGATCCGGTTCCGTTTTCATGCCGGCCAGTTGCAGGCCTTTTCGGACGTTTTCGTTTTTCATCAACAAGTTCCACAAAAGTCCGGAGCGGTAGTTTTCCATCATGATCGCCATCGGAGCTTGTTCGATCGCCAGATATTCCTTGTTGACTTGATGATCTTTCGGACAATAGGAGATTCCGAATCCGAATTCCCCGTCGAGTTCGGGAAAGTTCTTTTTCAAGTTCAACAAGACCTGCGTCGAGTAAAACGGCGTGTACGGAAAAGCACTGATCGCCGCCGTCGGAGCGAGCACGCCGTCGTCGTCGAACGGAGCCCGAGCCTTGTATCCCGGACGGCCGCTACAGCCTCCACAAGCCGTCAGCCCCCAGTCGAGTTCGGAGTATTTATATTCCGACGGCGCTTCGTGGACGCAATAATGCCGGTTGATCATCGTGTGTCCGAGATTTTGCGTCCAATAACAAGCGAATTCGTCCCGCATCCGCCGGGGATCCAGTCCGAGGAACGAGTATTGGGACAAAAACAGGCACGAACCGTATTGATTGGTTCCCAACGGCAGGGGATAACCGTAGGTTTTCCGACCGGGATGGGCGAAGCGATATCCCTGCCAGCAGGAGCGGTAGACGGACGGCGGAACGTTATGGGGTTCCGGCGCCGCCATCGCGAGGATATAGACGAGCAAGCATTCGTTCCAACCGACGATCGGCAACTCGTATTCGTTTTTGTCCGCGTGCCAGATCCAGTAGAACTTGCCGTCGTGAACGTAATGTCGCCAATTGACGGTTTCCCCAAAAAACGTCGTCGTTTCACGAATTTCTTTTTCCGCCTCGTTGTCCCGGTCGAAATATTCGCAGGCCGTTAAAAGGCCGCCCAACAGGAACGCGGTTTCCACGATTTCGCCGGCGTCGACCTGATTGCCGAATCGAACGGTCCGGCCATCGGGAGAGTACCAATGCGACCAAGCTCCTTCGTATCGTTTGACCGTTTTCAAAAATCGGACGATTTTAACGATGTGGCCGGCGGCGACGGCTCGGTCAATCCAACCGCGTTCGACTCCGGCGATGATCGCCATGACGCCGAATCCGGTCGCGCCCGTCGTCAGGATGCTTTTGACGGTGTTATGATTGAACGCCATTCCGGTGGTCGGATGGGCGCCCGTGTAAAAATAGTCGATGATTTTCCGCTGCTGTTCGTCCATGGCGGAACGGACGACAGACGGGGCGTAGGCGTCGTCCGTTTCGGCGTAAAGAGAACCGGCGACAAGGAGCAGCAGGCTCCAAGCGACTGATTTCAACATTCCGTTGCTGTTCGGCGGCGTCCGTTTCATGATGTTTGTTAGCCGCGTCGGCCCCCGACGCGCTCCGGGGAAACGCGTCGGAGACCGACGCGGCTAACGTTAACGATTCTTATATTTTTTGCTGGCTTTCTTCAGAAACTCGCGTTCTTCGTGGGTCAGACCGGCCTCGCCGACTTTGCCGTAACGATCGAGAATCTCGTCGAGCCGCTTGTCGAAGTCGATGTCGGCGGCGCTTTTCGTCGGTCGCTTCGGCGGTTCGTCGTCGTCGAACACCCGCAGTTTCGGCTTCCGCTTCGGCAGGGTGAACAATCCCGTCAGGCGGCGGTTGTTTTTCAGGAACGTGAAATAATAGAACAACGCGAACGCCGCGCCGGCAAGGTGGACCGAATAACCGATTCCGCGATCGCCGATTCCGGCGGCTCCGAAGGCGTCCATTCCGACGATGATCACGCCGATCACCCACATCGGCAGCGGCAAAATGCCGTAAAAGTAAAGCGTCTTGTTCGGATAAAGCAGCGCGTACAGCACGATGACTCCCGAAACGCCGCCGGACGCCCCCAGACAGGAGGCTCGGGGTTCGCCGAGATTCGTCAATCCAAATACGACGCCGCCGATGATGATCGTCAGAATGTAGAACCAGAAAAACTCGGTCCGGCCCAAACGGTCTTCGACGTTTTCGCCCTTCACGATACCGAAACCGCCGGGGCCGATACCGAGCATCAACCCTTGGGCGAACATCACGAGACAGAGCATGTTGCCGACGATGTGCCAGATATTCCGCGGATCGTGAGCGAAACCGTAGGTCAACGCCTTCCAGTATTCGAGCGGATTGTAGAGCGCGGTGCCCGTCATCGACATGACATGGGCGAGCCAGTCGTAGGACTCCGGATCGTCACGGTTTTCGAAAAACAGGCCGTTGATCAGGAAAACGGCGACGTTGATCAGTACAATGCGAGCGGAAACGGACCAACCCCGACCGCGCGGCCGATAACCGTCGTCGTCGTAAGGAACGTCCCGTAAATAATCGCGATCAGAGAATCCCATCGTAAAATAAAAGCCGGAATGAAGGCGGTACTCCGCCGTAATGACGGAGTGGCGAGGTACACGCAGACCGACATTACGGCGGAGTACCGCCTCCATTCCGGCTGTTGTTGGGTTGTTCACACAGCACGAGTTGCCTTACCATCCAGGCGATGCAGAGCAGGCCGAGGACGAACACGACGAGGAACGCCAACAGCGGCGTCCATTGAACGGCGGTCGGAAGGTTCGCGACGTCGACCACCGGCTTCACCCCCGCGTTCTGGCCGATCTGACGAAGGATG
>JAVBQW010000036.1:0-70200 GCA_031548665.1 Thermoguttaceae bacterium
CACTGAACAAGGCTGGAGACTGTAGGCCGGAGACTGGAGTTCCCGGTTTCCAACCGTTCCCTCCGGTCTCCAGCCTCCAGTCTTGCGGCAGAATCAAGGTTGCATTCACAAACAACGCCGAGAACTTGCACAGTACAAGTACTACACCTTCAGTAGTCGTACCAGACGCCGAATCCGAATTTGTTTTCCGTCGGATACCGTTTGGCGAACTGGAACTGTTCGCTGACGCCGTAGAAATACTGCAAGCCGAAACGGAACAGCTGATTGTTGCTCCCCCGATTCTGGATGCCGATCTGGATGCAGAGATTGCCGCTGAAATCGTATTCCTCGTACAAATTGGCGTGAATCGCGGCAAACGGCTTGACGTTGGCGAAATTCGGCAGATTCGAGAAATTCCAGCGATTGACGCCGCTTGTCGTCAACGGCGGACTGTATTCGGCTCCGAACTTCAAATTCGTGTACGACTTCCTATTTGCGTTGTTCGAACTCGCGTTGCCGAGATCGAAGTCGACTTCGGCGTAAATTCGGCAGTCGGGATGCGGACGAAACGCCGCGGCGAACAACCAGGAGTCCCGGGAATAGGCGTCGCGAAACTTATAAAAATTGTATTTTCCGCCGGCCTTCAGATACGGTTCCATGATTCGATTGAAATACTCGTCGCCGAGATGCGAGCTGACATGACAGTATCCCGTCTTGAATTGCCAACGCGGTCCGCCCCAACTGATCGGCAGACCGGCCCGATAGTCCGTCGAGTAAAGCTCGAAGTCGTGCTCGTAGTCGAGTCGAAGATGAGCGGAACCTTCGAAGTCGATCTGGAAACCGCTCGGATGATCGCAATTCTTGCTGCCGATCCGTAAAGCGGCCAAGCGACCGCCCAACGTAGCGTCCCAAATCCAACCGAAATAATTGTCCTTGTTCCAGACGCCGGCGATTCGGGACTCCGTGGGATCCGCCAGATAACCCGGATAAATATGTCCCGCTGGGAGAAGTTGGCAATTGCCGAGAAATCGACCGCAGCGAGTTTCCGCAAATGGTGTCCCAACTCCGCGAACGATGGAACTCGATTCCAGCGAAACTAGCTCCGTGTCTCCCCACGCGGCAAGACCGACCAACGTCGACGCTAGAAATAGCGTCAATCGGCAGGTCAAGGAGAAAAGAGACGTTGAAATCCGTTGAAACACGAGGAATATCGGGGTGTCTGGTGGAATCTTGCTGAAAATCGGTTTTCTATGGCCAATCTTCGGCTCGTTAAAATTTATCGAAAAGAAACAAGCGATAAATTGAATTCAATCAGACTTTTCGTAAAAGTTGCTGTAGTCGCCCTAGATTAGCGGGTGGGTCTTTGGGAGGAACAACCGATATATTCCGAATACTAGGCGTTTTTTTCCGGAAAATGGTGGATTGTTTCAAAAACGACTCCGAAAGATACGGAAAATAAGAGATAATGACAAAATAAAGCGTTCTTGCCGACCATAATCTCGATCATTTTCCTGTTGTTTGGACTTCCAATGACTGAACACGCCGTATCGACGTCGTCAACATCTTCCTCCGAGCGTCTGACTCAACGTCTCGACGATCTGGATCGTCGGGTCGCCGTCGCCAAGACAAAATTCGCTCCGCTCAAAGAACGGACCGATAAATTAAATCAACAAGCTGTCGAGGTCCGAAAACAACTCGGAGAATTGGCGGAACGTCTTACGGCGTTCGGAGCGGAAGTCGTCGCCGTTCAGAATGTGATTCTCGACATCGATCAAACATTCGACGCCGTCGCTGCCGGACTTGCCGAGGCGAAAGTCGATACCGGAAGCACCGCCGATCTCGAAGCGGCCAATCAAGCCCTCTCGTCGATGTTCGGCGAAGCGTTCCAAGTCGTTTCTCGATTCTTCGATACGGCCCAACGTTTGGGACTTGTCGGAAAAGACGTCGCGATTCCTCACGCCCCCGTTTCCGCCGCTCCTTCTCAAGAGGAACCGGTCGTTGAAGAAAGAATTGCAACGGAAGAATCGCCTGCCGTTGAAGAAAAAATTATAACGCAAGAATCGCCCGTCGCTGAAGAAAAAATTATAGCGCAAGAATCGCCCGTCGCTGAAGAAAAAATTATAGCGCAAGAATCGCCCGTCGCTGAAGAAAAAATTATAGCGGAAGAATCGCCCGTCGTTGAAGAAAAAATTATTGCGGAAGAATCGCCCGCCGCTGAAGAAAAAATTATAGCGGAAGAATCGCCCGTCGCTGAAGAAAAAATTATAGTGGAAGAATCGCCCGCCGCTGAAGAAAAAATCGCGGTTGAAGAATCGCCCGCAGAGGAAACTGCCACGGTAGAAGAGATTCCCGTGGAAGAACAGGCTGCCGTCGTCGAAGACGTTGCCGCAGGGGAAACAGGGGAGGGAGCCGGTTTTTTGGCCGCTTCGGAACTCGCTGACTTGGAGGCGACGCTTGGAGCTGTAACAATCCAAGAACAGGAATCCGTCGAGATGCCGCCGCTTCCCAATGTGTTCGACTCAGAAGAAGATGAGGAAAACGATATCAGGGACGTCGAAGCTCTCCTCGCCGGACTGTCGACGCCGATCTCGACCTAACCGTTTTTTACAGACCGGGACCGCAGGTCCCGGCTCTCGAAAATTGACGGCTCTCGAAAATTGCAGATTGATCGATGAAGGCGCCCAAGACAAATGCCGCTCGGTTGTTGGACAAGTCGAAACGGTCCTACGAGTTGGTTTCCTATCCCGTCGACGAATCGGACCTGAGCGCCGTCCATGTCGCCGCGACGCTCGGCCAACCGATTGAACGGGTCTTCAAAACTCTGGTCCTGAAGGGCGATCGAACGGGATGCTTCGTCTGCATTCTTCCCGGCAACGGAGAGCTGAATCTGAAAACGACGGCGAAACTTACCGGCAACAAGAGTTGCGACATGCTTCCCTTGAAAGACCTGTTGCCGACGACCGGATATCTTCGTGGAGCGTGTTCGCCGATCGGCATGAAAAAGCGATTGCCGACGTTCATCGACGAAAGTTGTCTGAATTTCGACTCGATTTACGTCAGCGCCGGATTGCGGGGCCTGCAAATTTTCATCGCGCCCCAAGATCTGATCGCGGAGATCGACGCCGTTGTTGTCGCCTTGAGCGATTCTTCCGGACCGGAAAGTTGAATTTTGCCGGTTGTTCGATTGACAACACCGAATCAGTCAGACTATAATAATTGTCGATCCCTTTCGGAATCCGTCATTCGGACCCCACCTTTTTTCGCGCCCTCCTCCGCTTGCTTCGATGACCGAATCGCCGTCTGAACCTTTCCGACAGATCGGATCCTTCCGGTACGACTACCGTGAACGTCGGGAATATTGGTCGGGAGGACTTTACGCCCTCCTTGAAATTGATGAGTCGGATCGCGATCACTCGCCGTCCTTTTTCGAATTGTTTCCGGCGGCGCGCCCCTATTTGATCGATCGTCCAAATCCGACGTTTGCATCCGTCGAACTCGCGCTGAGTCCGGTATCTTCGAAACAATCCGATCACCTTTTCCATTTGGTCGGCGAAATCGATTTCGACGAACGCGGCGTTCCGATCCAGTTTTCAGGAACTCTTTGGCGTCTCCATGATTCCGTGGGTCCCGCCTTTTTGGAAAGCGAACTACAGAATCAGCGAAAGTTTATTCATTCGCTGTTGGAATCTTCACCGGACGGTGTGTTGGCGTACTCCGATGACAGGAGCGTCCTCTATTTCAATCAGCGTCTCATCGAGGAATGGGCGTTTCCGTTCGAACATTTAGAAAAGTTCAATCGGGAATTACTGGTCGATGTTTTCGCCGAGCGAGCCAAAGACAGCAATTACGTTCGCTCGTTGTTCGATGATTTTCATGAGACCGGCGGTCCCATTCATCAAATCATTGAGTTCCAAAACGGTTGGATTGTCCGCCTCGACCTGAAGACCGTCAATTTCAATACTCCGGGCAGCAAGACACGTTTTTGGAGACTCAAGGATATTACGTCGGAAGTTTCTTATCAGGAATCCTTCCGGGTGATGCAGGAGATGGTCGACAATGTTTCGGAACCGGTCGTCCGAATCAATCGCGACGGACGGATTGTCTACCGAAACCGCGCCGCCGTCGATATGATGGGAAACTGCGACGACGATCATTTTTTCGAATCCTTTGTTCGAGCCCGCGTTTCCGAGGAATCAGACGAAGGATTCGACAACGAAACCGTTGAAAATACCGTGTCGCCGGAAGAAGAATGGGAAATCTTCTGGGAACAATTGCTCCGCGAACAGACCGTTCGCTTCGATACCGTTCTTTGCCGAACCGATGGTCCGGAGATCCCGATCCGCGTCGTCGCCGATAGTATGGAACTCGGCGGCGAAAAATGTTGCGCAGCATTTATCCACGATCTGACCGACCAACACCGACTGATCGAAGCAGAACACGCGTCCCGGGCGAAAAGCGAGTTTCTCGCCCATATGTCGCATGAAATCCGAACGCCGCTGAACGGCGTCATCGGACTGTCCGATCTTCTCTTGGGAACGGACCTTTCCGGTAAGCAATTCGAATACGTCCAACTGATTCGTTCTTCCGGCAAGTCGCTTCTCTTCCTGATCAACGACATCTTGGATTTTTCGAAGATCGAAGCTGGAAAACTGGAACTCGAAATCGCCGAATTCGAACTTCTCGGACTGGTCGAGTCCGTGATGGGAATTCTCGCGACCCCGGCCTCCAACAAAGGCATCGAACTCTGTTGTTCGTTCGCGGCGGACCTGCCGGCGCGCCTGTTCGGCGACGCGAATCGGATTCGACAAACCCTGCTTAATCTGGTCGGCAACGCGGTCAAGTTTACGGACCACGGCGGCGTCAGCATTCGAGTTTTGAAATTGAACGGCGACGACGCGGAACGCTATCTCGGTCCGGATCGATCCGAGTTCTCCGAAGTCCTGCGTTTCGAAATTACGGATACGGGAATCGGCATCCCTCCGGATCGCATGAATCGATTGTTCCAGTCGTTCTCTCAGGTCGACCGTTCCTGGAATCGACGTTTCGGCGGCACCGGCCTCGGCTTGACGATTTCCCAGCGGCTCATCAATCTCATGGACGGCGACATCGGCGTCGAAAGCGAAGAAGGAGTCGGCACGACTTTTTGGTTTAATGTTCCTTTTCAAACGCAACCTTGGAAAGAGGACCATTCGCCGACTCCGCTCAGGACGCAACACGGAACGATCAATCTTGAAGGTCGGATGGCCGTCGTCGTCGACGACAACGATCTGCAACGTTCGACCTTGCTCGACCAGCTTGGTTCTTGGGGAATGAACGCCAAGTCTTTTTCTTCGAAGGAAGCCGCCCTGGCGGAATTCGAAGCGGCGGCCGCGGCCGGAAATCCCTACCAGTTGGCGATTATCGACAGCAGTCTTTCCGACGCCGACGGAATGGAACTCGTCGCGGAAATCACCAGGCATGATACGCTAAAGACGACGGCGGTGATCCTGCTCGTTCCGCTAACGGAAGATACGGATATCGCGATCGTTCAATCGGCCGGAATCTCGATGCAAATCAATAAGCCGGTCTTCAGTTCGTCGCTGTTTGACGCCATTGTCACGGCTCTGGGAGCCGACAAACTCGAACCGACATCACAGCGTGAGTTGCCGTCGGAACCGTTGACGTCGTCCGGCGACTCCGGTCATTTCGCCGTTCAGGAAAAAGATGATTCCTTGGAGTTGCCGACGCAACAGGACGGTCCCCGGCGAATGGTTCTCGTCGCCGAGGATAATCGAGTCAATCAGGTTGTCGTTCGCGAAATCCTTTCAACCTCGGGATTCGATTGCGAAATCGTCGGCAACGGACTCGCCGCAGTCGCCGCTGTTCAAGAAAAGAGCTACGATTTGGTGTTGATGGATTGCCAAATGCCCGAAATGGACGGCTTCGAAGCAACTGCTTCCATTCGACTTTGGGAAAGGGAGCGACACAATGGTTCCGGTTCCCAGAGTCCGTTTTCCAAAAGAATTCCGATCATTGCCCTGACAGCCAACGCGACGCTGGAAGACCAGCAAAAATGTTTCGCCGTCGGAATGGATGATTATTGCAGCAAACCGATCAATCCGTCCCGATTGGTCGGGATTATCAATCACTGGCTGCAGAAAACGTTCCGGGAATGATCGGGTGAATCCGCTCCATTCAGGAACGCTCGATCGGTTTCAGAGCGCGAACGTCGGGAACGTTGCCGAGACGGAACGAAAGATCTTCAACCGCTTCCCGACCGTCGGCGAGGAACAAGCGGACACGAACCGACCAGAAGACCTTGATCAGCACGCCGCTGTACGTCAACGGACTCTTTGGAAGCACCGTGCTGAACCGTCCCGGTCGCCGGGGATCGATCCAGTCGCCCTTGTCGATCGCCAGTCGCCAAAACGCGTGAACGCCGAGATCCTCGCTTCCCTTTCCTTCTGTGTGCCAGAGTACCGAAACCTCGACCGCCTGAATTTCGTCGCCGCCGACGGAGTCGAAACGATAACTCCCCGCCAGCGTTTCGCCGGGAAGATAAAGCCGATTACCGCGACCGTCCAAGGTGATTACGATGCGTGGGGACAAGGGGGGAAGGGGTTAGGGGCCAGGGATCAGGGATCAGGGAGGCGGAGAAGAAAATTGCCGAGCGAAGCTCGACTGAATCCCCTGTCCCCTGTCCCCTGATCCCTGTCCCCTAATTCTGGATCAGACCCAGCAACATTCTGGCGTTTTGGCTCGGATATTTCAAGACGGTGACGGTTGATTCCATCAAAAGTTGCTGCCGCATCAATTCGGAACTTGCCGCCGCGAAATCCGTGTCCTTGATCTCGCTCCAGGCGGTGGTCTCGATATCGATCGTATCGACCATGTTCTCCATGTTGGCCTGGATCTGGTTCCGTTGAAACGCTCCCAGTCGACCACGCAGACTCGAAACTTCTTCCGTAACCTCTTCGATGATCTTGAACGCCGTTTTCGTGTCCGTCAGGAGATCATAGGGGCCGCCGGTCCGGATTTGCGACAGATGTCCGCTCACGCCGCCCAAGGAGACCGAGTTCATGTTCTTGATCCCAACCCGGCTTTGCTGCCAATAGACGGCGTCCGGTCCGAGCTGCATCAAGGCGCCGCCGCCGCTGATCCGAAAGCCGAACACCTCGCCCTTTTGAGCGGATGGGTCGATCCAGAGATCCAAGTCCAAATCCGAAGTTTTCGACGAAGCGACCTGTCCGTTGCCGATCGCGTATTCGCCGTTGATCAACGCGACGACGTCCGTTCCCGTCGACCGGGTTGCGACGTTGCCGAATCGATCCGTCAACGGAAATTCCGTGCCGAGCGACGCCGCGACCGAAACGAACGCTCCGCTGCCGTAATCCGTCGAATGGAACGTGATGCCGAGATTCATTTTGTCGCTGTTTCCCAGCATCGGGGCGCCGCGTGAACTGCCGTTCATCGAAACGTGCAGCGTTCCCGAATCGCCGACTCGAACGGCGGCCTCGCCGGTCGGAACAATCATCGTTCCCGGAACGACGGTCGGAATCGCCGCCTCGAATTTTTCCTTGACGCCCTCCGTCGCATTGATCAAATTGACGACGTCCTGAGCCGACGGCGGATACAGGGAATTGATTCCGATCGTCAACTGTTTTGACTGCGAATCGTAGGAAACTCTCGGTCCGTCGGCGTCCGAAACGATCAGGATTTGTGTGTCGTCGTATTGGTCGCCGGTCTGCTTGGCTCGAACCTCGAACATCGCGTTCATTCCGTTCGAGGAAACAACCATCGCGTCGGCCCGGCCGTCGACGGCTTTGATTCCGCCGGTTAATGTCGCGTGGTCGCCGACCGCCACGGAACCGGTTCCCGTCGAAAACGGAGCGTTCGACGCGATAAACAAATCTTTCGTCGCCGAATCGCTGTTTATCAGCGCAATCACGTCGTTCGCCGTGATCGCCGAAGTCGGGCTCACGCCGACGACTAATTCCATGGTCGTCCGGTTGAACTTGACTGACGGTCCCTGCGTGTCGGAGACGACGCGAATCGTCGTGTTATTGAAGCCCGAACCGATTTGCTTCGCCGTGACCGTAAAACTCGAATCGAGACCGTTGCTCGACGAAACCGTCGCCGTCGGATAGTCTTCCCGGATATCGCTGCCGGAGCTCGTAAAAATAATGTCCGGATACAAACCGGTGTGGTCGACGCAGGCCGGATCGTTCGGATCGTAGGTCGGTTTCAGGACGCCGATTCCGTTTTCGGCGGTTCCCAGCGTACAGACCGGCGTCGTCGAACTCGTGGGGTCGATGAGCGAGACGCTGATTCCCAAACGATCGAGAACCGCTTTCGATTCCTCCGTCGACGGATCGTTGAAGAATTTGACCAAATCATTGGCCGTCGTCTTGATCACGCCGTTGGCGTCGGTTTCGAGATGGACAAGAACCGTTCCATCGGAGACGCGACCGCCGCTGGTTTGACCGAGTTGGGCGTTGATTCCCTGATAATTCGGGCTGCTGAACTTCGGCGGATTGGCCGAATCGTAGGCCGTCGCCGGGATCACGGCGAACTGCGACGAAACCAACGGATCGTCGGCGAACATTTGCCGCAAATCGTTCATCGTGAAGTCGTTCGGCGGCGACGACGTTTGTCGGCCCGTGAAATCGACCGAGACGACGAGCGCTCCCCGGGATTTGTCGTAAACGACCGATTCCTGCGTCGAATCTTGGAAAACGATGCCGATGTCGTCGTATTCCGGACCGATGTTCAGCGCCTTCACGGAAAACGAGGTTCCCGCTTCGAAACCTTGGACGAGCGCCGTGGCGTTGCCGTCGACCGGCGGAAACGTCGTGTCGTCGACCGACAGCGGCGTGCCCGGCGTGCTGACGAACTTGATCGTCGGCGAACCGGCCGGACCGAGAAACTGGAGGTAATTTTTCTGCTGCGGGTCGCCGTAGTACGAATATTCGTCGAACGGCGACACGGTTCCGGTTCCTGTCGTTCCGTTCGGAATCGTCGCCGTAACCATTCCGGTTCCGTCGGGATATCGAAGCTCCGACGAAGTATTGATCAGCGTCGCGACCTGTTCGGCGGTCGTCCGCACGGCGCCGCCGTCGACGCCTTGTTGCATCGTCGTGAACGGCGTCGTCGGAATCAGCGGTCCGGAACCGTCGGACGGCGACGTGTCGGACAGCGTGAAATACGTGTTCAAGGTCGGATCCGCCGCGAACCATTCTTTCAGGTCGTCGACGGTCGAATTCGTCGCCGCCGTCGGATCCGTTTCGTCGTACGAAACGTTGATCGTGATCCGCTTCGGAACGCTCGTCAAATCGGCGTCGACGCCCGGCTCCCGGTCGGTTTCGAAAACGTTGACGAATTCGAACTCGACGTCGTTGAATTCCGTTCCGGCGTAGTTTGCCCGAATCGAAAACTCGTTGTTCGGAATCCCGTCCTGATTGCCGTTGTAATGGTATTCCGCGTTCTGCCAAAGCTCCGTTTGGAGGACGACTTCGATTTCCGTCGGCTCGTTGCCGCTGCCGGGAAACACGTTCAGATACGCCTCGGCGTTGCCTTCCTTCGGCGCGGTGTATCGAACGACGAAATTTCCGGCAGCGGTTCCCGATTGGCTCGCCGTTAACAGGATGTCGTTGTTCTTGCCGTAAGACGTCAGGCTGATATTCCCGGCCGTCGATTTCGAATAGACGGTTGCCTCGACGCCGGTTGCGTCGCTGTTTCTGTTGACGGCGTCGGCAATCTGCTGGACGGTCGCGTCTTTGTCGAAGGAATAGGACTGATATCCTTTCGTCCCGCCGACATCGAGAACGACGTTGTTCGATAACGCGCCCAGCGGATAGTACAGTTCACCCTGCTTGGGCGGTTCGAGAACCTTGACCGAGATATCTTTTTCGGTACGGCCGAGAAAATTCGCCTGATTGATCTGGTAATACGAAATCTTGCTCGAATCGAGACCGTAGGTCGTGAAGTCGAGCGATCCGTCGATCAATTTCTGCTGCTGGAATTGCGTCTGGTTGGAAATCCGATCAATGGCGTCGAGGACCGAATCAGCCTGCATCTGGAGCGACTTGAGCGTCGAATCGTTTTCCGCCCCGGTGTTCGCGGCTTCTGTTGCGAGACCGCGCAGGTCGTTGAGCAGATTATTCAGTTCGCCCAGCGCGCTATCGGTCGTCGAGATCACGGCGTCGGCCCGTTGGCAGTTGGCAACGGCCTGAGCGGTCGACGTAATGTCCGTCCGCATCGAATTGCTCGCAATGAATCCGGCCGGATCGTCGCGACCGGAATGGATGCGAAGACCGGTCGAAAGATTACGGATCGAGACCGACAACGCCGACTCCGTTCGACTCAGCGAGAGCTGTCCGATCAGCGAACTCGTATTGACCAGCAGGTTCGTCGGATTGTAAATCGTAGACATCGGCAGGCGAAAATTTTTCCAAAAAGAACGGAGACGATCCTTCATCCGTCCTTATCGGTTTTTCGAGCTTTGCCGGTTGAGCCGATTTTGTATGTTTAGCCGCTCCGCCTGCGGAGCGTTTCCCGGTGGGATTACTTTCCGCAATAGTCGATCGCCCGAGCCAACTCGCTTTTGAGTTCCGGTCGGCGGACGATACGGTCAATATAACCGTGTTCGAGAAGGAATTCGCTGGTCTGAAATCCCTTGGGAAGCTCCATGCGAAGCGTCGCCTTAATGGTTCGGGGACCGGCGAAGCCGATCAGGGCTTTGGGTTCTGCGAAGATCAGGTCGCCGAGCGAGGCGAAACTCGCGGCGACGCCGCCCATGGTCGGATTGGTAAGAACCGAGATAAACAATCCACCGGATTGATGGAAGCGGGCCAGCGCGGCGGAAACTTTCGCCATCTGCATGAGAGAGAGGATGCCTTCGTGCATTCGGGCGCCGCCGCCGCTTCCCGAAATGATGATCAACGGCAATTTTTCCTCGGTTGCCCGCTCCGTGGCTCGGGTCAGTTTTTCGCCGACGACGGAACCCATGCTCCCCATGATGAATCGGGAATCGGTTACGGCGAGGGCGACGCGTCGGGCTCGAACCCGACCGAGACCGGAAACAGCCGCTTCTTTGAGTCCCGTCAGCTGTTGATCCTCTTTGACACGGTCCGGATAGGAGCGTCGATCGAAAAAACAGAGCGGATCGGCCGGAATCAGATCGGCGTCCCATTCTTCGAAGGTCCCGTCGTCGAGAACCTGCTGGATACGTTGCTGGGCCGGAACATACCAATGGTAGTCGCATTCCGGACAGACGTTCATTCGACGTTCCGCGTCTTTTCGAAAGATTGTCGCCTGGCAACCGGGACAGCGAACCCAAAGTCCTTCCGGCACGCCGCGTTTACGTCGGGCGCCGTCCTTGACGATTTCTTCGACCGGAACCTGAATCGAGGGATCTGACATATCGGAAAAAGCGAGAAAGAGATTTGAACGTATTATAGGCAAGCCGTGGCGTCAATAAAAGCCGGGGCGCCGCAGGAAGCCCCAGAGCCGGGACCTGCGGTCCCGGAATCGAACTACGGAGCCGGGACCTACGGTTCCGGTTCCCCCGATCAGGTCGGGTTTTCGATCCGAAGATGTAGAAGTCCGGGCGGAAGCTCGTCAAGTTGGATCGTCTCCGAGCTTTCGACGATATTACGGCAGAAAAGATCGGAGCGAACCCCATGAATTGCTCCACGTCGGTCTCGAATCTTCAGCGGTTGCCCCTTACAAAGATTCCCGCAAGGTTTGCCGGGAGCGACGAGGTTCGCCTTCCAAAGGCAATGTTCGACCGTAAAGAGCGGAATCCGTCCGCCGACAATCCGTTCGATGCGAGACGGCGGAACTCGACTAAAAAATTCCTTCCAATGTTCTTCGTCGAGATCCCAGCCCGGTGTGATACGTTCGACGCCCCAATCGAACAGTTGTCGGAGCGACAGATCGTTGACGACATTCAGCGAAAAGTCGGCGATCATCGGAATTTTTCGGTCTCGGAAGAACGCCAAGGCGGCGAGGTTCCGAACCAGTACGGCATCCGGTTTTGTCTCGGCAATCCGTTCAAGAATCGTCGTTTCGCCCGGTTTCAGGATTCGCGGGACGACGGCGACGTATTCGGCGTTGAAACCTCGAATTGTGGCGGCGGCGGAAGCGTAACCGGCAAGTTCTCGCGGCTCGACGTAAAACGATCGGCAACCGTCCGCCAGATAACGCCGGATTTTTTCGGCTTCGAGAATTTTTTCGTCTCGGAACAGATAATGGAGAACCGGCCGCTCCGGTTTCGGCAACGAGGATTCCAGTCGTCGGAAGACTTCTTCGTCTTCCCGTCGAAGGCCTTCCAGCGAGTCGCCGAACTTGACCGGACGCGGCGGCGGAACATATTCGTCGAGACGTTGGACCATTTCGCGGCGGAGTTGTCCCATCACGCTGAGCGGGAGCATCGGGTCGCCTTGCAACACGGCGTTCAGGTCAGCGAGTTCGTATAGTGTTTCGCCAAGTCGGGAAAACTGTTCTTTCAGAACGTCGACGGTCAGCGGATGTTTCCGAGCCGTTTCGAGATTCGTTTCGCCGTCCAATCGGAATTCGGCTCCGAGACCGCTTCGGACGTCGATTCGGACCGGTTCGCCGACCACGGCTCGAACGGTCAGGGTCAACGGAATCCGGCGGCTCGACCGACGGGATTCGAGGGATTTCCGCAGTTCTCGTTGGAGGCGGGGGTCGTCGGTTTTTCGAACCGCCTGACCGGGCAAGATATACCAGGAGTCCAGCGAATCATTGGCGAAGGTCAAGAGCACGCGGTCGCCGGCATGGGCTTCCTTGACGGATTCCTTCCGCTGAATGATCTCGTAAACCCGACCGCCCTGCGAATGTTCGGGAGTTTCTTCGTTTTCAAAGAGGACGCCGTCGCCGCGCCGGACCGAATCGCTCAACTTGACGACCACGGCGTCCCGTCGAGCTTCGATCACCGTCCCCAACGGCGAACCACGATGGGCCAAGACCTGTCCCGGAACCAGTCGCCGGGGATCGACGCCTTCCAGCCAGCCCGTTGAAAACCCTCGGGAAAACGTCAATTCGAGACGGCTGAGCGCGCAAGAGCCGGGGGCGTCAGCGCAAGAGCCGGGGGCGTCAGCGCAAGAGCCGGGGGTGTGAGCCCCCGGATGGTCGGAACTTGTCGGAACACTACGTATCCGGGGGCTTACACCCCCGGCTCTTGCGCGATCCAGCGCCTCCCGGTAGGTTCGCGTCACCTCGGCGACGTATTCCGGCGGTTTGAGCCGTCCCTCGATTTTCAGGGATTGAACTCCCGTTGCGACGAGTTTTGGCAGCAGAGGCAGCGCCGCCAGATCGCAGGGACTCAGCAACTGTTTCGGCTCCGAAACCGATTGGTTCGTTCGGCCGTCGAGCAGCGTGTACGGCATCCGGCAGGGTTGGGCGCAGCGGCCTCGGTTTGCGCTGCGACCACCGAGCGTCAAACTGGCGTAACACTGGCCGGAAAAGCTGATACAGAGGGCTCCGTGGACGAAAACTTCGAGTTCGACCGACGTTGTTCGACGAAGTTCGGCAATTTGTGGCAGCGACAATTCGCGGGGCAGCACGACCCGTTCGATACCGAGCGTTTGGGCCAATTCGATACCTTCCCGGGCCGTGAGACTCATCTGAGTCGAGGCATGCAGCGGCAGCGTCGGACAGAGCCGCCGGGCGAGTCGGGCGACGCCGAAATCCTGAACGAGGATCGCGTCGACGTCCGCTTCGACGAATTCTCGGAGCAGGGTTTCGATTTCGGCGAGTTCTTCGACGTGAACCAACGTATTGAGCGTCACGTAGCCCCGGACGCCACGCCGATGGAGAAACGCCATGGTTTCACGAAGTTTTTCCCTCGGAATATTTTTAGCCCGTACTCGGGCGTTGAAATTGTCGGGACCGGCGATTCCGAAATAAACGGCGTCGGCTCCGTTGTCCACGGCGGCCTGCAGCGACTCCACGGAGCCCGCCGGAGCCAAAAGCTCCGGGATCGAAACGGTTGAATTCATCGAAGGATCGAATGTTTCGGATCCCTTTGGCGATCCGCTTGCGTTTTAGCCGCGAAGCGCGACTCGGGTGTAATACTGCCTCACCTCGTTTATACCTGACCCACAAGAATTGTAAATGATCGGCAGAGAAATGTTGCCCGATTGCCCCGCTTGACAATTCTCGCCGATCGGGTATTCTTTCGTCTTCCGAATCCGTTATTCTGAATCCGAGAGTTAGAAAAGAAGTCTATGCCGACCATCAATCAATTGGTTCGTAAGAATCGCAAACAACAGGTTTGTAACAGCAAGTCGCCGGTCCTCGATAAATGCGCCCAAAAGCGCGGCGTTTGCTTGTTGGTCCGTACGATGCCGCCGAAGAAGCCGAACTCGGCTCTCCGGAAGATTACCAGGGTTCGACTTTCCAACGGTAAGGAAGTCACGGTCTACATTCCGGGCGAAGGACATTCGTTGCAGGAACACTCGATCGTTCTCGTTCGCGGTGGTCGTGTTCGCGACCTTCCCGGTGTTCGCTATCAAGTGATCCGAGGAACGCTCGACTCGACCGGTGTCGACGGCCGAAAGCAAGCCCGTAGCCGCTACGGTGCTAAAAAGAATCAAAAACAAGCCGCAAAAGGCGCAAAGAAAAAGTGAACAACGAACAGTGAACAACGAATAGTGAACAACGAACAATGTTTGTTATCACTATTCTTTGTTCACCGCTCGGAGTTTACCGTATGTAATTAACTGTTCGTTGTTCACTATTCACTGTTCACTGAAAAGATGGGTCGAATTACCGCAAGTCGTAAGCAGTTGAAGCCGGATCCGGTTTACCAGTCGTTGTTGGCGAGCAAGTTCGTCAACTGCTTGATGTGGGACGGTAGAAAAACCGCCGCGCAAGGTGTTTTTTACGGCGCTCTGGACATCATCAAGGAAAAGATCGCCGACAAGTCGCCGATTGATGTGTTTCATCAGGCGCTCGACAATGTGAAGCCGAACATCGAAGTCCGTTCGAAGCGGGTCGGTGGAGCGTCGTATCAAGTTCCGATGCCGGTCCAGAAAAATCGGCAACAGTCCTTGGCGATTCGTTGGATTCTCCTTGCGGTCCGCGACAAAAAAGGACAGCCGACGCACGAAAAGCTTGCCGCTGAATTGCTTGCCGCCTATAATAAAGAAGGAACGGCGATCACGAAACGTGAAAACGTCCATCGGATGGCCGAAGCGAACAAGGCGTTCGCGCATTTTGCTTGGTAAGAGGTTTTCCAGGCTTTTCATCGAAAGAAAAACCGTCATCTTTTTCAAGACGACGGTTTTTTTGTGTTTTTGAAAGAAAGGGCAAGGAAATCGTACCGAATACCTGATCCGATTCTTTTTATTTCGCCGCAGGTTCCGTGAGCAAGTTCACCTCAATTATTCCGCCGGACATTCCGATTCCGGAGCCGCCGGATCCGATCAAGCTCATCGGAGCCGCTGTTTCGGTGTTTTTGAGCATCTTGTTTGTTTCATTCATTCTTTTTCTCTTCGTCGATTTTTCGTTGGAGCAGCTTGGGAAGCCGATTCGGTCGACGGTATCTTCCTCCCCGGAATTCGAAGATCACGAACCGCCTCGACGAAAACGTGTTTTCACCGCCGAGGAACTTTTGTCGCAGTTTCGGTTCGTGACGCCGTTGGATCGTGTTTGGATTAACGGCAATCATCTGACGGTTCTCTGTCGCTGGACGTCGCCGGATCCGGATATCGAAAGCCCTCCGGTCCAGCCTCAGCTTTTGATCGACGAAACGTTGGTTCCCTGGACGGTTTGTTTCGGCCCCGACGTCTGGCTCGCCAATGTGGTGATGAGGTCCGGCGAACACCATTTGAGGATTCTCGGCAAGGATTTCAACGTCTTTTTTCACAAAGCCAAGCCGAAAGGTTCCGCCGACACGGAAAAGCTTTGGAAGCAACTGATTGTTCACGAAGGAACCGATGATCCGAACCGCTGTGATGAATGTCACGTAATGATCGAAGGTAAAGCCGATGTCGTCCGTAAAGGACGCGGTTTGACCGTCGGCCCTTTACGTCCTTTCGAGACCTGCTTCGACTGCCACGAGCCGGCAAAAGTCGACCGACGACACGCGAAACTCCCCGAACCGCCGTCCCAAAACTGCTCGTCCTGCCATCGGCTGCACGGAGATACGCCGAATGATCGAAAGCCCTAACCTGCCTGGGGAAAGCGATTCGTAAGGCGAAGCGGCTAACGAATAATACATCATGCTCGTTTCTCTCGCGCTGATCGTTTTCGGTTTGGCGTTTCTCTTGATCGGCGGCGAGACGATGGTTCGCGGCGCTGTCCGATTGGCAATCGCCTTGAATATTCCGCCGGTTGTCGTCGGTTTGACGGTCGTCACGGTCTGTATGAGTGCTCCGAAACTCGCGGTCTCCGTGACGGCGACGCAACGGGGCAATATCGATATTGCCGTCGGCAACGTGATCGGCAACAATATCGGCAATATTCTTTTGATTCTCGGCGTCGCGACTTTCTTTCGACAGATCGCGGTTTCGTCGAGTTTGATCCGTCGGGAAATTCCCTTGATGATTCTTTTTTCAGTCGGCGTCTACTATTTTGCGCTGACTGGCGGAAACGGATATTTTCCGTCGCTCTTCAAGGGAGATTACGAAGGAAATATTGCCCGCTGGGAAGGCGCGTTATTCCTTGTAGGCCTCATCGCTTATATGGCGTGGACGGTCCACGAAATTTTTCGCGGCAAAACGTCGAACGACAATCTTGTTCAAGCCGTTGAAAAAGCGGTTGCGTCCGCTCCGGAAAAGACGTCGGGATTTGCAAACACGATCATCAATCTTCTTTGGATCGCGATCGGCGTCTGCCTGTTGCTGGCCGGCTCCGATATGCTCGTCAGAGGAAGCGTCCAAACAGCGAGAATGTTCGGTGTCAGCGAATTGATGATCGGTTTGACGGTTCTCGCGATCGGCACGTCGTTGCCGGAACTCATCGTATGCCTGATTTCCGTTGTTCGAGACAGGGCGGATCTCGCTGTCGGCAACGTTGTCGGCAGCAACGTTTGCAATCTTTTGGGCGTTCTTGGGGCCGCCGCCGTGATTTCACCGAACGGACTGCACGTCGCCTCGAAAGCGTTGCAATTCGACCTTCCGGTGATGATTCTCGCTTCGGTCTTTTGCACCGTGATTTGCGTCACGGGCCGAAAGATTTCCCGGAAAGAGGGCGTTTTTCTATTGTCCTGTTACGCCGTGTATCTGGCGATGCTCTGCGTTTCGGAATTACGGTAAACGATGCAAAAACAAAGAGCCCCAAGTGGAGCGGTACTCCGCGCAACTTGGGAGTAGAAGCGACTTTCGATATTATTAGTGATGGTTTCGGTTTGATATTGCCTGAATAAACTCACATACCCTTCCCCTCTCCCGAGGGAGAGGGGACGGTAAATTAAAGTCTTTTCCGGGAATACCAAGGCAAAATATCCATTAGGAGGAACCCCCAAGTTTCGGCGGAGTACCGCCTACACTTGGGGCTCTTTACGACGCCTTACACTCGCAGTCGGAATCGGGCGATCAGGTTTTGCAGTGTTCCCGCCTGTCCGCTCATTTCGTTGGAAACGCTGGCGGTCTCTTCGGCACTGGCGGTGTTCTGCTGCGTCACGGCGTCGATTTGCTGCAGAGCCTGAGAGACCTGCCCGACGCCTTGGGCCTGTTCGTTGCTTGCCCGGGCGATTTCGTTGATCAGCGTCGCCGTGTCCTGCGAGTATTGCAAAATCTCGTTGAGCGTGTTGGCCGTTTCTTCAACGATCGCGGCTCCTTCGTGAATCTGCTTGTTATTGCTCTCGATCATCTGGCTCGTTTCTCCGGCCGCCTTGGCACAGCGGGCAGCGAGATTTCGAACTTCTTCGGCGACGACGGCGAATCCTTTGCCGTGAACTCCGGCCCGGGCCGCTTCGACGGCGGCGTTCAGCGCGAGCAGGTTCGTCTGGAACGAAATGTCGTCGATCACCTTGATCACTTTTTGAACGTCTTCGGAGTTCTTCGTGATCTGTTCCATCGACTTGACCATACGCTCCATCGTCGTCTTGCCGTTTCCGGCGGCGGTGTTCGTCTTCTGGGCGAGTTGATTCGCTTCGGTCGCTCCCTGGGCGTTCTTGTTCGTCTGACCGCCCATTTCGCTCATCGTCGCGGAAATTTCCTCAAGGCTCGCGGCGGATTCCGTCGCTCCCTGCGACAAGGATTCACTGGCCTGGGCGACCTGCGCGGCGCCGGTCGCGACCTGGCTGACCGATTCATTGACCTGATGCAACGCCAGATTCACGGCGGCGATCATGTTTTTGAGACCGATGTTCATCGTATCCTTTTCGGATTTCGGATGGATCTCGACCGTCCAGTCGCCGTTGGAGAGCGACGCGGCCATACTGGAGACGGAATTGTAGTCGCCGAGCACGTCTCCGGCGAGGTTGGCGAGATTGCCGATTTCGTCGCCTCGCTGTTTCAGGGCCGGATCGATTTGGACCGTGATATCTCCTTCGCCGACCAGCAGTTTCAGGGCGTCGGTAATCTTGGCCGTTCCGCCGGCGATGCTCCGGGTCAAACCCAAGCCGAGCAGGATGCCGACGATCAGCGCGAAGAGCGAGACCGCACCGATCATTACGTTGCCGTAATTATTCGCGTTGGTTGCATCGAGAATCGCCGTTTCGGCATTTTTCTGCGATTGATCGCTGATTTGCGCACTCAAGCCGGAGATCTCTTCCGCCGTCTTCGTCAACTTGTCGACGAGAGCCGTCTGATCAACGGCCAACTGTTTGTACACGTCGATCGCTTTTTCCCATTCTTCGAATTTTTTCCGACCTTCCGCCGCCAAGGCTTGGTTGTTCTGGTCCATCAGCGCGCCGGCAAGAATATCGATATCGGCGTAGGTTTTTTTGAACGCGGCGGCAATTTGCGTGTTTTTCGTCTCCAGCAGCTTCATGTCGGTAATCATCGCCTGTTCCCGGGTCAGCCGTCGAACGAATTCGACTCCTTCAAGGATTCCGCCCAGCTCCTTTTGCTGTTCCGCAATTCGAATCGGAACGAACGAAAATTTCGCGACGTCTTTCGCTTCACCTTCCGGCTTGTTCGGGAGCGAAATCGCCTTTTCCTTGTCGAAATAGATGGTTTCGTGAATCCCCGTTTTTTCGATGTTGTCGCGAAGGGCTTCAAACGCTTTCTGGACGGCGTTGGCGAGCACGACCCGATCCGCGGCGGATTTGTCGATTGCCGCGTGAATAACAATCCAGTCGTTGGTCATCTTGTCGTATTCCCTGAATTTATCGGCGATCAATTTGGAAAACTCATGCAGCGGATCCTCGCTTGGAATCCGGCTCATCATTTCCTTGGTCACGCCGCCGACCTTTTCCGCAACGACGGCTGTTCCTTTTTCTCCGGTGGGATCCAGCGTTTTCGTCGTGTCGCGGCTCATCCAGAAATCCTGTTTGTAATATAATCCGCACATCGCATAAAACTGGGCTTCGAACATATATCCGTCGATGTCGTAGGCGTTGGCGACCAACTGCCGTTGTTCAAGAGCGGCGTCGGACGAGTAGTCCATGGATCGCATGCTGTACCAACCGACTGCCGCGATCGTCAGCAACAGGATAAGCAGTAAAGAAAAACCGAGAATCAGTTTGGTTCCGATGGTGAATTTATTGAACATGGTGATAGTTCTCTGGGCTTGAACAAAAAACAACCGGGCGGCATGCGAAGTGAGGCCGCGAACTCCTGAAGGGTTAAAACATCATCACACGATATTTTTTTTCGACGAAAAACGTCGCGATCGAACAAAAATCGAAGCAAAAGCGAAGGGATTAAACGTCGATACTGAAAGACTATAGCATTGTTTTTGTGTGAAAGCAACTCGAACAGGAAAACTTTGCGGGCTGCAATATTGACAAGGCAGCGGAAAACGGCGATTTTTCTCTGGAAGGTCTGGAAAAGCGTCAATTACCGATTACAATGATTCTCGGGGTTTTCTCTTCCTTTGATCTATGAAGAGTGTCGATTCCCAACGCGGCTGGGCCGTCAACAGGAGCTGCCGTTCCGGCGCCGAACCCGCGCATGGTCGCTTCGCTCCCGATTTCGCCGGCGCTGCATGAAAAAAATTCACGATCTTGAACATTCGTAATACAAATGATATACGGAGATAGTACCTTGCGATTCAGCACGAATCATCTGAAGGGTGTCGCGGCGTTTTGCGCGATGTTGTTTGTCGTCGCTTCCACGGTTTCGGCCCAGGTTCCCGCGGAAACGATCTTTCCGGATACCACCAAGGGCTTCGTTGTCATCGGAAGCTTGAAAGAGTTGGCCGATCGCTGGAAACAAACGCAATTCGGTCAATTGATGCAGGATCCTATCATGGGACCGTTCAAGGAGGACCTGCGTCGGCAGCTCGGCAAGCGGATGTCGGATCGTTTCGGGTTGACCTTGGACGGTATTGAAAAGCTGCCGTCCGGCGAACTGGCCGTTGGAATGATCGCAATTCCCGGAAAGACGCCGGGATTCGTCTTCACGATGGATGTCACGGACCGACGGAAGGAAACCGAAAACTATCTTGAGCGGCTGACCCAAAAACTGGCCGATACCGGAACCGTCCGATCCGAAGAGGAATTTGAAGGCCGGAAAATGATCGTCTTTACGTTTCCGGAGCGTGGTGACGCAACGCGAACGAAGGTCGAAAAGCCCAAGTCGAAAACCACTCCGAAAGCATCGGAAGAATTGTCGCCGCCCCAACGAAAAGCCTATTACGTTCTTGAAAAGAATCATCTTGTCGTTTCGGATCAACCGTATCTGTTGAAGCTGATCTGTGATCGAATGGAGAATCCCGGCAAGAACTCTTTGTCGAGTGTTGCCGATTACCAATTCGTCAAAAAACGTTGCGATGAGGATCTGCCGAAAGACTCGCCGGTACTGATTCGTTGGTATATCGAGCCGTTGAATTACGGGGAATCCATTCGTTCGTTGCTCCGGGGCCCCGCCGTCGAGAAACGTAAGAATAAACCGTCGATCTTCACCGTCCTGAAAGAACAGGGGTTCGACGCGATTCGTGGTGTCGGCGGCGTCATCGGTCTCAAGAGCGAAGGCAAGGAAGTCGTTCATCGAACCTTTGTTTACGCTCAAAAACCGTTCCGGCTCGCCATGCGGATGCTGACCTTTCCGGACGGAATCAACTTCGCGCCGCCGGATTGGATGCCGCCGGAAATCGCTCGCTGTACGCAAGTTTATCTTGATCCGACCGCGATTTTCGACAACTTTGGAACCCTTTTCGACGCCCTCGTCATGCAGGGGGAAGAAGGCGTCTGGGACGATATTATTCGGGGACTCAAAGAAGAGGAAAACGGTCCGCAGATCGATATTCGCAACGAACTGGTCGTTCATCTCGGTCAACGGGCCATGGGAATGTCGAAATACAAGTTGCCGATCACGACGACCAGCGAATGTATCGTCATCGCGGTTGAATTGAAGGAAGGAAAGGACAAAGAGGTTGCCAAAGCGCTTGAAAAGCTCTTCGGAAAAGATACCGAAATGATGCAGAAAAAGCATAAGTCCTCGATTCTTTGGCAGCGTGTTCCGGCTGAAGACGTCATCCAACCGTTCGCGGCTCCGATCGGTGCGCCGCCGATCGGCGTGCCGTCGACGGGAGAAAAGGCAACGTCTGAAACGTCCAATCGTCGTGTCTTGATCTCCGCCGAAGACGACGAATCGCAGACGCCGCCGGTTTTCCCCGATGGAGCGATTACCGTTGCCAAAGGTTGCCTCTTTGCGGGAACCAACGGCGATTATCTCATTGAAATTCTTGATCGGCTCGACGCCAAGGCCGCATCGATCAAGAACGAGAAGGAATACAAGGAAGTCGACCTCGTGTTTACGAGCCTTGGTGTTACGGAAAAACCCCATTTTCTCCAATTCTTCGCTCGAACCGACGAAACGCTTCGGCCGACATACGAAATGATTCGCCAGGGAAAACTGCCGCAGTCGCAGGCGATCATTGCCAAGGCGCTCAACGCGTTCGCCGTTCCCGCTGACGGTTCCGCCGAACCGGTCCGAGCTCAAGCGATCGACGGCAGCAAACTACCGGAATTCGACAAAATTCGCAAGCATTTTGGCCCCGCCGGATTCTACGGAGTTTCCGAGGAAAACGGGTTTTTCATCAAGGGTTTTTTGCTGGAAAAGAAAGCCGAAGAACCGACAAAGAAAGCGGAAGAAAAAGCGGACGAACCGGTAAAGAAGATTGTCGAACCGGTAAAGAAAGCGGAGGAACCAGCAAAAAAGACGGAGGAAAAAGCGAAGAAGGTTGACGAACCGGTAAAGAAAACGGAGGAAAAAGCGGACGAGCCGGTAAAAAAGGTTGACGAAAAAGTAAAGAAGGTTGATGAACCCGTGAAGAAAGCTGAAGAAAAAGCTCCAGCCAAAGAAGACGAGAAAAAGAAAGAATAGAGGCAAGGGGCAATTTAATTTGTATCGTAAAATCACCGTCATCCCCGCGAAGGCGGGGACCTAGTGATGGTTTCGGTTTGATATTGCCTGAATAAACTCACATACCCTTCCCCTCTCCCTGGGGAGAGGGCTAGGGTGAGGGGTGAGCGATTCGGCGATATGCGAAAAATACAAGGGAATAAAGAAGCGATTTTGTCGGTTTGTGTTGGTTTTTTTGATAATTTCAACCACAAAGCCCCTCACCCTAACCCTCTCCCGAGGGAGAGGGGACGGTAAATTAAAGTCTTTTCAGGGAATACCAAGGCAAAATACTAGGTCCCCGTCTTCGCGGGGATGACGGACGAATTTGCCGCTGGCTCTGTACCAACCCCTAGCCCCAAACCATGACGACGATTGCAATTCTCGGCGCAACCGGTTATACGGCCCTTGAACTGATCAAGATTTTGCTGCGACATCCGCACGCCGAAATCACGACCTTGACAAGCCGCGAGGAAACGAAGCCGGTCGATAAAGTTCATCCGTCCCTGTCCGGTCGACTTTCGTTGCCGCTGGAGAATCTTTCACCCAGTCAGGTCGCCGGTCGGGCCGATTGCGTGTTCAGTTGCCTGCCGCACTGTGCTTCGGCGCAAGTCGTTCCGGAACTATTGCGCTGCGGCGCCAAAGTCATCGATTTCAGCGCCGACTACCGACTGCACTCCGCCGAAGTTTTTAAGACTTGGTACGGCGAGGAACATCCCGATCCGTCGCGTCTGGGCAAGGTTCCTTACGGTTTGCCGGAGATTTATCGAAAGGAAATCCAGGGAGCCTCGCTCATCGCGAACCCCGGTTGTTACACGACTTGCGCGATTCTTCCGTTGGCTCCGTTGGTCCGGAGCGGAATGATCGAGCCGACCGACGTGATCGTCGACGCCAAGAGCGGCGTCTCCGGCGGCGGACGAAAACCGAAGCTGTCGTTCCACTATCCAGAGTGCAACGAAAGTCTTTCGGCTTACGGAGTCGGCACGCATCGACACACGCCGGAAATCGAACTGTATACCGGAGCGAAGATCATCTTCACGCCGCATCTCACGCCGATGGACCGCGGAATCCTGACGACGGCGTATTCGAAGCCGACAGCGTCCGTCACGCAGGCCGACGTTTTGGACGTCTTGCGAAACGCTTATCGAAACGAGCCCTTCGTTCAAATCGTCGACCATCTTCCGGCGACGAAAGATGTTTCCGGAACGAACAACGTTCATATCACGGCCCGGGTCGTCAGCGGTCGCATCCTGACGATTTCCGTACTCGACAATTTGATCAAGGGAGCGTCCGGAGCCGCGGCGCAAAATTTTAATCTGCTCTACGGACATCCTGAAACGCTGGCGTTGACCTAAACGTCCGACGATTTGCCGCCCTTGCGATTCGAGGGAATTTTGCTCTAATGGAAATTGCGTAAATTCAGCAAATTTTCAAGGAGCAATCACAGTGCGGACCATCAAAATATTCGACACGACGTTGCGTGACGGCGAACAGTCGCCGGGCGCGAGCATGAATTTGGGCGAAAAACTGGAAGTCGCGAAGGCGCTGGAGGAACTCGGCGTCGATATCATCGAGGCGGGCTTCGCGATCGTTTCGCCCGGCGACTTCGAATCGGTCAACGAAGTTTCGAAAGTCGTCAAAGGGAGCAGCGTTTGCAGTCTGGCCCGATGTGTTCAAAAAGACATCGACGCCGCCGCCGCAGCGCTCAAACCGGCAGTAAAGCCCCGGATTCACGTTTTTCTGGCGACCAGTCCGATTCACCGCGAATTCAAACTCCGCATGACGCCGGAGCGGAACATCGAATCCGCCGTCGAAGCGGTCAAGTACGCCCGAACTCTCTGCGACGACATTGAATTTTCCGCCGAGGATGCTTCCCGCACGGAAATCGAGCATCTCTGCCGTGTGATCGAAGCGGTGATCGCCGCCGGCGCGTCGACGGTCAACATCCCGGATACGGTCGGGTACGCCACGCCGCCGGAAATGTTCGACCGGATCGACGCTTTGGTAAAACGGGTTCCTAACATCGACAAAGCGGTAATTAGCGTGCATAATCACAACGACCTCGGCATGGCGGTTGCGACAAGTCTCGCCGCCGTCCGCGCCGGAGCCGGGCAGGTGGAATGTACGATTAACGGTCTCGGCGAGCGTGCCGGAAACTGTTCGCTGGAAGAGATCGTGATGGCGATCCGAACGCGCAACGATATTTATAAGGCGACGACGCGGATTCAAACGCAGCGGCTCGTTCCGACGAGTCGGCTGGTCTCGACCGTAACGGGTTTGAAAGTTCCACGCAACAAGGCGATTGTCGGACAGAACGCGTTCGCTCACGAATCGGGAATTCACCAGGACGGAATGCTGAAAAATCCGACGACGTACGAAATCATGCGACCGGAGGACGTCGGATTCCAGAAGACCGACTTGGTGCTCGGCAAGCACAGCGGCCGCGCGGCGTTGGGAGCGAGGGCGAAGGAACTTGGTTTCGAATTGGACGCCGAGCAATTGGTAAAAGTGTTCGAGGAATTCAAGAAACTCGCGGATCGCAAGAAGAATATTTACGACGACGATATTCTGGCGTTGATCGAACAGGGAATTCACGAACGAAAAGATCGCCCGGAGGAAATCGACTGGGAATTCGTGTCGTACGATTTGCGTTGCCGAACGGGAAAGGAACCGCAAATTTCCGTAACTCTGAAGCACGGCGAGCGTCAGTACACGAAGGAGATCGGCGGCGGCGACGGCCCGATCGACGCGATTTTCCTCGCCGTGAAGGATTTGACGGGGGCCGACATTTCGCTCAAGGAATACAGCGTGCAGAGCGTAACGACCGGCGAGGACGCGCAGGGCGAAGTTACGATCTTGATCAACCAGAGCGGCGAGACGTTCCGCGGCCACGGCGTCTCGACGGACACGATCGAAGCGAGCACCGTCGCAATGCTGAACGCCGTCAACCGCATGGCGTCGAAACAATAAATATCACGAACCCGAACCCGTGGTCCAGACACAATCCGCGCTGCGCGGCTAAAACGCAAGCGATAGCGGAACGGAAACGAAATGTCGGCCGTTCGAACCCTTTGGACGCGGGCGACGTATTTCATTTTGATCGAATTGTTTTATACTGAAAAAATCACTATTTAGCCGGTACTCCGGCTCTTTCTCCGTCAATTCATCCAAGGACTCACGAAGCATCATGGCGAAAAAACCGGTCGTAAAGGAAGAAAAGTCGTCGAAAACCGCCGCGAAACAGAGCAAAATCGAATTGGTCCTGGCGAACAATCCCGACCTGAAGAACGCGGTCGGACAAATCGAAAAGGCGTTCGGTGAAGGAGCCATCATGCCGCTGGGCGTCGATCGGGCGCCGAGCCTTTCCGGTATCGCCACGGGCAGCTTGTCGCTGGACATCGCCCTCGGCGGGCTCGGCGTGCCGCGCGGCCGGATCATCGAAATCTTTGGACCGGAGTCCAGCGGAAAGACGACGTTGACGCTCCATATCGTCGCCAGCGCCCAGAAAGACGGCGGCATTGCGGCGTTCATCGACGCCGAACACGCCCTTGATCCGAGTTGGGCGAAGCGGCTCGGCGTCGATTTGGAGTCCCTGCTCGTCAGCCAGCCCGGCAGCGGCGAAGAAGCGATGCAAATTTGCGAAATGCTCGTCAAGTCGAACGCCGTCGACGTGATCGTCGTCGACTCCGTTGCGGCTCTCGTTCCCGAAAAGGAACTCAAGGGCGACATCGGCGACTCCCACGTCGGCCTCCAAGCCCGGTTGATGAGCCAAGCCCTTCGGAAACTGACAGGAACCATCGCCAAGAGCAAAACTTGCGTGATCTTCATCAACCAGATTCGCGAAAAGATCGGCGTGATGTTTGGTTCCCCGGAAACGACGCCCGGTGGTCGCGCCTTGAAATTTTACTGTTCCTGCCGAATCGACGTTCGCCGCATCGGACAGCTCAAGGAAGGCGAAGCGATCATCGGGCAGCGGGTCAAGGCGAAAGTCGTCAAGAACAAGGTCGCGCCGCCGTTCCGGGCCGCCGAGTTCGACATGATGCATAACGGCGGAATCAGCTACGAAGGCGACCTTTTGGACCTTGCCGTCGCAAAAAAAATCGTCATCAAAGCCGGAGCCTGGTTCCGTTACGGCGACGAACAGCTCGGACAGGGGCGTGAGAAAACGAAGCTTTATCTCAAGGAAAACCCCGAGTTCGCGGAGCAGCTGCGCAAGGAAATCATGCAGTCGATCAACGAAGGCGGTGTCGCCGACCTCTTCTCCGGCGGCAGCGACGACTAAGGACCTGCGTCAAATAAACTTTACAACCATACCGTGCTACGGTATAGTTTATTTCTGGACAGTTTCTTAACGAGTGATTTGAACACATTCCCTCGCTAACGCGTCGGGCTCTGAAAACAATTACAAGGATGATCTCATGCGCTGTGTATTGACATTCTTCGTGTGTTTTTGCATCGTTTCCACGCTGACGGCTCAGGAACAGCGGATTTGGACCGACCACACCGGAAAATTCAAGGTCGAAGCCGTCTTGATCAAGGTCGACGGCGAGCAGGTGAGAATCAAAAAAACGGACGGAAAATTCCTGACGCTCGCCCTGTCCAAGCTGAGCGAAGAAGATCAAAAATATATCGAAACCACTCAATTCGAGAATCCCTTCGCAGGCGGCAGCGAGACGGACGACGAGTCTTCCGAATCGATGGAATCGGGCAACGCGACGAACGACGATTCCGTTGCTCCGCCGTCCCGGAAAAAATCGGCGTCTTCCGCGAGGAAAGTCGATCTCCAACGGGCGGCAACCGGTGCCGGCGCAACGAATACACGCTGGTCCTGTGAAGCCGATCCTCTGCCCGAAACGCTACGGTCGAAGGGAAAAACACGTAATATCATGTTCGTCGTCGGCGACTTGCCCTTTACGACCCACGCCCGGTTTTCCGAGTTCCATTTCAGCGACACGGGATCCGTATTGATTGCCGCGAACGTCGAAAGCCATCACGACGAAAGATCCAAGCCTTTTACACAGATTTTTTTCGGTAGCGTGGAATCCGGACGTTGCATCTCGTACAAGACATCCGAGAAAATCGCTTCGTTTGGACTTTCTCCGGACGGGAGCAAAGCGATTTTCCGAAAAGAGGCTTGGGGGTTCGGTCTCAACAAGGGAACGCGAGGAACCCTTGTCATTGCGAAAGCCGATTCGGAAGCTTTTGAACCGATTGCCGAATACAAGCCGTTCGGACAGGAAGACGAGCCGCGAAACGTCGAAGAAGAACGGGGGGGATCGAGAGGATTTCCAACACGATTTCCGAGACCGCTCGGGGCTTCCAGTTTTTCCCAGCGGAATTCGGATATCGAATGGGCCGCCTGGGTCGACAACGACCGTGTACTGCTCCTGTCCGAAGGCGGATTGCTGGTCCTCTTCGATACGAAAACCGGCGAAGCGCTCTGGAAGGTGAACGGCGGATTCCATCCGACGGTCGTTCTTTCTCCCGGTCGCCGTTATTGTTTGCTGACAAGCCCTCATGGAGCGACATTTTTCAACGCCTTGACGGGAGAACCGATCGGAGCGTTGGATTCGACCTCCGGTCGAGGATTCGCTTCCTATGCTTTTTCGCCGAACGGAAAAACGATCGCTTCGGTATCCAAGGACGAAATCTTTTTCTGGGACGCAACCACGGGGAAAAAAGGCGACTCGTTTTTGATCGGTGAAAATTCGAAAAACAGTTTTCTGGCATGGATCGACGACCGCTATCTTTTGGCCGGCAATATTTTGGTGAACGTCGAAAGAAAACTGCCGGTCTGGAGATACGAATTCGGCAGCGGACTCAAATGCTTCGCCGGACAAGTCTGGTATCTGGCCTCCCGCTTGTCGGCCGACACGATGCTCTGCGGCGTCGAGATTCCCCACTCTCCGGTTCTCGAACTTCCTCAAACATTAACGTTGGACGATGCGTTTTTCGTGCATCCCGGCGGCGAGATCTCCCTTCAACTCGACCCGACGATCAGGGAGAATCGGAACGAAATCACGAAATCCCTGGAAGACAAGCTGAAAGCGAACGGGCTCCGGATCAATCCCGCGACGAAAACGAGATTCGTCCTCTCCTTGAGCAAGGAAAAGCCGATCCAGGTTTTTTACGGCGTCAATGAAAGCGGCGCCCCGCTGATCTCTTCAGGCGGTCAGGGGGTGTGGTTTCAGCCCTATCGGTTCGAACTCAAGATCGAAAAGAAGAACGAGACGATCTGGTCGACCGCGCTGACCACTCAGCCGCCGTCCCTGATTTCCCGCGACGATCTCAAGAAAATCCGGCTGCAGGATGCCGTCAATCGATCCGCTTCGACGGAAATTCTCAAGAATTGGTGTCAGACCGTAACGATTCCCCGATGGATTCGCAATCCGGAATGGAAGAACACCTCCCGACTGCAGGAAAACGGAATCGTGGATCAACGATAAATGTTTACGAAAGAAAGCTTATGCGAGAAAGGAAGCAATGATCAAAGCGGTAGCGTTCGATATGGACGGCTTGATGTTCGACACCGAGGACGTTTATTGGAAGGCGGCGGACGCCCTGTTACGAAAACGGGGCGAGAAATACTCACGGGAACTCTGCGCCGCCGTCATGGGAAGGCCGCCGCGATACTGTTTCGAAATGTTCCGTGAACGTTTCGGCTTCCCGGAGAGTTGGCAGGAACTACAGCGGGAATCCGAGGACTTTTTTTTGGAGTTCCTGAACGACGGATATTCCACGATGCCCGGCTTGCCGAAATTGCTGGAATTTCTCGAACAAAAAAAGATCCCCAAGGGAGTCTGCACGAGCAGCGCAGTCCGGGTCGTCGACGAAGTGTTGCAGCGAAAGAACTTGAAAAACCGTTTCGAATTCGTCCTGACGGCGGAGGATATCGTCAACGGCAAGCCGGATCCGGAGATTTATCTGAAAGCGGCGTCCCATTTCGGCGTCGCGCCGTCGGAAATGCTGGTCCTTGAAGATAGCGTCGCGGGCTCTCAATCGGCCCGCTCGGCCGGGGCGTATTCCGTCGTCGTGCTGGCGAACCACAACAAAGACGGCGAGTTCCAAGCGGCGAACCTGATCGTCGACTCGCTGGATTCGCCGGAAATTTTGAGACTCTTTGGGTGAGAGGGTGAGAGGGTGAGAGGGTGAGAGGGTGAGAGGGTGAGAGGGTGAGAGGGTGAGAGGGTGAGAGGGTGACGCAAGCGGTTTTTTGCCCTCTCCTTTTCTTACCCTTTCAGCGGGAGCGTTCGCCGATTGGGGGCGACGATCTTCCACCCCAACGGGGTCGAACAGTTTTTCACGGGATTCTGTTGCATCCCGTTGGGGTGCAGATTATTGCACGGAACTTAAACCGGGGGTTGCGCCGAGTACGGCTTACCCCCGGCTACACTGTTTCGTCCCGTTGGGGCTGAATTCGAAACTCTCGACCACCCCCTTTTCGCAAACGCCCCCTTTCAGCGGAACACTCGCACCGCAGGCGGATGCGGCTAAGGCGGATCGCTAAACCTTGATTCTCTTGACGTTCAAGCTCTCGACGTCGGTCGTTCCGAGCTTGAGTTCCTGTCCCAAGCGAATATGTCCGACGTCCTCAAGCGGCACGTTGGTAAACTGTTGGGCGAGTTTCGTCGCCGCGGTATCGACGGCGACGATATCCGTTGAAGCGACAAGGGCTTTGACCAGCACGGCGTCGGCTTCCGACTTGCCTCGCGGTCCGTTCGCCTTCATGATTCGATAGGAGTCGACGACGTTCAGGACCGGTTTCTTCGACCAGGTACAGACGTCGGCGATGCATTGTTGCAGGTCGGTTCGATGGAACAGCTGTCGGTCCCAGACGATGCCCATGTAATTTTTCATCGCGATCGTCATCTTGGCGCCGCTGTGGACCTTGAGGACCGGAACGTTGAACCAGATGTCGCAGGCGAGCAACGCTTCGTGGATTTTCGTGCTTTTCAGCTTCTTTCCTTCGGGAAGCTCGACTTCTTTGAAATAGCGTTCGTCGTTGGCGGGCATCACCTTGGCTCCGGCGGCCAAGGCAGCGGCTTCGATGCCGCTGTTTTCGTAGCAGCGTCGCATTTCGTCGCAGGTTCGATCCAACACGATAACTTCCGACGCGCCGGCGGCGAGAGCCTGCTTGACCATTTCGCTGACGAGAATCGGATTCGTATTGGCCGCGAGTTCCGGTTTCTTGTCCCAACCGATATTCGGCTTAATGACGACTTTGTTTCCTTTCGTGACGAAACGTCCCATTCCGCCGAGCGATTCGATCGCTTTTTGGAACAAGACGTCGGGTTCGCCGCCCATGACGGCAACGAGATCCGGTGTTCCGCCCTTCTCTTCCTGCGCAAAAACATCCAAAGCCTCAAAGCCGTTAACGGCGAACGCGGTTCCCGCAACGCCGAGGGTCGTCAAAAACTCTTTACGGTTCAGTTTCATGATCTTTCCTTATAAGTAGTAGAATCGACAGAACTTCCTCACGATAATTTTATCTCGTCGACCGGCGTCGTCAAGAGCTGAAAAACAAGCCCGCCGAGCCGGGCCCCGTGGTTCTGACGGGACGGAATCAATATAATGTCAGACGATCGTCAATCACGGTTAAACCATTTATCGAAAAATGATAACGTTGGGAATCATCGGGGGAATCGGCAGCGGAAAGAGCGCCGTTGCGGCGTTATTCGGTCAATTGGGGGCCGGTGTGATCGACGCGGACGCTCTCGGACATCGAGTACTCCGCTTTCCGGAAGTCAGGGACGAGATCCGAAAGCGCTGGGGCGACGCCGTCTTCGACACGGACGGCGAACTCAACCGCTACGAGATCGCAAAACGAGTTTTTGCCGCGACGGAGTCCGGGCGCCGCGAATTGGAATTCCTGACCTTGTTGACCCATCCACGGATCAAACACGAAATCGACACGGAACTCCGCCGATTACGGGAAAATGGGGCGACGGTCGCCGTGTTGGATGCCGCATTACTCCTCGAAACCGATTGGAAAACAAGCGTCGATCGAATCGTGTTCGTCGACACGCCTCGAAGCATCCGCTTGCAGCGGGTCCGGCAACGTGGTTGGACCGAAGCTCAATTCGACGCCCGGGAAGCAGCGCAACTTCCGTTGGAGGCGAAAAAAAAACAAGCCGATTGGGTCGTCGATAATTCAAGGTTTTTGCCGGAAACGCTTGACATAATACGCGAAATCTGGCAAAATTCGATAAACGGCTAGTGTTTGGACCTCCTGCCTTGTCGCCCTTGTCTCTTCTCCCTCCTTACTTCCTAGTCCCATGCGTCGCTCTTCTCCACCGAAGGAGCCGTTCGGATACGGTATTTTTCCGGAATCCGAAGCTCCGTTGGACGTCTCGCCGTCCTGCGAATCAGAAAAACAATCATCGGCAGGGCATTCGAATTCGTTTCGATCGGTCGATCGGAACGAACCGGATCTTCCCTCGTGGAAGCGGAAAAAGAAAAACGTTCCCCGTGAACGCAAAGAATACTCCGGCTCCTTGGTTCCGCAGTCCGGACCGGTTGGAAAAAAAGGCGAACCGCTTTCGTTGGCCGAAGTGCTTGCGCAGGAACGAAGCCAGGGATTGATCGAACCGGACTACGACGAAACATACGAAAAGCTCAGACAAGAGGGCGACGCAACCTATTTGGACGCGCTTCAGGCGATGGCGCCCGCTGAACTCGTCTCCGAGGCTCGCAAACAACGGATCGACGACGTTTCGGAAGAATCGGATCGTCGCGAACTGATTTTTCGAATCCTGAAAAATCGTATTCGCCAAAACGGACTGATGTTCGGCGAAGGAACATTGGAAATCCTTCCCGACCAATTCGGTTTTCTTCGAAGTTCGGACTATCATTATCTGTCGTGTCCCGACGATATCTATATTTCGCCGAGCCAAATTCGGCGCTTCGGTCTGCGGAAGGGCTGTACGGTGTCCGGACAAATTCGGCCGCCGAAAGAGAACGAACGCTATTTTGCGCTGTTACGGGTCGAGGCGATCAATCACGAAGAACCGGGAAAACTGAACGGTAAGCCGTTTTTCGACGATCTGACACCAATCCTTCCCGATCGACGAATCGTTCTGGAATCGTCCGAAGGCGATCTGGATACACGAATCCTTCCGTTGATCGTTCCGATCGGTTTCGGCCAACGAGGTTTGATCGTCAGCCCGCCGCAAGCCGGAAAAACGTCGCTTGTCCGAAAAATGACGAAGTCGATTCTCGCCAATCACCCCGAAGTCTACGTTTTCAACCTGTTGATCGACGAACGTCCCGAAGAAGTTACCGACACGATTCGGCAGCTTCGCGGACCTCGTTGCGAGGTGATCAGCTCGACCTTCGATGAGCCGTCGCTCCGACATATCCAAATCGCCGAAATGGTCCTCGAAAAAGCAAAACGGATGGTCGAATACGGAAAGGATGTCATCATCTTTCTCGATTCGATCACGCGTCTGGCGAAAGCGTGGTCCAACGACGCGATCCTTCAAGGAAAATCCAATGTCGAAAACAGCGCCTATCAGGCGTTAAAAAAATACTTCGGCGCCGCTCGACAAGTCGAATCCGGCGGCTCGCTGACCATTTTGGCAACGGTCCTGATCGAAACCGAAAGCGCTGCGGACGATGCCTTGTTCGAAGAGTTCAAGGGAACCGGCAATCTGGAAATCCGCTTGGATCGGGCCTTGGCCGATAAAAGAATTTGGCCGGCGATCAACATCTCCAAAAGCGGAACGCGACGTGAAGAAATGCTCTTTGCGTCCGACGAATACCAATCTCTCCTGCCCTTGCGACAACGCTTGGCCGACATGCCGCCGGAAGACGCGATCACGTTTCTTCGGGATCGGCTTCACCAAACGGCGACCAACGTCGACTTTCTAGAAACGTTGGCTGAATAAGCCGTTGCACGATAAAGCGAAAACAGGTTGTTACGGAGCCCGACGCGTCAGCGAGGGGTTTGAGTACATTCCCTCGCTAACGCTTCGGGCTCTGAACGCGTCGGGCCCTGAAATTAGCATTTCCCTCGCTAACGCGTCGGGCTCTGAAGTTCGTCTGATCATTAAAAAAAGCCGGACAACTCTTGCGAGTCGACCGGCTCTCCATTGCATCGAAAATCGACGCAACTCAAGGGGGGGACGGGCCTAGCGGACGAGCGAGGCGGCGTACTGCGGGAATTGGTTCGCAATACCCAAGGTCGACATACCGGCCTGGACCAACAGTTGGAGCCGCGTCATGTTGGAGCTTTCCTCGGCGAAGTCGGCGTTGGAGTACGACGCTTCCGCTGCGGTCAGGGCGACCAACGAATCCTGCAACATCGAGATGTTCGGATCGAGCGAACTCTTCTGGATGGCACCGAGACGACCACGGGTCGTTGCGACGAAGTTGATCGCTTCACCAACGATCCGGTCGGCCATCTTCCGGCTGTTGTCGGAGGTCAGCAAGTCGGCCTGACCACCGGTCTTGAGCTGGAACATCTTTCCGGAAACTCCACCAAGCTGCGTGGTAAGCATCGAACCGATGCCGACCCGCATCTGCTGGGCCGAAACGACGTCCGGACCGAGTTGGAACAGAGCCCCGCCGCCTTGGATGTTGAAGTTGCTTCCGCCAACCTGATTCGCGACGTCCATCGACATGGCGAGGTCCGCGGTGTTGATCGAAATCTTCGTTCCGTTGCCGGTTGCCGCGTTGCCGTTGATCGTCGCGACGACGTCGGTTCCGGCAAGGTAACAGGTCTGCAACCCGAGCGGGCAGTAGGTGTCGAACGAACCTTCCGCCGTGGCAACCTTCACGAAATTCTGGCTTCCGTATTCAGTCGCTTCGAGAATAAGTCGTTCGCTGGAATCGCTGGCTCCGGTCATCGCGACGCCGCTGGAGGTCGAGGCGCCCGGCGTGCAGTTCAGATTGGACGAAACTTCGTAACCGCCTGAAGTGATCGCGGCAACCTTGTTGACGTCGGACGAGAACGCAACGGTTCCCAAAGCGTCCGTCGGCAACGGACCGACCGCGTCGTCCTCCGGAATCAGCCCGAGGGGCGTTTCGGCCGTGAAATACTTCTGGAACTCTGCGTTGCTGGTCAGAGAGTTGGCCAAGACCATCGCGTTGACGCTGTGGATCTTGTTGCCGGCCGCATCGACACCGAGGTTTCCGCGAACGATCAAGGCCTTGGTTCCGTCGTCGTTCTGTTGGAACTCGACGGCGACGTCCATGGCAGTCGGGTCACCATCGGCCCAACCGGCGGTGTAGTCCTCCATGGTGTAGGCCGTCAAGCTGTCGTCCTGGACGAAATGGATCGTGACACCGGCCATATCGACGCCCGCCTGCTTCGCCTTGATGAGCAACACGGGATCGTTTTCGCCGACACCGAGCGTTCCAGTGTCAGTGGTCTTCGCTCCGACGGACGGCGGAATCTTCGTGAAGCCGCCGGTTCCGGCGTCATATAAGGCCGCGTCTTCCAAAGCGGTCGACATCTCCGGGGTGCTTTCCCCGGCCGGAATCGTGGCTTCCGTCGCGAGCTTGACCGGACCACCGGTTGCTCCGGTGTAGTTGCGAATCGATTCCCAGTTGGCGGCAATCGCTCCGTTGACCAGGCTTTCCAAAGCGGCGTTGGCCAAGTCTTCGTCTTCCAGATTCGCGGAGGTCGGATCGATATACGTCACCAAGGTTCCCGTCGATTGATCGAATCCGGTTTTCTTGGCATCGAGCGTGAAGGCGAAGGACACGCCGTTCATCGCGGATGTCTGATAGAACTCCAACAGGGTCGTTCCTTCGTCGCCCCGGGTCGCGTCTCCACCGGACACGGCGTTGGCGGGCGCGGCAGCTCCGGGAGTCAGGGCGTTCATTCCGGACAAGTCGGCGTTTGCGATTCGGGCGACGGCCTTCGTCGCGACGATGCCTTCATTGTTTCCGAGCATGACGAGGTCGTTCTGCTGGATTTCGCACGTTCCGGGAACGCCGGTGGGATCGACGATTCCGAGCCCGTACTTCGCGGGGCAGTTGTCGACTTCGACCATGTTTCCGCAACCGTCATCGACCCAAACGCGACCGTTCGGATCGACGCCGTCCGGATAGAGAACTTCGGCGCTGACACCAAGCGTTTCGGCCGGCGTCAAGCTGTCGAACAGTGCGGCGACGTCCGCGGCGCTGGAAATCGAGTTTCCGGAAGCGTCGGTCGCCAATTGGATTTGCAGGACCGGCGTGTGGATGCCGTTGGCGGTATCCGCTTCGCTGGGATAAACGATCGACAACCCCAGTTCCTTGTTGGAACCGCCGGTCACCATGCGGACGATCGGACCGTTGTCCATGCCGGTGAAACGGAGGGCGTTGTCCTTGTTGACGCTGCCGGAAATCACCGAAGCGTCCGTGTAGGAGACGCGACCGTTGGTTCCGTCGCCGCTCAGCGCGACAGCGGTAAACTTGTCGCCGAGCTTGCTGTTGATGATGTCGATCACCTGCTGCGAAGTCGTTCCGGAGACGTACGGGTTGGCGCTGTTGATGTCGGTCGGAGCCGTAATATCTTCCTGCTTCGTTTCAACGTGCATGCTGCCGTTGGGAAGATTCGGAACCAACGTGGAACTCGTCACGCCGCTGGCCAAGGTCGCTTGGACGTACGGAGCGCTGTTGATCATTTTTTGGATTTCCCCGGCGGTCGCGCCTTCTTTGTAGGTCACGAAGAGTTCGCCGGCGTCGCCGCCGTTTCCGAAAGTCAATTTATCGCCGCTAACCAGCGCAGCCCCGCTCAACGTGAGTTCGGTTCCGCCGTCAACCGACCCCTGACCGAGAGCCGCGTCAAGAGCAACCGCGAGGTTGTCGGTCGTCGCGTTGGCGGAGTTGATCTTGATCGTCTTGTTATCGACGTCGATTTGTCCGTTTTCCAAGTCGGCCGAAACGGCGTCGTCGACGATGACCGACCAACCGTTGTAAGACGACATGTGATCGTTCTCGGCGACGGTCGTGACGGTCAGAGTTTTTCCGCTTTCGGTGGTCCCGGTCGCGGCGGACGCCTGCTGGAAGAATTGGACCGCGTTGGCATTTCCCCGCATCATGGTCACGGAAGTTTCAGCCTGTGCAGCGGTCAACGGATCGGCCGTCGGATCCTGCGGATCACTGGCGGTCAACTTGTTGTCGACGGCGTACTGGCCGTCGATCGTGACGTTGAACATTCCGGCGAACTTGTTGTAAGTCTTGTCGAACGAGTCGACGACCGAGATTTCGACCACACCGGGACTCGCGGCATCGGGAGCCGAAACGATGCGTGCGTCGCTGGCGGGTCCGTGGACGATACGGAACGTGTAGTTTCCGGCGTCTTTGCCTTCGCTGTTGGCCGTGATCACGATGTCGTTGTTCTGACCGGAAGACGAAAGAATCACGCTGCCGCGCGAGGCTTTTCCTTCGACGCGAGCCGCAACGCCCGTGGAGTCCGACGCGGCGTTGATCGCCGTCGCCATCTGGTCGTTCGTCGTGCCGGCTCCGAACGTAAAGGATTTCGTGCCGACGCTGCCGGTCACGTCGATCGTCGTCCGTTGGTCGACGCCGGTTCCGTTGTAAATGAGCGTTCCCTTCTTCGCGGCTTCTTGAACCTGCACGTCGACGTTGATCGAATCGGCGTTGCCGAAGTTGGCCGAAGTGATCTGAAGGTTGCTGATCTGGCCGTTCGTTCCACCGCAAATGTTGGTGCGGAAGTCGAGCGAACCGTCCAGCAATTTCTGTCCGGCGTATGTCGTCGATCGGGCGATCCGATCGATGGATTCCAGCGAGGCGTCGACCTGAAGCTGATTCGCCGCGATCTGGTCGGCGCTCATTGCTCCGGTATTCGCGGCTTCGACCACGAGGCCCTTCACGTCGTTCAAGAGGTTGCTGATCTGCCCAAGCGAACTGTCGGCCGTCGCGATCATGCTGTTCGCTCGTTCCGTGTTCGTAATCGCCTTCGTCGTTCCCGTGATGTCCGCCTTGAGCAGTTCGCTGGCGATCAAACCGGCCGGGTCGTCCTTACCGGAGTTGATCTTCAAGCCCGTGCTCAAACGAGTCAACACGTTCGACAAATCGCCCATGTTCCGCGTCAGGTTGAACTGGGCGCTCAGAGCGGTAGGATTGGATGCAACATAGAGTCCAGTCATGTGAGTCTATCCTTTCTTTCTCCAACGCGGTGTCGAACAAGGACGTTCCGGTAGCGCATGACGGGGGTTTCCTTCCAATCGAAACCTGCGTCGTGAGTTCTACCGACTCGACGTGCTTCGTGACACGGTTGACATGTGATACTCGATCCTACCGAACTCTCTTACCTCAAGAGAGCACTATCGGTCGAATCGACAATAAATCCAGAAACATGGGAAATGTACGCAATTTGTGTAGGTTGCGTAAAATTTCCTAGTGCATTATAGAACATTCTTAGAGAGAACAAGAAGAAAATTGCCTTGTTTGTGTAATTTATCTCTCTTGTTTTGTTGTGCAATCGCTATAAACAGAATAATCGCAACTATCGGAAAATCCGGTCGGCGCGATTGGGGTGATTGTAAGAAAAATGCCGACGGTAGGACGACAAAGAAACGATTTACTTGGACGTCTTCGTTAGCTTTTGTTTCTTTGCCGCTCGACTCTTGCGCGCCATCTCAAGAGCGATTTCCAAGCTCCGACGTTCGCAATCCTTGTCGACAACGGTGGTAAGACGCTCAAGACCTTTCGGGATTTTGTTTTCTGCAGAGGATTTTATTTTTGTCGGCATGGTCTCTACTCCTTAAGTTCGACGTGGGCGGAAACCCGAATCATGGCGTTTTCCATGTAAATCGTTTGTTCCTTGACTTCCGTGACCGTTGTGAACTCGTCGTCAGCCAAGGCCCGTTTGGCCTCAATACGACTTTTCGTTATTCGTTGGTTGTCGTTTCCATCCGATATGATGAAATAATGCTTGTCCATGGTGTCAGCGCGTCGGGGGCCGACGCGGCTAAGTCGATGTCGGCGTACTATCCAATGAGCGAGGCGGCGTATTGCGGGAACTGGTTCGCGATGGCGAGCGTCTTCGCACCGGATTGGACGAGAATCTGCGCCCGCGTCAGGCGGGAACTCTCTTCGGCGAAGTCGGCGTTCGAAATTTGAGCCTCGGCCGCCGAAAGCTGCTCCACCGTATCCTGCAGCGTAATAATCGCCGGATCCAATGTGCTGCGTTGAATCGCTCCGAGCCGCCCTCGTGTTTGAGCAATCGATAAAATCGCGTCCTGAACGATTCTGTCCGCCAACTTCGTGTCCGTTGACAAGTCGGCGTTGTTGCCGCTGCGCAACTGGTACAGTCGACCATCGACGCCGCCGAGCCGGGCTGAGTTCACGCTCTGGATGCCGACCCGAATCTGTTGGTTCGACACGACGTCCGCACCGATTTGGAACGTTGCGCCGCCGCCGGTGATCGAAAACTGGATCGTGTCTCCCGTCGTCACCTTGTCGGCGACCGTCATATCGAGCTTCAAGGTCGAAGAATCCAGCGAAATCTTGCGGCCGTCTCCCTTCATCGAAATGCCGTTGAGATTCGCGACCATATCGCTCCCGTACGCCGTGTCCGCCGTAATCCCATCGGCGGTCTTGACCGTAAAGTCGCCCTCCAAGGTTCGAACGATGACTTTTTGCGTCGATCCCTGCTCCGTCGACTCGAAAACGAGTCGGTGCGGGTCGGAATCGGTCGCCCCGAGCATGTGGGCGCCGCCGCGATAACCGGCGTCGTAAACTCCCCCTTTCATCACCATGTAATCGTCCTGCGGCGTGACGATCCCGGAACCGTCGCCGGTCAGGACGGCACGGAAAAGATCTTTCGTGCCGTCGCTGGACTCGATCAAATTTTTGACGGCCGCTGCCGAGGTACTCGGCTGAATGTACGCGACGATCTGTTTTTTCGCCGTATCGTATTCCGTGTACATCTCTTTCAACGGATCCGTCAACAGCACGTATTTAAACGAAGTACCGTTGTAGTCGGAACCGGCCTGCTTCGCATAAATTTGCATCGAGGCGTTGACGCCGTTGGCCGCGACGATTGTTCCGTGCGCGTAACCGTCGGTCATGTTTTCGCCGTACGACCAAAACTCGATCGGACTGTAAATCGGATTGTCGCAATCATCGTACGCGATTGTCGGCTTCAAAAGCCCCTTACCGTAGTCGTCGTCGCAATCCTGCGTCTCGACGACGTTGCCGCAGGAATCCACGGTCCAATGCCGATTCAAGTTGTCGACGCCGTCCGGTCGAATCAAACTGACGCTGATTCCGTGTGTTTCATCGGCCGTCAACGTGTTCATGTAGTTCACCAAATCTTTGGCCGTGGTGATTGCGTTGCCGTACTGGTCCGTCGCCAGATGAACGACCATGTATCCCGTGTCGGTTCCCGTCGTTCCCGAAATTCCCGTCACGATGTTCGGTTCCGTCGACGTCGAGCCGTCCGAATTGACGATCGTCCGCAGATTGTCCTTGCGGAAGTCGATCAACCCGACTTCTTCCAAGTCGTCGCCGTTGTACATCAGGTTCGCCGAAAACAGTTTCGACGTGACCGCGTTCTTGTTGATCGCGTCGACGACCCGTTGCGACGTAATCTGCGAGTCGTCTCCGGCGACGTAAACTTCCAGGACGCCGTTGTAACCGCCGGTGTTGCCGGTGTTGCCGATCTCGCTGGTCGTCTTCGCCGCGAGCAACGGACCAAAAGTTTCCAAACCGGGTCCCGTGTCGTCGTCGCGATTGTTGTAGCTGAAGTCGTACTCGGCACGGAAAAGTCCCGTCTGATTGATCGCGGCGACCGCTTCGGTCAGCGTGACGGCTCCGAGATCCGGATCGCTCTCCTTGCTGTTGACGGAAATCACCAACTGCTTCCGCGTCTCGTCGTAGTTGACTTTGACCCGTTCCGACTGGTTTTCGTCGAGCTTCGCGATGACCGAAACGTTGTTCAACTCGTCGCCGCCCTTGGCGCTGTAAACGATGAACTTGCCGGTCTCTTCGAGAGTTCCGGAGTTGGCGTCGTTGATACTGCAATACGCCATCGCGGTCGACGGTCCGGAAATGTATTGAGCGTAACTGTCGTCGCGCGGCGGTTCCGCCGTGTCGTCGACGACGTGGTTCTTATCGAGCCGGATCAGGCGAACAGCCATGTTGTCGAACTGCTCACCGGAAGTCAGCGCCTGCACGGCAAACGCGGCGTTCGGATTCGTCGCCAACATACTGGCCGCCGGTCGAGTATCCGAAACACAAGCATTCGTATCGGTTCCGGACATGAACGAGATGCTCAATGCGGAATTCGGACCGTCGGTCACGAACATGACGTCCGGCGAACCCTTCGGACCGAGAAACTGCAAGGAGTTATCTTCCCACGACGAACCGTAATAGGCCGCCTCGTCGAAGAGTGTCAGCAGTCCGGCGCCGTTCTGGCCCCGAGCCATGTCGGCCCGGAACAGCGTGCTGAGCGTCTCGTCGCTGTTGATGAAGTCGACGAGTTCCTTGGCGGTAACGTTCGTCGTCCAACCGTCGTTGCCGCCGGTTAGGGCCGCGGAGTAGGAACGGACCATGACGTCCGCGTCGAGTTCGTCGACGTCGGCGTTGCCGAAAATCTGTCCGGTTCCGTTTCCGGCCGTGCTGACCTTGAAATTGGCCGCAATTTGAGCGAACGGAGCGTCGACCGTGTCGTTGAAGGCCTTGACGACGTCGTCCGCCGTTGCTTCGTAATCGTCGGCGCCGCCGATCCGAACGAACAACGCTTGATGATCGGTTCCAATGTCGCCGTAAACCTGACCGGTGCGAATATAGGAACTCTCGGAAACGTTCGGCGTGACGCCCGTGGCGTCGTCGCTGACAAGACCGGTTCGGATTCGTTGGCTGAGCGAATACGGTTTGCCGTTATAAGAACCCGGTGTCGGCGGTGACGTCGAATCGTCGATTTGCAGGGTCGTGACGTCGACGCTGAACGGCGAACAGTCCTCGATCGCGCTTTTCAAGTCTCCATAGGAGGCGTTGAGCGTTTCGTCCGTTTGGTTGTCGACCTGTCCTCGAACATGAAGGATCTTGTTCTTGGCGTCGTAGGTCGCCGTAACCTTTCCGGCAGCGAAGGTATCGTCCTGTTCGAACTCGATCTTGACGTCGTTCATCGCGGCGCCGATCTGTTTGGCGACGATTCTCATCTGAACGTCGAATTCCGGCGGGTCGGCGGTCGGATCCGTAGTGGTTCCGTCGCCCCATTTGATCGTCGCGGCGGCCCGTTGCGCTCCATCGGAGTAGGCCAAGGCGATGTCGCCGACCTTTTCCGTACCGTCCGACAAGTCGTCGACGGTTTTGTCCTTCACATAGATCACGTCGGTGTTTTCAAACTTCGATCCGGGAATCGCGGCTTCGATGTTGATTCCGTTGTTCGCCCGGAGATCGAACGGATCGTAATATCCGTCGTCGGGCATCGTGTCGCCGGCAATGTATTTAAATCCGTCGATCGACTCGATGGCCCGCTTGATCTCGACGTCCGTCGCCGAACCGTCGTGATGAATCTGGAGCAGCCCCCTGGCCTTGTCGTAGGTCGCGGCGACGCCTCCGGGATACTGCACCGAATCCAGATCGGTCTGGTAAAACTCGACCTGTTTGAGAACCTCGCCGTTCGTCGTTTCGACGACGATTCCGCTGCCGTCGTCCGCTCCCGAAATGTCGTAGGTATGGATTCCGTTGAACTTTTCGTCGAGATCGAGCGCCGAGGGCGCGGTCGTTTCCTGCATTTTGAGCTTGAAATCGATGATTCCCGGCTCGCCGTTGTGCGGCGGCGTGAGCGTGTAGGTCGTTTCCTCGGAATTGCCGGCGGAAAACTTAACCGTGTAATTCCCGGCGTCCGTTCCGGTGGCTAGCGCAATCAAATTGATGTCGTTGTCGAGTCCGGCGCTGGTCAACATGATCTGCCCGTTCGTCGCCTCGGCGCCGACGACGGCGCTGACGCCGGTCGAGTCCGAGACGAGATTGATCGCCCGAGCCATCTGGTCGACGGAGGTTCCGGCCTCGAACTTGAAAACGTCGTTGCCGAGATTTCCCGTGACTTCAAGAATCGTCTGCACGCTGACGCCGCCCTTGTCGTAAAAGAGCTTGGCTGCCGAAGCGTCCTTCAATATGTTGACCGAAACATCGATTTTGCTCTGCGTTCCGAAGTTCGCCTGGTAAATGTTCAGGTCGGGGATCGCGCTGCGGTCGACGCCCTGCGTTTCGAAGTCCAATGAACCGTCCAAGAGCAGTTCGCCCTGAAAGTTCGTCGTTTTCGAAATCCGATCGATCGAGTCGAGCGACGCGTCGACCTGCAACTGGTTCGCGGCAATCTGTTCGGCGCTCATCGCGCCGGTGTTCGCCGCCTCGACGACGAGGCCCCTGATGTCGTTCAAAAGGTTGCTGACCTGTCCGAGCGCGCTGTCGGCAATCGCAATGACGCTGTTCGCCCGCTGCGTGTTGCGAATCGCCATGCTGCTGCCCGTGATATCGCTCTTTAAAAGTTCGCTGGCGATCAAACCAGCCGGATCGTCCTTGCCGGAGTTGATTCGCAGACCGGTACTGAGACGAGTCAGAATGTCTCCGAGCGCCGTCATGTTATGCTGGAGCTGCGTCTGCGAAACCAACGACTGAACATTCGAGGCGACGTAGAGGCCTGTCATGGTGGGAGTCCTTTCCTTGTTCCGTCTCGACGTTTTTCCGTTCGGACCCATCCAGCGACGCCCTTGGAATCGACGTCGGGGAATAGTCCGGCAGTGTTTGCGAAGACGAAAAACTTCCTTGATCACGAAAATCGGCTCGACCAGCGCATCCGGAAGAATTCCGACCGTTTTCCTGAAGAATACGATCGTTCGGAAAATTGAGGGCGTCAACGCCCGAAAGAACCGACGAATCCTTGCCGAAAAGCACCATTTGCCATTGAACGATCGGGGACCGTTCTCCTTGGCGGTGTCCGCTAATTCTCTTCATCGGCCCTGTCAAGCTGCGTATTCCAGAAAACAGGGCGATTGCAGGTCGTTTGGGTTTTTCCGTCTATAGCGAAGGAAGGAAAAACGACTTTAGGCTCCCACGCGAAAAAAACAGCCGGAAAGGAGGCGGTACTCCGCCGGATTGACGGTGAAAACGGCATGAACCGTCATTACGGCGAGCACGCCTCCATTCCGGCTGTTATGCTGCGAAACGGCATTCGGCTGACATTTTGAGAAAAGGTTTCTCCGTTTCGCTTTTTCGCAAAGTCAAATACTGCCGAAAGATGGGCCGACCAACGGAAGGCGGTGTTGGTGAGGCTGAAGGCCGCCTTACCGTGCTACGGTATATCCGGCCGGCAGGGACGTATCAACGGTTGAAGAGTTTGTCGAGCGCCCCGGGAAGCTTCTGTTGCAGCTTTTCGGTTCCTTTTTGAATCAGTTGGTCGACTTGATCCGGCGTTCCCTTGGCGTCGGACTTGAGCAGCGACTGGACGAGCGGGCTGTTGACGAGTTGTCCGAGCTTTTGCTGATCCTGCGGCGAAAGCTGCGAGAGTTGCGACTTGATCAACTGGTCCAGCGGAACGCCGGTCGCTTGGGCAATCTGTTGTTCGAGCAACGTTTTTTGTCCGTTCGCTTCCTGAACGAGCGGATCGAGATGTTTTTGGATGGCGTCGTTCAACGTGCCGATCGCCTTGTTGATTTCGTCGGCGACGGCGACATCGGCCTTTTGTCGGATTCCGTCCCATTCCCGGACCATGAGCTTCTCGATTTGCGGTCGCAATTTGTCCGCGATGTCGCTCTTGAACGCATACTGCGGCTCTTGTCGGGTTCCGCTGACGAAAATCTCGACCGTGAAGGCGTCGAGACCGTTCAAGGTTTCTTGAAGAACCCGATGCAAGGCTGTCTCGTGAAGTCGCTCCGGTAGCGTCGCGGTCAATTGGACCGATTCCTGAACGATACGAATTTGTCCGTCGATCTTGTCGCCCTTGAAATCGACGACGCCGTCGATACGGGAACGTCCCGGCGAAACACGAATCGCGATTTTTTCCGGGTCGCCGAGCGTCCTCGCCGGAAGTTGATAGAACGGACAACGGAAAATCAATTGATCTTCCTCTTTGCCTCCGAGTCGATCGACGATCAGCGTGACGTAAAGATTGGCGAAAAGATTCGGATCCAACGTCGCCGGAATCTGTTCGACGAACATTTCGTTGGCGTTTTCCGGAAGAATCGCCGTCGACGGAATTCCGGACCCCGAGAAGCAACATTGCGCGATCATCGGTTCCGGACCGAGTTCCATCGGCGAGGCGATATTCTTCACCGTGCCGTTAAAAAAGATCGGCAACTCTCCGAAAAGAACGCTGCCCGTCAAGTTGACTGTTTCGAAAAGGAGTTCCGGCCTTGCGTCTTGCGCAACGAAATGAATCGTTTCTCCGCGAACCTTTTTCGGCGGCGTCAGACCGAAGCGTTCGTACAGCGGAATCTCGCCGCCGTCGAGTTCGACGGGAACCATCAAGGAGCGGGCCCAGTCGCCCCAAGCGACGGTCTTGTTCCATTGGTCGCGGATTTCGTCGCCGACCAGGGATTCCGTGATGTTCGTCGTATCGATCTTGGGCGCCTTGAGAGTTTTAAGTCGTTTCTGATCTTTTTGGGACGTCGCGATCAGCGAATCGAAATCGAGTTGCGCTTTTCCTCTCAACTGGTTGACCGCCGCGAGAAATTGTTGGACGCCTTGATCGGCGCCGTCGAGTTCCTTGAGGAGTCCGCCGACGAGTTCCAATTTGTCGCCGGGCTGTTTCGTTCGGTCCGCGTAATTCCTGACGTTTTCGAATCGGGCTTTGAGCGCGACGCCAAGTTGACGAATCTGCTCGACTTCTTTCGGCCAACGTTCCTGAAGCTGCTCCGCGAGCTTGACCGAATCGAGTTGATCCAAAAGATTTTTCGCGACGACTTCCGGATCGTTGGAAAGAAACGCGGTCCAATCGAGTCCGTCGTTCGGCGTGACCAGCGACGGCAGCGAATCTTTGAGCTTCAACCAAAGTTTATCGGGAACGAGCTGTGATCCGTCCGCGCCGTCGACGGAGACGCGGATTCCTTCGATGTCGACGGTCGGAAAATGATAATACCGTTGCAGCAGATCCTTCGGAGCGGCGTGGGCCGTGATCTTTTCGACGAACGCCAGTTCCCGATCTTTTCCTTTGGGATCAAAGAGAGACAGGTTGCGCAGTTCGACGCTGCCGTTTGGCAAATCGGTCCGGACGGATTCGAGTTCGGCGGCGGCACCGCTCTGCGCTCGAACCTGGGCGACGAGCTGCCGACGAATGATTTCGTTTCGAAAGATCCAAGCGGCGACGACGAGGAGAACAAGGATCGCCAACCGGGGCAACAAACGGGACCATCGGATCATCGGAATACGGCGTTAGGTTTCGATTTTCGGCGTTACCCCTTGGCCGCTTCGCTTTGCGAAGCGAGGGCGCTGTCTTGCGGTTGCGGCATGAACAGACGCAACGGCGTCCAAACGATCAGGAAGACGGGAAAAAAGAGAAGAAGTCCGATCAGAAAGGAACCGAGACCGAGAGTATTGTCGAGCATCGTCCAAGGAACGAGCGGCAAGCGAAACGCCGTTCCGCCGAGCTGTTGACCGAGCGTCGAATTGAGCACGAATCCTCCGAGTTCGTCGGCAAACGACGCGATCCACGGCGACGCAAGCGAAACGACGACGGCAACCCCGACGCCGACGAGAATGTTTGCGTGGGAAAGAAACAATAGCATCGCGATCAGGACGGCCAAGAGATTCGCTTTGGGAACGATTCCGAGAAAAAAACCCAGCGCAATCCCCCAAGCGATCTCGCGCGAACCGAAACGACCTGTCAATGTATCCATGAAGACGCAAAAAATGGGTGTCAGGTGGAGTAAGGCTTCCGCCAGAAATTAGCGGGCAAGTTCCAGAGCCCGACGCGTCAGCGAGGGAATATGTTTCAAACACTCGCGGACGCGTCGTACTCTGTTTTGTTGCCGGTTATTTTCTGGTAAAAGCCTAAGTCAGGAAAAATACGAGACTGTAGCGAAAAAGTTGTTGCCTTTTGAATCTTCGGCCTGAAAGGCCATTGCATTCCAGCCCAGGGCAAGGCGTATTCGCCGCCGCCCTGGGAGGCCGGTCGTATTCATTAATCGCCGCCCTGTAAGGGCCGTGCCGAGCCGGTGTTGCATAGTCCTTCCAGGGCGAACATTTCCTGAGGGCCGCCAACCCAGGGCGACGCCTTCGGCTCTGCCCTGGGCTGTGATGCAATGCCCCTCCGGGGCGAAATCGATAAAACACCAACTTTTACGCTACACTCTCAAAAATACACCGAATGTCGTGTCGCAGTAAATCAGGGTTTGGATATCACCTCAAAACGGCGCGACGCCGGCGGAATTTCGGAATTGTTCGTAAAATCGTACGTCGCCGCCGTTGAAATGTCGAATGTCGCGGACACCGAATTTCATCATCGCCAATCGGGTCAGGCCGAGACCGAACGCGAAGCCGCTGTAAACCTTCGGATCGATGCCGCCGGCCTCCAAAACCTTCGGATGCACCAAGCCGCAGGGAATCAACTCGATCCAGCCGTCGCCGCAGGTCGAACAGCCCTTGCCGCCGCAGAGCAAGCAATTCAGGTCCAATTCGAAGCCCGGTTCGACGAACGGAAAAAAGCCCGGTCGCAATCGGACGTTGACGTCCTTCTTGAACACTTCGCTCAAGATCGTTTTCATGACGCCGATCAGGTTCGCGACCGAAATGTTCTTGTCGATCATCAGACCTTCACATTGATAGAACGTGTTTTCGTGGCTCGGATCGATTGCCTCGTACCGAAAACAGCGACCGGGAAAAATCGCCCGGACCGGGGCTCCGAACCGTCGCAACGTCCGAACCTGGTTCGCCGAAGTATGTGTTCGCAGGATCATGTCGTTTTCGAGCCAGAACGTGTCCTGCATGTCCCGCGCCGGATGGTCGCCGGGAATGTTCAACGCCTCGAAATTGAAAAACTCGGTTTCGACTTCCGGACCGTAGAGCACCGAAAAGCCCATTCCTTCGAAAATCTGCTCCAATTCCATCTGGACGATCGAAATCGGATGCAGAGCCCCCAGCGAACTGCCCGACCCCGGAACCGTCAGGTCGATCAGGCGACCTTTTTTGACCGGCTCCGCGTTTTTCATTCGGTCGGCGGCTTCCTGAAGTTTTTCCGTCGCCAGATTTTTCAATTCGTTCAGTTTTTGGCCGAACTCCTTTTTTTCTTCGACGGAAAGTTTACTGAAATCCGTGTCTTTCGCAAGGTTCGTGATCAATCCTTTGCGTCCGAGATACTTGATTCGAACCTGTTCGACTAGTTCCGCCGACGTCGCCGCCGCGAGATCATCTAAAAACCGTTGTTGCATGGAGAGGAGCCAAGGGCTAGAGGGAAGGGGCTAACCGGATCATTTTACTCTTTTTCACGGGAATTGTTAAGACGGTCTCCCGGCGACGTGTCGAGGACGATTCCTTTCCCGTTCAAGCTCTCAAGACCTTCTTGCTTTTTCGTCGGTTTCGGTGTAGACTCTGACGATACCATGGGTTATTTTGCGAAAGGCAGGATAAGGCAGGACAATGACGGAACTCAAACAGGACGTTTTTTTCGCTGACGGAAAACGATTATTGGATCTTCTTCCCATCGCCGTTGCCGTCGTCGATCTCGGGCAAATCGTCGTTTGGTCCAACAAACAGTTCGAGCTCTATACGGGCAAGGAAAACTCTTACGGCCTGCAGTTTTATGCGGCGTTCGACTACCCGAATTTTTCCGGACCGGACTTCAATCCGTTCCACACGAACCGTCGGAGTCGCCAAACGACGTTTACGGCGTTTTCGCACCGCGTGTCGGGTCGGCCGTTCCAGATGATTTCGACGCCGATCATCGAAGACGACGGTTCGATCAACTACTGCCTGGTCGTGATTCGGGACGTTTCCGAGCAGAACAAAACCGGATTGACGTTCGACCTTCTTCGTAACGCCGGCAAGGAACTCGCCGACCTGACGGAGCAAGACCTGCAATCGATGAGTCAGGAAGAACGGACCGATCTGCTGCGGGCGAAGATTATCAAATACGCCAAGGAAATCCTGCATTTCGATACGATCGAAATTCGAATTCTCTCGAACGAGGAGCCCGGGCTGTTGAAGTCGCTGCTCGCCTACGGAATGTCGGAAGACGCTCAGGAACGAAAACTCTACGCTTTCCAGGAACATAACGGAATCACCGGTTGGGTCGCGTTTCACGGCAAGCCGTATCTCATGGAAGAGCCGAGCGAGGACCCTTTTTATCTTGCGGGAATCGTCGACGCGAAAAGTTCGATGACCGTTCCCCTCAAATATCACGGTCGCGTGATTGGAACCTTCAACGTCGAGAGCAGCAAATTGAAGGCGTTTACCGTCAACGATTTGATGTTCCTCCAATTTTACGCGGATTACGTCGCCACGGCGATCCATACGCTCGACCTGCTGTCCCTCGAACAACGGGACGCGGCCTTTCGAAGCGTTTCGACGATCTATTCCGACGTTATGCGACCGATCAACAACATTTTGGTCGAGTCCGCCCGGCTTTATCACCTGAACAAGGGCGAAGATCTGGTGTTTGCCGAACATCTTCGACGAATCCAGGAACAAGCGCGAACGGTGCGTGAAATCATCCGCCAGGTCGGCGAAGGCATCTCGCCGCCCCCTTCGGAAGACTCTGACGTCGACTGCCGTAATTTTCCGATGCTGCGGGATAAAAAGATTCTCGTGATCAGCGGCGACGACTCGATCAGTCAGCAGCTCCACAAAATGCTGTTCTATTACGGTTGTTCCATCGAATCGGCGTCCGACGGCGGCAACGCCCTCAAAATGCTCGAAAGCACGTCCTATGACATCTTTGTCAGCGAGATCAAACTCGACGACATGTCGGCCTTCGCTTGTTTCGAAAAGATCAGGGAGTTCCTAAAAAAACCGTATACTCCTTATGTCTTTCTCGTCAACATGGGCAGCTACGACGGCGAACATGTCATGACGAAGGCCGCCGAGCTCGGATCCCCGGACCGACTTGGTAAACCGTTTGCCCGAAAATTGCTGCTCCGAAGCCTCGCCAGCGTGTTGCGAAAGGTTCAAGAGAAGAATCGGTAATCGACGACGACAAATCCAGAGCGCCGGAGTACCGGCTAAATGTTAGCGACATCATTCTCAATGATCGAATTTATCGAAATCCTGATCATCTCCGTGCTTCAGGGAATCGGCGAATTTTTGCCGATCAGTTCCTCCGGACACAACGGCGTCGCCAACACTTTGTTCTCGCTCTACGGCGAGCCTCTGACGTCGGGATCCGCCGATTTCATCAAGCTCAACGTCCTGCTCCATCTGGGAACGCTTTTTGCGGTCTTCATCGTCTTCAAGCAGCGGATTCTCGATCTTTTTACGACGGAACGGCGTCTGATCCCGCTCTTGATTGTCGGAACGATTCCCGGAGCGGCGGTCGGATTGACGGTCAAAAAATTCTGTCCGTGGATCGAAGACAACATGTTGATCACCGGGCTCTGCTTCGCCGGAACGGGAATTCTCCTGCTTGCCTCGCTTCGAGCACCGGAAGGCGAGAAAACCTGTTCCACGATGTCGTATCTCGACGCCCTCCTGATCGGCGTCGTACAGGGAATCGCTATCCTTCCCGGCTTGTCCCGCTCCGGGTCGACGATCGTCGCCGGACTTTTTCGCCGGTTGCGCCGGGATGAATCGGCAACGTTTTCCTTTCTGTTATCGATTCCGATCATCGGCGGCGGCGGCCTGCTCGAATTAAAAGATCTGATCTCTCCCGACAAACAGGAACACAGCGGAGCGTTGCCGCCCTGGCTGCTCTTGACGGCCGTGTTCGTGAGCTGTCTCGTCGGAGTCGCCGCCCTGCTTTGGGTCATCGACTGGCTCAAAAAGGGCAAGCTTTGGTACTTCGCCCTCTGGGTCTTCCTGATGTGTCCGTTTACGCTCTGGCTGGCGACTCAGGGCGGTGGGACCGCCGACCAACCAGGAGCTTCCGCTCCGGCGGTAAACCCGCAGGATGGTCGCTCCGCTCCCGATCCTGCTGGCGCCGATCGAAAAAAGTCCCCATCGACCGATTCCCATTTAGCCGGTACTCCGGCGGCAACGGAATCGGAACCGATCGACGAGGAGCCCTCCGGCCGTCTCAACATGAGCCGCGAGGAGGCGCTCAAGGAATACGAAAAGATCCGTGCCGAAGAGGAAGCGAAAGAGTTGGCGCTGATCGAAGAGGAAAAGAAGCGACAACCGCTCGTCGGCAAACCGGAAACCTTGATTCCCTTGGATCCGAACGACCGAATCTGGTTGACGCCGGACGGAAAGAGCGTCGTGCTTCTCGGTCGCGTCGCCTTGCGGGAGGGAATGTTGGAACTCTTCGCTTGCCGAATCGGTTCGAAGGAACACGAGTCGATCGTTTCGATCCGGGTCAAGCCGATGCTGATCCACGCTGCCCTGTTGGCAATCGGCGCGGAACCGGGCCGGCCGGTACAGACGCATCCGACCTTTGTTCCGCCGAGCGGCGACGAAATCGAGATCAAGGTCCGTTGGCACGATCCGGAAGACAAAGAAGGGGAAGTCACCGAAATGCTCGCTCAGGATTGGGTGCTTGACAATGCCGACAGCACGAAGGACGAGCCGAAGTCGATGTCGACGCATTGGGTGTTCACGGGAAGCAAGGAATACGTCGACGAAGACGGCGAACGGCATTACATTGCCGAGGAAACCGGCGAATTGGTCGGCGTTTCCAATTTCGTCGGCGCGATTCTCGACGTTCCGATTCGCAGCTCGGCGGAGAACGCCGATTTGCTGTTTTCCTGTTTCACGGAACGAATTCCCGAAACCGGAACCCCGCTCACGCTGATTTTGACCCCGGTAAAAAACAAGAGATAAAACTCGACAACGATAATAATCTGGACAGACACCAGATTACCGTCCCCTCCCCCCGGAATACCGGGGAGAGGGGAGGGGTATCAACGCCGATACCACCGCCATGTTATCCGTCGCCAATTTTCTGGACCTTTTACGTCGGAGCAACTTGGTCGAGTCGGCCAAGTTGGACGACGCCTTGGCGGCGGTCGAAACCGAAGCGACGGAAAAGCAGCTCGACGACGTCGAATACGTTTCCGGTCAACTGGTCTCCCGATATCTGATCACCGCCTGGCACGCCCGGCAGCTTTTCAAGGGGCGATTCAAAGGTTTTTTCCTTCGACAATACAAGATTCTCGGACATCTCGGCGCCGGCGGAATGAGCAGCGTTTATCTTGCGGAACATCTTTTGATGCAGCGACGGGTCGCGATCAAGGTGTTGCCGAGGAAGCGGCTCGCCAAATCGATTTACCTCGAACGCTTCGTTCGGGAAGCGCAGGCGATTGCGTCGTTGGACCATCCGAACATCGTTCGGGCTTACGACATCGACCACGAAGGCGACCTGCATTACATCGTGATGGAGTATTTCGACGGCGAGAACCTGCAAAAGCTCGTCGAGAAAGAAGGAAAGTTGCCTTTCGCCCGGATCGTCAACATTTTACGGCAGGCGGCCGACGCTTTGGCCCATTCTCACGAGGTCGGCGTCATTCACCGTGACGTGAAGCCGAGCAATATTTTGGTCAATGCGGCCGGCGACGTCAAGCTTCTCGATCTCGGTTTGGCGCTGCTCGACGAAAAACTGTTCGAGGGCCGCATCACGCATATTCAGGAGGACACGATTCTCGGAACGGCGGATTATCTGGCGCCGGAACAGGCGCTCGACAGCCATAAAGTCGACGCCCGGGCCGATGTGTACGGACTCGGTGGCGTTCTGTATTTTTGCCTGACGGGACATCCGCCGTTTCCTGAAGGCTCGGTGTCGAAGCGTCTGTTGGCTCACCAAACGAAGGATCCGCCGAGCATTCTGATCGACCGTCCAGACACGCCGGACGACTTGCTCAATCTTTGCAAAAAGATGATGCAAAAACGTCCGGAGGACCGACACCAACACGCCGAGGACGTGGTTCACGATTTCGAGTCCTGGTTGATCGAACACGGTTACGCCGAACCGTCGGATTTGATCACGACGTCAATTAATCTGTTGTCGAAGCAACGGCATACCTTGACGCAATCTTCCGCCGTCAGGGCCTTTCAACAGGGCAAGTTGCTCCAATTGCTGCACCAGATGGACGTTCAGGACTCGCAGCGCAGCGACAACGGCGTCGGAGCCAGCGAATCGGACTTTTCGATTCTCGGCGGCGAGGTGAAAATCGACCTGTTGGACTCGACCGCCGGATCGGGAATCACCGTCAAACCGGAGAGCCTCAAAACGCGATTGCCTACAGTTCCGGGAGAGTACGACGACCCGCTCCTCCACGCGCTGAACGAAATCGAGTTTGTCCGTTCCCAGTCGCGCCGAGAGACGCCGAAGAAGACGATTTCGCGCAAACCGGTTACGAAAGAACCCGACTCTCCCAAGCCGCCGAAGACTTCATTGACGAATCCGCCGCTCGCTTGGTATCGACAGGTTCCGGTTTGGTTTTGGACCTTATTCCTTTCCGGTTACGCCGCCGCGATCTTTCTCGCCGGAATTCTCGCCGCCCTCCTGCTCGTCATGTTCGGAGCCAAAGGGTAGGAGAGAGAATTGAGAGTAAGGATTTCGCTCAAAAGGAAACGACCCAAGAGCCGGGGGTGTAGGCGGTACTCCGCCGTAGCCCCCGGATGGTTGGTGTTCCAAAATAAACTTTACAAAGAACCCCGAGTGAAGGCGGCCGAAAAACCAATACGGCGCCGTAACTCGGGGGTTGAAACGGGGAAAAGGTGCAGTTTGCCCCCGTTTGTAGTATAGCCGGGGGTGAGGCGTACTCGCCGTAACCCCGGTCATGAAACGAAATGGAAAACCGCCCCCAACGGGGTCGAACAAGTTTTCTCGGAAACCTGTTGCACCCTGTTGGGGTGCGGATTATCGTATGGAACTTAACCCGGGGGTTGCGCCGAATACGGCTTACCCCCGGCTACACTGTTTCGCCCCGTTTGGGCTGAATTCGAAACTCTCGACCACCCTTTTTTCGCAAACGCTCCCACGAACAAGTTTTGAGAATCGAGAATAAAAAAACACTACGGAACATTCGTCTTGACGGTTTCGTCTTATGCTTGTTGCTTTCGATTTTTCTCGCTTGGTTGGCGCCGTCGATCGGAGAGGGACACGAACCGTTCTCGTTGCGTCGAATCGCCGATTACGGAATCCAGTTTATCTTTTTCTTTTACGGCATCACGCTCGGACTCGGCAGGATTCTCAAGGGCTTGGCGAATTGGCGGCTCCATCTGGTCGTTCATCTGGCGACGTTTTTGGTTTTTCCGTTGATTACGCTTCTTGCTTACAAACTGTTCGTCGACGAGTCGACGCGAACGCTCTGGATCGGAATCTTTTACATCGGAGCCTTGCCGTCGACCGTTTCATCGTCCGTTGCCATGGTTTCCCTGGCGCGAGGCAACGTTCCGGCCGCGATTTTCAACGCCAGTATTTCGAGCCTCCTCGGCGTCTTTTTCACGCCGCTCTGGATGAGCGTTCTGTTGGCGGGTAAAGGACACGATTTCGACTTCCTGACCTCGATTCGCGGCTTGATGCTGATCGTCGCGTTGCCCGTCGTCCTCGGAATGATACTGAATCCCTGGCTCGGCGATTGGTTTGCCGGGAAACGGAAGTTTTTGCGCTATTTCGATCAATTCGTTGTCCTCTTGATCGTTTACACGTCATTTTGCGAGTCTTTCGGCGGCAACGCCTTCGCGGGCTTCGACTTCCTGACGCTCGTTCTGCTCGGCGGCGGAATGATCGTTCTGTTTTTCTGCGTTTACGGTATTTTGAAGGGCGTCTGCCGGTGTTGCCGGTTCGATCGGAACGATTCGATTACCGTGCTGTTCTGCGGCTCAAAGAAATCCTTGATGCACGGTACCGCGATGGCCGTCGTCCTGTTCGCCGGAACCGGTTTGAGCCTCGGCGTCGTCCTGCTGCCGATCATGATCTATCACGCCCTGCAGCTCGTTATTGTCAGCATGATCGCGACCCGCTACGGTGCAGCCGAAGAGATACGATAAGGCTTTCGCCAGAAAGTTTCATACCAAAAACGGAGAGGTGAGAGGGTGAAAGAGTGAGAGGGTGGGAGAGATGTAACTGATTGATAAAACGTATCTTGCATTTTCCCTTTTACTCTCTCACCCTTTCACTCTTTCACTCAAAAGTTGGCGGTTTATTTTCTGGCGAAAGCCTAAGTTTCCGGCGTGTTCGGGAACCGCGACGGCGTTCTAAACTCGTCGAAAATCGTTTCCAAATTTTTCCTTTCTCTTGACATTTCTCCTCAAAAGGTTTCCAATAATCTTTTCTTTCGTATTGTTCGAATTCATTGAACCCTAGCCGGAAAGAACGGTTCCCTGACCCGCGGCGAAAACACGACGATCAGCGGATCGGGAACGAACGTTTCAACGGAAGGCTTGCTCTCTCACAGGAAAATTTTCATGACATATCTTGGCATCGACATTGGAACTTCCGGCACGAAGGCGCTCGTTATCTCTCCGGACGGCGGAATCTTGGCCGACGACTTGCAAACCTATCCTTGTTACGCTCCGAAGCCGCTCTGGAGCGAACAGGATCCCGACGATTGGTGGAACGCGACCGTCAAGGCGGTCCGCAACGTCATGAAAAAGGCGAAACTCAAGCCCGGCGACGTCAAAGCGATCGGCCTTTCCGGACAGATGCACGGCAGCGTGTTCCTCGACAAAAACGACAAAGTGATCCGCCGCGCGATTCTCTGGAACGACCAGCGAACCGCTGCCGAATGCGAGGAAATCGAAGCCGCCGTCGGAGGCCGCGACAAATTGATCGGCTTGGTCGCCAACCCCGCTCTCACGGGATTCACCGCTCCGAAAATTCTTTGGTTGCGGAACCACGAACCCAAACATTTCGAAAAACTCCGCAAAGTTTTGTTGCCGAAGGACGAAATCCGTCGACGGTTGACCGGTGAGTACGCCACGGAAGTCAGCGACGCCAGCGGAATGCTGCTGCTCGACGTCGCCAAGCGACATTGGTCGACGAAACTCCTTGCCGCTCTTAAACTCGACCAGTCGTTGCTCGGCAAGGTTTACGAATCCGAAGATGTCACGGGAAAACTGACGGCCGCCGCAGCCAAGGAGCTCGGCCTGACGACCGATTGTCTCGTCGTCGGCGGCGCCGGCGACTGCGCAGCGGGAGCGGTCGGCAACGGAATCGTCGGAACCGGCGTCCTCTCGACCTCGATCGGAACTTCCGGCGTGATGTTCGTCCACAGCGACGAGGTGAAAATCGATCCGAAAGGCCGCGTCCATACATTTTGTCACGCCGTTCGGGATTGTTGGCATCTGATGGGCGTCAACCTTTCGTCCGGTGGTTCGCTCCAATGGTTTCGCAACGCTCTTTGCCAGGAATTGGTCGCCGAAGCGAAGAAAAAAAAGGTCGAGTTTTACGATCTGCTGACCGCCGAAGCGGAAAAAGTCGTTCCGGGAAGCGAAGGACTCTATTTCCTGCCGTATCTCAGCGGAGAGCGGACGCCGCACGCCGACCCGCTTGCCCGGGGTTGTTTCATCGGTTTGACGCTCGCTCATGGTCGGGGACATCTCGTCCGCTCCCTCATGGAAGGCGTCACGTATTCGATGCGGGACTCGTTGGAAATCTTCCGGGAGCTGAACATTCCGGTGAAGCAGATTCGAGCGTCCGGCGGCGGCTCGAAGAGTCCGTTCTGGCGACAGATTCAAGCGGACGTCTTCGGTCAAAAAGTCGTGACGATCAACAGCGAAGAGGGCCCGGCGTTCGGCGTCGCGCTGCTTGCCGCCGTTGGAGCCGGAGAGTACAAAGGAATTCAGGAAGCCTGTAAGGCGACGATTAAAGTCGTCAAGGAAACCGCCCCGAATCCGAAGGCGAAAAAAGTCTACGATCTCGGCATGCCGATTTACCAGGACCTATACCGCTCGTTGAAAAACGATTTTCAAAAGATCCGTTGACGTCGACCCGATGAAACCGGGATTGGGAGCGTTTTCCGATTGGGGGTGGAGAGTTCCCCCCCAACGGAGTCGAAATGACGCGTTGTTTTGAACTTTGCAGGTCTCCTGTCCTCCTTTCCCGAAGACTTTCTTTCCTCTATACTAGGGGTGAGATTCGGCGCGGCGGCTTGATCACGTTTCAGCGTCCTCCGAAAAATCAAGAACCCCAGCGATAATTGTTTCCATGGATCCTCAGCAAAATACCGATAATTGGTCCTCGCTTCTTTCCGAACTCGGTCTCGAAACGCCGCGGAAAAAGGAGCCGCTTCCTCCGACCATGGAAACCGTCAAAGTATCGTCCGTCGTCGAACCGGAACCGGTCGTTGTCGAAAAGCCAACGAAAACCGCCGAAACGATGGGCGAAGCCGACGCCGACGAACCCAAACGCGGCGAAGGGAAACGAACTTTTTTCGATCGTTTTCCGAAAATCAACTTGTTCGGCGCCCCGACCAAAGATCCTTTGGACGCCGTAGTCAGTGGAACCAAGCCGTCGATCAAGTCCGGAGAGACTTTTACCTCGAAAAAGCTGGAGAAAGTCGAACCTTTGCCCGGTCGAGCCCCACGAAAGGAGCCGGAATCCGTTGCTCCATCGGCAGCGCCTTCGCCGACGGTTCCGAAGGTCCCCGCTGCTTCGGAAAGGCCCGTTTCGGAAAAGTCTGCTTCGGAAAGGCCCGCTTCCAAACGACGGGATCCGTGGTCGCTGATCGCCTCGCAGGTCGAAAACCTGTCTGCGGAGACCGTTGAGGAGACGGTTGCCGAAAATATCGAAGCGAACGATCCGTATGAAACCGCTTCCGAGACATCGACGACGCAAACCCTCTTCGCGGAATTTGGCGAAGAAAAATCCAAACGGGAATCGGAAGGAGCACCTCGACGCGGTCGCCGTTCCTTGCCGTCGATGTTCGAAGACGAACCGGTCAAGGAATCCGAGGAATCCGCGGCGGTTCGAAATATTTTGAACACCGAGGAAAAGAAACCGTACGCCGACGCTGCTCGACGTTTGAGTTCGATCTTTGACGACGAACCGGTTCGAAACGAACGGGAACGGGAGCCGGGGCGGGAACGACAGCCGGAACGACAACATGTTCGGGGCCAACGTCGTCAGGAATCGGCCCAAGAATCACGAGATTCTCGAGAACCACGGGAATCGGTCCGGGAATCTCGGGATTCTCGAGAACCACGGGGGGCTCGCGAGCCGCGAGATTCTCGGGAATCACGAGAACAGAACGCCTCTAGACCATCCAGAGAAAGGAGCGCCGAGCGACGGGACGGCGACCGTCCGACCGAAGAACGAAAACGCGGAGAACGCTCCCAAGACGAACGGCAAGTTGCCGATCAACGAAGAAATGATCGCTCCGAAGAGCGAAGTACCGAAGAACGAATCTTCGGTGATCGAAAACGGAACGAACGGTCGTTCGAGGATCGAACAGTACGCGAACCGGAACGCCAACGTGAACCGGAACGCCAACGCGAACCGGAGCGCCAACGTGAACCGGAACGCCAACGTGAACCGGAGCGACAACGTGAACCGGAACGGCAACGCGAGCCGGAACGGCAACGCGAGCCGGAACGTGGTCGCCGAGGCTCCCGTTACGCCGAAAAAGATCAAGTCGAATCGGCAAAACGGGAACGAAATTTCCAACAGGACAGGGAATCCGATCAAGATCGTTCGCCGATTGCCGACAATTACGAGTCGGAAGCGATTTGGGATGTCGAAGACGAGTCGAAGCCGGTCGAACGGTCGGGCCGTCGGCGCTCTCGAAGATCGGAACGCGCGGAATCCGATGCGGAACGGTCGCCGTCTCCACGGCATCGGGAAACCCGCGACGAAGATCCCGTTTCGGAGCAGGACGATGATTTTTCGTCGCAATCGAACGATTTCGAACAGCTTCACCGAAACATTCCCAGTTGGGATGACGCGATTTCCGCCTTGGTTGAATCGAACCTTGCCCGACATGCGAAACGCGGTCCCGAACAACGTCGGGGACGCCGTTGATGTCGGACTTCCTCCAGCCCCTCACCTCCTGCCATGTTGAAGCACAAAGTTTTGGCGGTGATCCTTGCCGGCGGCAAGGGGTCTCGATTGGAGCCTTTGACCCGGGACCGGGCCAAACCGGCCGTTCCGTTCGGAGGCGCGTATCGAATCATCGATTTCACGCTTTCGAATTGCTATAACAGCGGAATCCGAAAGATCCTGTTGTTGACGCAATACAAGGCGATGAGTCTCGACCGCCATATTTCGATGGGCTGGTCTCGGTATTTCTGTCGCGAAATGGGCGAGTACGCCGACGTCGTGCCGCCGCAGCAATACATCGCGGAAAATTGGTATCTCGGAACCGCCGACGCGGTGTATCAAAACATTTTCGCGTTGGAAGACGAGAAACCGGAATACGTCATCATTTTGGCCGGCGACCATATTTATAAGATGGACTACGCCAGAATGATCCAGTTCCACATCGACAACCGGGCCGATGCGACCATTGCCGCGTTGCCGGTTTCCGTTGAGACGGCGAGAGACCAATTTGGAGTTCTCGAAGTCGGTGTCGACGAACAGATTATCGGTTTCGAAGAAAAACCGAAGCATCCGAAGACGATGCCCGGAATTCAGGATACGTGCTTGGCTTCCATGGGAATCTACGTTTTCAGCGCCTCCTTTCTTTACGAGGAGCTTTGCAAGGACGCGCTTTCCAAGGAGAGCAAGCACGATTTCGGAACGAACATTATTCCGTCGATCATCGGCACGCAACGGGTCTTCGCCTTCCCGTTCATGGACGAGAACCGTAAAACGGAGGCCTATTGGCGGGACGTCGGAACGATCGACGCCTTTTTCGAGGCCAACATGGATCTCGTCAGCGTCGATCCGTTGCTGAATCTTTACGACGCGAATTGGCCGATTTACACATACCATCCGAATCTTCCGCCGCCGAAGTTTGTTTTCGCTCACGGCGACCGATCCGGCCGCGCCATGGACAGTATCGTGTGTCCCGGCAGCATTATTTCCGGCGGAACCGTCATGAACTCGATCATCGGTCCCCGCTGCCGCGTCAACAGTTATTCACAGATTTACGAATCGATTCTTTTTTCCGACGTCAACGTTGGACGCGGCGTACGGATTCGGAACGCGATCATCGACAAAGGCGTCGTCATTCCGCCCGAGGAAACGATCGGATTCGACCACGATCTCGATCGCCGTCGGGGATTTACCGTTACGGAACGTGGAATCACGGTCCTCGCCAAGTCCGACGGACACGATTATTTCCGGCGAAAGTCTTAACGCCCGTTCTTTTCGTCGCGACCGATTCGGTACGCGCCGCTGAAGGCCGTTCGAAAGTCGAAGACGTCATCGAAGTCTTCCCGATGATCGTCCGGCGTCTTTCTCATTTGACCGATGTCGATCAGGTTGAAGACGACTTCGCCGATATCGCCGGTCGTCCGAATTCCGAGGGATTCGAGAACCATGGGCGCCAGGAAGCCGTATTGATGGAGCGCATAGTCTCGCGCGGCCCGGCAAAGATCTTGTCCGGTGACGTGATGACACGGTTCCGTCGTCGGCGTTTCGCCGGAGGCGGAACCATCATGGAGTTTCGGCGGCAGCGGTTCGTTGACTTTTTCCCGACCGAGTTTCAACACGTTCTGTGCATACTCCAAGGTTTCAAACACGAAGACGTACGTTTCCATTTTGTAACGTTTGTCCCGGTTCAACATTTCGGCGAACGATGATTCGGATGGAGGCATGACGGACGAAACAAAGTTGACGGAAAAGTCGTTAGCCGCGTCGGCCTCCGACGCGTGAAAAGAGGGGCTCAGGGAGAGACGTTTTTCCCCAATTGTCGTTTGGCGAAGGCGACACAGCGCAGCAGGTACGTTTTGGCATCGGAATCGCTGAATCGGCGAGCGGTGCTTTCCGCTTCGGCGAAATCTTCTTTGTCGATGAATCGGAACACGACGATTCGCAGCAAGCGGTCGCGGATCGTGTCGTCGGTAATTCGATTGGCGAAAAAAATCGCTTCGGCGACGAAGTCGTTTTCGAGGAGCGAACGAACCAGTCGATCGATTTCGGAATCACGCAGTCGGGAGCCGAAAATCATTCCGGCGTTGCCGCCGGTCGGATCGGCGTCGGGAACGTTTCCGACGACCACGAACGCATCGTAATACACCGTTTTCGCGGCCTCGAGATCTCCGAGAAGCCGAAGGAGCGGAACGGTGGAAAGGAACAAGGAAACGCCGGCTCGTTTGTCCGATTCCTGTTTGGCGATTTCGAGGACGGCGTCGACGATTTGGCGAGCGTTTTGTGTTCGACCGATTCCGCCGAACACTCGAGCGGCGACGACCATTCCCCGTGCTCGATAGAGTTCGTCCTCGGTATCGTTCAAAGCGACGGCAACTTCCGAGATCTGTTCACGAATTTCATCGATCAGGGCTCGGTCGAACTCTCTGTTCAGGATCGGCCAGCGGGTCGTCGGACGGTTGTTGACTGCGGCATGAAGGAGAATTACATCGAAAAGGAGTTTGGCGACAATTCCCGGGCGAGTCAACTCCGTCGGCGGAATTTTCTTGGCGATTTCCAACGCCTGTTGGGCGACCGGTTGGAGTAATTCCAGCTCGTCCTTTTCTTTCGCCAAAGGAATTGCGGCGGAAAGAACAAGTTCCAAGGCCTCGGCTCGTTCTCGAAGCGGTTCGATTTCGCCGACAATCCGGAAGACCCGTTCGAGCAGCATTTTTCGAATCGCGGCATGATCCGGATCAGAATCTCCATAGGCTCCGAAGAAGGTCATCATATTTCGAACGATCCGAAGCAGAAGGGCGACGCGGCGTTCCGCTTCCGAGATTTGCTTCGCCGTCTTGACCGCCGCTTCGTCCAGACCGAATTGGATCAGGGTGTAGGCCGTGTCGACCAACGCGTCGTCTTTTTGCGTTTTTTCCGGAAACGCAAGATTCAAAGCGAGGTAATCGTCTTCGGTACCGCCCTTGGCGATTCCCAGTCGATGGAACATCTCTTTCGTACGGGGGCTGTCCGTCATTCCGACCAAGACCCGGGTCGCCTCACGCAGACGTTGGAGTCGAATCAATTCCAACGCAAGATAATAACTTTCCTCATCTTTCATGTCGCCGGTTGGAATCAGGCCGAGCGTCAGTTCGGCGTCGTCGAGAAATCGAGCCAGAATTTTGAGTCGGGTCAGCCGGGCCAGTTCGAGTTCCATGGAATCCTGCTTCGGTTCCGTTGGGACCGGAGCGTCGGGAGCAAGAATCTGCCACGAAACGACGCCTTCGACCAGTTTCGGCAAACCGATCATCTTGAACGTTGCTCGAACTCCCATGTGATCTCCGGCATTGATCTGGAGTTCGGCGACATCCAACAGGAAATCGATCCGTTCTCGAATATTTGTCAAGGTTTGCGCGACCTTACAACATTGTTGAAGACCGAGAGCGGCGTCGGCCCGGCGGTTGACCGCGAGATAGGAACGAGCAATCGCCAATTGGAGACGAATCCGTTCGATGTTGACGACATCCGTCATCACGGACGAATCGACGCCGCTGATATCGACGCTGATTTCGTCGGTCGTCGACGCCCAATTGTCCAACGCCGGATCGGTACTCTTCTTCTTGGTGGACGGCGGCAGGTGGAGCGACTGACGAATCAATTCGGATTCCGGATCCTGCAGCAACTGGAGGACGGGACGCTTGGCGATTTCATCGATTTTCCGGGAATCCAGCAGGCAGCTTTTGAAAAGCGAATGCAGGTCCGGGTCGCAGACCATTCGGGAACCGGCCAACCGCATCAACAGGTCGACCTGATCGCCGATTGTTTCCCGTGAAGCGATCAAGTTCAGGACGTCGTTGATCACCCGTTTGGTGTTTTTCATGTCGGACAACGGAATCCACGGGCCTTCCGATTGCGGCAGAAAAACCGTCGGTTCCGACAACTCGGGTTTGCTCGGTCGGGCGACGTTGATGATGATTCCTTGAAAAGCCCTGACCAATTCGGTCGGATTGTTGATCTGCGAGGCCGTTTCCATGGCATCGCGATCTTTTCCCGACCGGGCCTGCTCCACCGCGACGATTCGATTCGCCTTCATTTGGAGGCCCGAATCGGTGATTCGCGTGTTGAATTTCAGGTTCTTTTGAAACAGCGCATCCAGCGCCGCGGTGTCGAACGTGTACCGAAACACCTTGACGGCGCCGCAGAACGCCAGTTCGGCGGGTTCCGTATCGAGTTTCACGTCGGATTGATTGACGATCCGATCGTAATTGTTCATCGAGACGGCTGCGGCAACCTGATCCTTCAAGCGAAGTTGCATTAAGGCGTTGGAAACGAGAATTCTGGCCCGCATCGCCAGGGCCAAAGGAGTTTCGCCCATCGTTTCCAAAAACTCATCGACGTTCAGCGCAACGTCATGACGGAAAACCGTCAGGGAAATATCGGAAATCGCGTTGCAGCGGTCGAATCCTTGGGAAATCGCCGCCGTCGCCAGAAGCGTTCGCTGCAACTGCGAGCGCAGACGGCTGAGTTCCTGCTGCGGTGGCAACTCCAGACGCTTCACGGCCGCGATATCCTGTTCGACGCGATCCGTCCAGTAGGTCGGCGCCGACTCGTCCAAGTTGTCATACGTCACGCGATTGATCTGCTCCGAATGAAGGCGATACCGTGTCCAGAAAAAGAGAGCCACGGCAAAAGCGAGCAGCAAAACGGCGACGACGACGACGGCTCCAAGACGCCGATAGAACAACGCTTGTTGAACCGTTTTTTCAACGGAAGTCATCTTCCGCCTGGATATGGTTTTCCTGATCATCGAAAAGGGAGGTGGGGGGAATCCCGGAAAAGGGACAGCGTTTCGGTGCAATTGGATCGGCCGTTCGGCGCCTAATCCAGTATATCATTATTTCCAGACGAAGGAATTACATGGAGGCGAGAAAATCATGAGGACCGTCCTGTTCCGTGAAATCGGAATCGGATTGCCCAATCCGTCTCACCGTGATTGTTTGCCCAAGGAGACCACAGAAAGCGAAAAATGTGTTTTTTTGTATTTTTTGATCAGGGATACCGGAATCAAAGCTCCGAAAAGAACTATAGTCGAACAGCTGATCGATTTTGGGGAGTGAAATCCGTATAATGATGACTAAATAAAGAATTATTTCGACGCTGTTCGTGATTTCCTCCCCGTTTGCCGTTAATACCATGAACCCCCGTCGATCCTTTTCGAAATATACTGCGAAACGGCATTCGACTGACATTTTGTGGAAAGGTTTTTCCGTTTCGCCTTTTTTCGTAAAGTCAAATAATGTCGAAAGATGAGCCGACCAACGGGAGGCGGCGTCGACGTGGCCGAAGGCAGCCGCCCTACCGTGCTACGGTATAACTCCTCTCGTTTCAGAAAACGCCCTTTCATCTTGTCTATCCGTCAGCGTCAGGAAAAGAGAACAATGCTCCAGAGTTTCAATGTGACGCGTCCTTCGATCAGTGAATCCGGGATGCGCATCATGCGTTTGTTGATCGGTCATCCTCCTCAGACGATTATCCAGTTGATCGACGCATTGAAAATCACTCGAACGGCCGTCACGGAGCAGTTGCGAGAACTGCTTTCCTCCGGTTACGTCGAACAAATGGTCGAACACTCCGGTGGTCGCGGAAGGCCTCGTTATCTTTTCACTGCGACGATTTTGGCGATGCAGCAACTCTTCGAAGGCAATCAGGGAATCGTGGTGCCGGCGATTTGGCGCTCCTTGAAAAAGAACTTCGGCGATGAATCCCTCGACACGGTGTACCATGACGTGGCGGACGAAATTGCTCAACAATTTCTTGACCAGATTACGAGTCGTTCGCCGCGAGGAAGAATTCGGGAATTCGTCAACATTTTGAGCTGTTGCGGTCGCTTGGTCGATTGTCTGGAGCGAAAGGAGGGCGCTGAAATCAGGAAATTCAATTGTCCGTTTATTTCCATGGCGGACGGCTTGGGGACGCTCTGTCAGATTGACCGACTCGTCATGCAAAAGGTGATCGGCATCCCACCGGAAAGGGTAACGAATCGTTTCGACGGTAATCCCTGTTGCACGTTTTTCTTCGATTTGAAGCCGTCGGCCACGGACTTTCCTGAGGAAACGGAATCGGTATGAGGCTTGGCCTCGGGCCCGGCGACGTCCGGCACGTCGGACCGCCCCACGCTGTTCGGGAAAGACGAAATCGGGTAAACTGGAGCCGATGGAAACGAAACGAACGGCGGTGATTACGGGAGCGACCAGTGGAATCGGCGAAGAGTTCGCCCGACAACTCGCGGCGGAAGGATACGATCTGGTCCTGGTCGCTCGGCGGGAGCAACTCTTGACCGAATTGAAGAACCGATTGGAGTCTCAATACGGAGTTTCCGTTGAGCCGATCGTCTGTGATTTGGCCGACGCCGAACAGGTTCGAACGCTCGAAAAGCGAATCGAGCAACTCGAAACCTTGGAATTCATGGTCAACAACGCCGGATTCGGCCGCGAAGGAACCTATCCCGATGTCGATCCGGATCGGGAAGTTGAAATGATTCAGGTCCACGTGATCGCCTTGGTTCGACTCGCTCGAGCCGCGCTGGTTCCGATGTGCCGCCGAAAAAAAGGATTCCTGATCAACCTGGCGTCCGTCGCCTCGTTCCTGTACGGAACGAACTGCGCCCAGTACATGGCGACCAAGGCCTATGTGCTTTCTTTCAGCAAATCGTTGAACTGCGACGTCGCCGCTCGCGGCGTTCGAGTGCAGGCCCTCTGTCCCGGATTGACCCATACCGGATTCCACGGAACGGAGACGATGAAAGGATTCGTCAAGGAAAAAACGCCGACGTTTGCTTGGTTGAGTTCGACCTTCGTCGTCCGAACTTCTCTCCGGGCTCTCCGAGCTCGACGGCATCGTGTCGTGTGCATTCCGTCGCTGCGATACAAATTGGCGCTCTTATTGCTCTGCAATCCGCTCGGCTCCTGGTTTACCGAGGCGATGTACGCCTATCGGGCCAAAAATAAAGGATGAGGCTTTCGTTCGAAAGTTTCTGATTGTGGAGCCTGCAGCAAGAAAGTTGTCGTTTCTGTATTTTCGGCCTGAAAGGCCATTGCATCACAGCCCAGGGCGACGCCTTCGGCTCTGCCCTGGGCTGTGATGCGCTGCCCCTCCGGGGCGAAATCGACAAAAGATCAACTTTTTCGCTACTCTCTCTGATTGTTTCGGAATACTTTTCTCGAAAACCGACAATACCGAACCCGCCTTCTTTTTTCAAAGGCTTCCGGGTGCAATAGTGTTCCAACGGATAAAAATCCGGTATAATCGCAACTTGTTGTTCGTCGAAACAAATCAGCCAAAACATTTAGCCGAAGTTTTTTCAGGAGTTTCCACCATGGTCATGAAAAAGTTTATCAACGATCCCAACAATCTCACGACGGAGCTTTTGCAAGGATATGTTTTGGCGTATCCGCAGAAGGTGAAGCTGGTTTCCGACAAAATCGTCGTCCGGGCGACACCGAAGTCGAAAGACAAGGTCGCTGTCGTGACGCTGGGCGGTTCCGGACATGAACCGGCCCTGAGCGGTTACGTCGGAGACGGCTTGCTTGACGCGTCGGTTGTCGGCGACGTGTTCGCGGCTCCCGGTGCTCCGAAAGTCCTCGAAGCCCTGCGGATGTTCAAGGACCACGCCGGAATCCTGCTGATCATCTTGAACCACGCCGGCGACGTGATGAACGGCAACATGGCGTTCAACATGGCGATCAAGGAAGGAATCAACGTCAAGAAGATTCTGACGGCGGAAGACATCGCTCCGGGAATCGACGCTCCGATCGAAGACCGCCGCGGACTCGGCGGCTGCATTCCGTTGGCGAAGGTCGCCGGAGCGGCGGCGGAAGCCGGAAAGAGTCTCGACGAAGTTCTCGAAATCGCCGAGCGATTCAACCAGTCCATGGCGACGCTCGCCGTGACGATGAAGACCGCGACGCATCCACAGTCCGGCCAATACATTTCGACGCTGCCGGACGACATGATGGAAATCGGCATGGGCCAGCACGGCGAAGGCGGCGGCACCGGACCGCAGAAAATTTCGACCGCCGACGAAACCGCCGAAACGATGGTCAAAAAACTCGCCGTTGCCGTGAAAGCGAAGAAAGGCGATCATGTTCAACTGATCGTCAACGGTTCCGGCGCGACGACCCTCATGGAAATGTTCGTCATCTTCCGCAAAGCGCATCAGGTGCTCGCCGAAATGGGAATTTCCGTCGTTTCCGGTCGCTGCGAAGAAATCCTGACGGTGCAGGAAGCCGCCGGATTCCAATTATTCCTCGCGAAACTCGACGACGAACTGCTCGGATGCCTTGAAGCCCCGAGCAACGCCCCGTATTGGGTCACGCGGTAAGAGTTTACTGAAAAGTAAAAACCGTCATCCCCGCGCAGGCGGGGACCTAGAGAACAAATTTCAATGCGCTCTTGCACACGTTATTGACGGATGCAAACGGTCAATCTCATCTTTCGTCTAGGTCCCCGCCTGCGCGGGGATGACGAAGATTTGACGTCGCGCGAAAAAATGATCGAAAAATCGCCATGAAAGTCGCTCTCATCACCGGAGGAGTCCGAGGCATCGGACTGGGAATTTCGAAATCGTTGCTTGCCGAGGGGTACGAACTCGCCCTCTGTGGTTCGCGGGACGTCGATCAGGTCGGCGAACCGCTGGACGAGTTACGGAAACTCGGCGGCGGACGAAAAATCGTCTATTATCGTTGCGACGTCGGCGACCGCGACGACCGATTGCGGCTCGTCGAGTCGATTCGCCGGGACTTCAAGCGGCTCAACCTGCTCGTCAACAACGCCGGTGTCACGGCGAAGGTCCGCGACGACGTGCTCACGATGACCGAGGAGAATTACGATTGGCTCATGAAGATCAACCTCCAAGGACCGTTCTTCCTGACGCAGGACGTCGTGAAATGGATGCTGGAGCAGAAAGCGGAGTCGCCGGAGTTTTTCGGTTGCATCGTCAACCTTTCGTCGGTCTCGGCGACGGCGGCGTCGTTGAACCGAGGCGAGTACTGCATGTCGAAGGCCGCGATCAGCATGACGACGCAACTCTGGGCGATCCGACTCGCCGAATACGGAATTCCCGTTTACGAAATTCGGCCGGGCCTGATCCGGAGCGACATGACGGTTTCCGCGACGGAAAAATACGACAAACTGATCGCCGAAGGACTCGTTCCGCAGCGGCGTTGGGGCGAACCGGCCGACGTCGGCCGCGCCGTCGCGATGCTCGCCCGGGGAGAATTGGCGTACAGTACCGGTCAAGTCGTCATGGTCGACGGCGGAATGATGATTCCCAAATTATGATTTCTTCATCGCCTCTTCGAATCTCGATTTGTGGCTGAAACGCAGGCGGAAGATCAATCGAAACGATCATTATCCCCTTTTCTCGGAAGGAGTTTTATGCGACGTTTGGGGCCGTTCCTCGTTTTTTTTCTGGTGGTCGTCGTGGTTTCGCTTCGCGGTGAGGAAACGGTCGAGCCGCCGAAAATTCATATCGTTCCGGAAAATGCCGTGACGGCGGAGCAGCGAGCGCTCATCGAACAGGCGATTCCGGCCGAGGCCGTCGCCGTGCCGAAGAAGCCGCGCAAGCTGTTGATCTTCGACGTCAACGCCGATTACGGCGGACATCGTTCGATCGCCCACGCCAATTTGGCGTTCACTCTGATGGGAAAAAAGACCGGCGCCTTCGAAACGACCGTCTCGCACGATCCGCGGGTTTTCGAGGCGAATAATCTCAAGCAATACGACGCGATTTTCTTCAACAACAACGTCGGCAACGTGTTCAGCGATCAAACGTTGCGGAACAACATCGAGGAGTTCGTCCGGCGCGGCGGCGGCTTGATGGGCGTCCACGGAACGACCGCTGCCTTCATGAATTGGGCCGGTCCGAACAAGGGCAAGGACGATTGGCCTGTCTTCGGAGAAATGATCGGCGGACGCGGAACCAATCATCGGGAAGCCGACGAAAAGATTTTCGTCAAGGTTGAGGAGCCGAACCATCCGTTGCTCCAGTTCTTTCCGAAGGAAGGTTTCGAGTATCAAGACGAATTTTTCCGGGTTCAGGGGCCCTATTCCCGTGAAAAGCAGCGCGTGTTGTTGAGCATCGACAAGGAAAAGACCGATTTGAATCGGCCGCCGCATACCGGCAAGAAGGAACGGGCCGACGAGGATTACGCTTTGGCCTGGGTCAAGGATTACGGTCGCGGCCGTTGCTTTTACAGTACGTTCGCGCACAGTCCCAAGATTTTCTGGGACCCGATGATGTTGAAATTTTACCTTGCCGCCGCGCAGTTCGTTCTCGGCGATCTCGACGCTCCGACACTGCCGTCCTCTACCGTCAACGACAAGATTCGAGCTGGATTGGAAGTGTTCCCGCGTCCATTCGACAACCTGAGAGCGTCCCGCGCTAACGAAGTTTACCGTAGTTGGGGGGCGATCTTAGAGAAATAATGGATCGGACACGATCCGTCTATTTTTGAAGACCATTATTGGATGTCGATAGACTGCGAAACGGCATTCGACTGACATTTTGAGAAAAGATTTTGTCGTTTCGCTTTTTTTCGCAAAGGCAAATCCTGCCGAAAGATGAGCCGACCAACGGAAGGCGGCGCCGATGGGGCCGAAGGCAGCCGCCTTACCGTGCTACGGTATATACTGCAAACGGTCAGAAATTTCCTTTTTTATTTACGATGGAAAAGGAGCCCCGAGTGCAGGCGGCCGAAAATCAATACGGCGCCGGAACTCGGGGGTTGAAGCGGCAAGAAACGAGCAATTTGCTCCCGTTTACAGTATATACTGCGAAACGGCATTCGACTGACATTTTGAGTAAAGGTTTGTCCGTTTCGCTTTTTTTCATAAAGTCAAATTCTGCCGAACAATGAGCCGACCAACGGAAGGCGGCGTCGACGTGGCCGAAGGCAGCCGCCCTACCGTGCTACGGTATAACTCCCTTGGTAAGCCCCCAGCTTTAGCTGGGGGACTCCTAAAGTTTGACAGATCCGGGAATAATAAAAGCCTCCCTCCTTGAGAACCGCTCAAAGCTCAACAAGCAAGGGGGAGCGTTTGGCGTTTGGGGGCGGATTATGAGGCGGCATGCAAGATCGCAACTCCTTGTTTTTCAATGTTTTGCCAACGATTCGCCTTGTAAAGGCAACGCAAGAGCAGCATGTCTTCCGCCGAACGCTCTTTCCAATACACGCTCGCTCCCTTCAACCGCAAATTGACCACGCGACGCACCGTGCTCTCGATCACGCCGCTGCCGATCGGCAACTTGCGACGCCTCGCCTCGGCGTAATTCATGTGACCCGCACCCGAATGCTTCAACAAGTCATTGCCCTTCGTCCGCAACACGCTCCCATTGCGACTGTTTTTTGAAACAAATAGACTTCCCGTTCGAAGGAAGCGTTGTCGTCCGAAAACAAAAAAACCGTCATCCGATGAATCCATTGCGTTTGTTTCTTCTTCGTCCAACCCTTCGCCGCTCCCGCCATATCGTGCAAATATACTTTCATGTGATAATAATCGAACAGACAACGGAATCGTCCTCCCTTGTCGCGTACCGTTTTTTCAACGAGATGAACCCAGGACCTGCCGTTCAGGCGGTTGGTGCTTCCGCACCGTTGTCAAAACCCGCTTCCGATGGGCGCTGGTATCGGTGAGCGGCAAGCGACCAACGGAAGCGAATGATTGCAACGGAGCGGAAGCTCCAGAAGCCTGCATGGC